>CAIMLX010000194.1 GCA_903842455.1 uncultured Hyphomicrobiales bacterium | reverse complement strand
GGCGACGTGATCGAAGCCGATCCGGCGCTCCGGCAGATCGACCCCAAGCTGCTGGTCGGCGTCTCCCGCAACGCCCCCTGCCCCTGCGGCTCAGGCAAGAAGTTCAAGCACTGCCACGGCGCGTTCTAACGACTTGGTTCTGCTGATGTTTGTCGCACCTGAGCATGACGTTGGAAAACGTCTTGCTTAGGCACGACCTGACCACCCAAGATGCGGTGATACTCGAAATGTCAGGGCGATACAGGTAGGCCAGTCGCGCGGAAAAACAGCGCTCTGCGGCCTCAGCCCGCCAAGGATTTGTGCGAACTTCTGGTCCGCTCCCCAAACTGGCGGGTGAGACCAGTCGTGCCTTCTAGCGCTCCGGCACGTCTTCCGACGTCGATGCCTGATATCAGACCGATCACATAGACTTGATGGCGGCTCTGGATTAACTTCGGCACCGGTTACTAATGGGGGCGTAGCTGGGCTGTGGATCCATATGCGGAGCGTGATGCGGCGCCTGCGGAGCCTTTCAGGCCGGCACCATACTTGCTCCAGACTACACGCCTGGTTGTCGTCGAAATGGTCTTCGAGCCCGTAGCGCTTCGTTCGGTGCTGCCACCCGGACTTGAGCAGGCCGACGATGGTGCCGGATTTGCGCTGTTCTACCTATCGGACAGTTCCAACCTGTTCCCCCCGAGTTCGGCCTTCTATGTTGGCGTGTTTCTGAAGGGACGTGATGCACCGGACGGCTCGCCCGGTATCTTCGTCGCACAAGGCTACTACTCCAACGCCGCCAACCTTGAAGTGTCACGCGCTTACAGCCTCAGGTTTGATACCGGGTGGGCGGACATTGACGTTTGCGATGACGTTATCACCGCCAGAGGCGGCCCGCTGGGCTCCACTGCCGTTGAATTCGTCCTGCGCCGGTTGAATGATCAGCTACCCCTGACCATGGGTACGCATCAGTATTACGGAGAACGAGCGGGCGGGCTCACGACGTACTCCCTCGCATTTGCTGCCCGGCTGTTCCCGTGCTCGACCGCCGCCGTCGATATTCGGCCCGACGCACCGCCAGTACTTCAGCAGCTGACGCCGCTGCGCGTGACTGGCGCGAGCTATGTATCGGGGGCCCCGCTGCACTTCAGCCGCCCTCGCGCCGTTGCCAGCACCGAGATCGTCACTGCCTCGGACGCGGCACACTCGGCCATCCTTCAGGTCCTCTCCGACTTGGGCAAGGCGGCGGCAGTGGTCGCTGAGGACGGGAGCGTCTTGTCCATCACGACGCAAGGTCGTCGGACACTGACGCCCCTGTTGCGAGGTGAGCGGGTCCAGGCGTCAACTCACGTTGACCAGCAAAAGCTGATGAACCTCATCGGTGAAGCTGCACATGCCCGTGGCGACGGCACTCCACGCCGTCTGGTGCTCCATCCATCTCCGGAGGAAACCCTGATCGTGCAGGCGGCGAACTACCGGGGCGGCTGGCAGGGGACGCCTTGTGCCCTGCTGTTGCTGAGCTCGACGGCGAGCACAACCAACACCGCGCTGGATTTGACCCTACTGGGGCTGACCCCCGCTGAATCGCGGATCGCGACAGAAATGGCGAATGGGAGAACCGCTCGCGAGACGGCGGCCGTCCTTGGGCTGAAAGAAAATACGGTTCGGTCGTCGCTCAAGGTCGTCTACGACAAGCTCAACGTCACCAACAAAGCCGAGTTGGCCAACTTGGTTTCGGAACTCCGGTGAAAGCCTCCGATCCGGTTGGTACGTCGTCGTCGCGCCGATCCTTGCTGTCGGTCATGTCATCCATTCCTGCGAACCTGACGGTCCTCCTGTGACAGCAAGGCGACCTGGTTTTCCGACCGTCGTGTGTGGACCCCGGCAACATCGCCCTGGCGCCCACAAATGGGGGGTGCGCAAGCAGTAACATCGCGTGATGGTTGTGGGACGATAGGGTTGAGGGGCGGTGCCATGCCGAATATCTCGGTCCCTGATCTCAGTGTTTCGCAACGACGATCATGGAAAGACCGTATTCGCCGACTGATGCTGGCGCTTCCCTCCGTGATGGTCAGTGCGGCGATTGCATTCTTCGCACACGGGCAGCGGAATATTTTCCGCCAGTACCATCGCATCGACCACGAAAATCCACCTGACGACCGATGGATCTAGCTGATTGATCTCGGCTGGAAGGAGTGTCACCCCTTATCCTGACTTGCGACTGGAGCGCAGTCTGGTGACTGTATGGAGAGGCGGAGACGCAGGGCATCGAACTGCCTTGGGGGACCGCGAAGTCCTTTAGGCGAGCGGCATCGTCAGCGGGAGCCTGGCATCAGCAGTCGCACCCGCGCCCGGTTGGGTTCACAGTTTGCATGAGGAAACGAACGCCCTGCAACTTGCCTCCAGCCTCTGCATCGCGACGGTTTACAATCCAGCGAAAGACTGGCTCCACTGAGGAGCGAGACCCCTGACGAGGAGACGGATATGGTCTTGCACATGACCGAAACCATGCTCGAACTCGTTGGAGCCGCTATCGACAGGCTCGACGCTGAGCAACAATGGGCTGGCATCGAGAAGATGGGTGGCTACTACGTTACGGCTGAAAGTTCAGCCATTCCGAGTTCGATGAAGGTCATGGCGATTGTCGGAAAAGGTGGAACCAAGTATGCCGTCTGCGTGAATATCGTTGAGTACCTCGATGGCCTTGACGACAGTCAGTGGCAAACACCCTGGGGCGCAAAAAACGGCAACTGACTAACGACGGCAGACATGGGCGAACGGCGGGCATCCAGAATCACCACAGATTATCATATTGATTTTGCAGCAATTCTTGCAGCTGGGCAGTCCAACCACTGCCACGGAGCGTTTTAGGCCGTGGCGACAGCAGCGGCTGAAGCGTTTAACGAGGAACGGGCCGGGCAACCGGCCCGGGGGCTGACCACATTTGCGGCTGCCCTCAGTGTTTTCCTGCTGGCGTTCCGCCTGCTGGCCGGCAGCAATGGCCCGCTGTTTTTCGATGAGGCCTATTACTGGCAGTGGTCGACGAACCTGCAGTTGGGCTACTTCGACCACCCGCCGCTGATTGCCTGGTTCGTGCGGGCGGGGACACTGATTTTCGGCGATACGCCGCTCGGGATCAGGCTGATGCCGTCGCTATCGGCCACGCTGTGCGTCCTCACGGTCTGGGCGATAGCGCACCGGCTCACCGGCGATGATCGGGTGGCGGCATGGGCGGCGATCTTCGCCAACCTGACCGGCATCATGGTGCTGAGCTTCGTGGCCTGGCCCGACGCGCCGATGGTACTGGCCTGGCTGGTCGCGTTCTACGAGCTGGTGGTGGTGTATCGCGGCGGTGCGCCGGCCTGGTGGCTGCTGGCCGGGGTGATGATCGGAGTGGCAGGGGCCTCGAAATACATCGCGCTGCTGCTTGCCTTGGGATTGTTCGCCTGAACGCTGGCAGAGCCGTCCATACGGCGCTGGTACCTGACGCCTTGGCCATGGCTCGCGCTGCTGGCCGCCGCCGCGACAATCTCCCCGGTCCTGCTGTGGAACGCCGCCAACGGGTGGCCCTCGCTGATGATGCAGACCATGCGCGACGGGCTGGAGATAACCCCGGCCGAGAGCCTGCAGACCTACATCGTCAGCACGCTGCTGATCTCCTCACCGCCGATCGTGATGCTGGCGCTGGTGTCGCTGGTGCGCGGTCCGCACCGCAGGCTTTGGCTGTCGATCGCACCCTTCGCGATTTTCCTGGCCTACTTTTCCCAAGGCGACGAGGTCGGACTGCACTGGGTCGGGCCGATGACCTATTTCGTGGCGCTGGCAGCCGGCCTCGCCATGGCGTCGCCGCTGCGCTGGTGGCGTGGCGCCCTCGCCGGGACGGCGATCGCGCTGGGGCTGCTGGTCACCTGCGGCTACTACCTTGTGCTCAGCCTGCCGCTGTCGGTGGCTGCCACCCTGCCCGATCCGGGGCGGCCGTTCCGCGGCTGGCCTGAGGCGGCGCGAGGCTTTGAGCAGCTGCGGGTCGATAACGGCGCGAGCTACATCGTCACCGACCGCTACTTCCACCCCGGCTACCTGAAGCTGGAGCTTGGCGTGAATGCTCCGGTGTTCAACCTGAACAACCCGGGTTACGACGCCGAGTACGGACTGTGGCGGCGCTGGAACGGCTTTGCGTCGGCCACGCCTGAAATGGCGGACGACAAGGCAATCTTCCTCGGCCCGGCCTCGGTTGCGGAGCTCTACTACGACAGCGTCACGCCGCTGGAGCCCGTTGTGCGCCCCAACGGCACCGACCGCATGCCGTCGGTGTCGGCCTATCTCGTCGCCGATCCCAAACCCTCCACGGCGCCGCTGTTCAACGGCTGGCAGGCGCCCTGATCGGTTCGGGAGTCCGCGGCGGCAGACTGCGGCGGCGTTCGTTGATGGCGAGGATGATGCCCGCGGCGACCACGAGGGCTGCTCCCGCGTAGACCAGTGGCGCGGGCTGCTCGGCGTAGAACAGGAAGCCGAAGATGAAGCTCCAGCAGAGCGCCGAGTATTCGACCGTGCCGAGCACGCTGGCCGGGACAAGCCGGGCCGCATCGATCAGCGCATATTGCGCCGCAACGCCGAGCACCCCGGTGAGAACCACGAGGCCGATCTCGCGGGCATCCATCGGCACCCAGAAGGGCAACGCAAAGCCGGCGAGCACCACGACGTAGAACAGGTTCATCGAGAACACGAGGACCAGCGAGCTCTCGGTCTTCGACACGGTGCGCATGACGATCATCGCCACCGACCAGAGGAAGGCCGCGCCGAGCGCCATCAGCGCCGGGATGCCGATGGTGATGCCCGCCGGGTTCATCGCCACCACGACGCCGAAAAAGCCGATGGCCGAGGCGCCAACTCGCGCCAGCGTCAGGCGCTCCTTGAGGAACACCACCGCCAGCACCACGGTGATCACCGGGGCGACGTAGTAGAGCGTCGTCATCTCGGCAAGCTGCAGTTCCTTGCCGGCCGGATAGAACATGCACCAGGCGGCGAGCGTCAGCACGCCGCGCAGGATGAGCATCGGCTTGTTGGTGGATCGGACGAGGCCGTGAACCACCCCCATCCGGCCGATGGCGAGGCAGATCAGCGTCACCACTACCGAGCGCACGAACAGGATCTGCACCACCGGCAGGTCGTGGATCACCCCTTTGACCAGCGCATCGTGCACGGCGAAGGTGGAATAGGCGGCGACCCCGAGGGCCATGCCCTTGAGCGACGCATTGGCGGACATGACTGTGGGTGCGGACACGGGGGGGAGTGCAGCTTGGCTGGAGGTGAACAAGCTCTAGTCAGAAGCCGGGCGCGCCGCCAGTAGGGGCGTGTCGCAGCAAGGCAGAATTCAGGTGCAGCTCACCCGCATCTCGGCGAACCCGGCCGAGTCGGCGGAAAACACCATGATGGTGCAGGTGGTGCCGGCAAGCGCGCCGAAGCCGGTTTCGACGATGGTGCCGGCGCCGACCACGTCGACGGTGTCGGCGGTGATCATCCCCACCTGCACCTGCTCGCGCGACTGGCAGAGCGGATAGGTCTCGTTCGGGGTCACCATGAAGCGGGTGCCGAGCGGGATGCAGTCGGTGGTCGGCAGGTCCGGGTCGATCGCCGCCGCCTGCGCCGGCTCGTCGTCGGGGGCCGCGTCCAGTGCAGCGGGGGTGGCCGGCAAGGTCAGGGCCAGTTCCTTCTGAGCCTGCCAGTCGGTCTCGAGCTGGTCCATCCGGTCCTGCAGCGCCAGCAGTCCCTCGGCGGTGCCATCCTCGGCACCGGACGTGGGCAACGAGGCCGTGCCCTGGACGAGGGCATCGATCGAGGCCCGCATGGCAGCGATCTCGGCGGTGACCGCCTGCGTGCGCACCTGGGAACCGAGCTGCACGGTGACGGCACCGGCCAGCGCGATCAGCCCGACAAAGGCCGCGAGGAAGGGGATGACGCGGTCGATCAGGACCAGGCGGCGATAGCGGCGCATTGCGCATCCTCCGCGGCGGGACCGAAGCGGTATTCGCCCTGGCACGCACCGACGCTGGGCGGGGTGGAGTGGGCCTCGAACAGGTCGTGGCCCTGCTTGAGGTTACGCCAGAAACTGAGCCACGGGCTGCTGCCGTGTTCGGCCAGCGCCGTCGCGGTCAGGCGGAACGGGAACACCGCGACATCCACCGCCTCCTGTCCCTGCTTCAGCGCCGCCTCGACCACGGCATAGACCTCGTCGACGCCTTCGTCGGTGATGGCGAAGCAGCCTACCGACGAGCAGCCGCCATGCACCATCAGCGCCGAGCCGGTGCGGCCGTGCTGGGCGTCGAAGGCGTTGGGGAAGCCGAGGTTGAAGCTCAGGTGATGGCGCGAGGTGGGGTTCAGCTGCTTGAGGCCGACGCGGTAGAAGCCCTCGGGCGCCTGCCGGTCGCCTTCCTTCAGCTTCGGACCGAGCTCTCCCGACCAGGTGCAGATGTCGTAGCCCTTGAACAGGTCGTAGCGCCCATCGGAGCGGGCGAGCCAGAGTTCCAGCCGGCTTTCGCGCTTGAAGATGCGGACATGCGCCGGCGCGCCCAGGGCAAAGCCGGCTTCGGCGAGTTCGGCATGAAGCGCGCTGCGATCAAAGACCTGACGTTCTGGAATGCTGCGTGCCTCCGGCCGATGCTGGCCAACATACCGATAGGCTGCAAGACCGGCCGTGCCCAGCCCGATCAGCGCCACGGCAAGGACCACCAGATGGTGCGGCCGGATGGCCATGGCAGGCTCAGGCGCGATCCGGCCGCGGCGCGGGCGTCGGAGCCTCGACCGAGGGATCGATCGTCTTCTGCCCGTCGCCACCGCCGAACACGCCGCCGATGAAGCTGCCGATCGCCTCGCCCCGCGCCTTGGCGGCGGCTTCGGCCTCGGCCGCCTTCTGTGCCTCGGCTGCCGCCTTGGCATCCTTTGCCGCCAGATCCGCCATCGCCTTGTCCATTGCTGCCTGGTCCGCGGCCTGTTTCGCCTGCAAGTCGGGCGACAGCGAGGCGACATTGGCTGGGCAGGCGGCGGAAGCGTCGAGCGACGAACCGGCCGGCACATCGAACACGTACTGCTTGTTGCACACGTCCCAGGTGGGCGGCATCCGGGCGATCTCGAAACGGTCGTAGCCGGTCTTGATGTTCTTCCAGAAGCTCATGTTCGGGCTCTCGGCGTTCTTGGCGAGGTTCTCGGCCGTCATGCGGAACGGGAAGATCTGCAGCTGGAACGAGGCGTTGCCGCCCTTGAAGGTCTCACGGGCCAGCGCGTAGATCTCGGCGATCCCCTCGTCGGTCATGGCGTAGCAGCCGCGCGACGAGCAGTCGCCATGCACCATCAGTTCGCTGCCGGTGCGGCCATGCACGCGGTCGAACTTGTTCGGAAAGCCGGTGTTGAACGCCAG
>CAIMLX010000193.1 GCA_903842455.1 uncultured Hyphomicrobiales bacterium | reverse complement strand
CTGGAAATGAGCCTCGGGCTCGGGTGGCAGGATGCGGGGCCGACCGTTCCGCCGCCGCTGCGTCAGCGGGATGAACACTCAGGTGGTGTCGTTCGTTTGCGTCATTCTGCGGCCTCCAGATGCGTGCTGTCGGCCAAGTCCCGGACCAGCGTGGTGATGCCGTTATTGCGCAGGTCGACTGCCATGCCCGTCGGACCGACCGTGACCCTGTCGACGAGCAGCCGCACGATCCGTGCCTGCTCTGCCGGGAACAGCGCATCCCAAAGGTCGTCGAAGCGATGGAGCGCAGCGACGATCGTTCGCTCGTCCATGGGCGCGCCTTCGCGCCGCTGTGCCTCAACCACCCGCGCGGCAATCTCGGGCGACCCAACAATCCGCCGCATCTCGGCGATGACGGCCCCGTCGACCATGGCGTCATCGGCGCAACGTAACCATCACCAAGACTGCGCTAGAGCCCGGTTTGAACGCCGACTGAAAGAGCGCCACACTCGGTTCTTTGCAATAACCTTGAGAGGGTTGCGCCGCACCGCGGTCCAGTGGCGATTTCTACTCTCGCCCTCCTGCGCCCAAGCCAGTTTCCTCCGTTCGTCTAGGAGCAGTTGAGGGCTCTGCGCAGGGATGAATGGACGATCTCATTCCCTGTCTTGTCGCGCTTCTGAACCAGAAAAGCGCTGCAACGTTTCCTCGAAGCGCTCTATCGGCGCGATAGCAAAAGCCCTGTCACGAGAGCGGACAGCATGCTGTTGCGCGACACGAGTTGGCTGCCAAGCACCGGGTACTCGACAAAACCTTGCGGCACCTTCAGGGCGGCTTGCCCAGGGTCATTCAGCAGAACAACCGTCTTAGCAACCTCCGCCAGAGGCCCGCGCAGGTCGTATCGTCGTCCGGCGAGGCGCATGGTCGCGCTGGCGATGGCGGGGTCGCAAGCGAGACTGACCATGTCGTCCTTGTGACGCAACCGGGTCGCGGCGAGGTTCGCTGGCAGCGTGCCGCCGAACTCCGGCGAAGCCTGGATTGCCGCAATGGCGCTTTCCAGCGTGCCGACAGGCTGTCGGCAGAGCTCAACACCGCAGCGGACTATGGGATCCTCGCCGGGATCGAAGTCCAGCGGCAGGCCGCAGGCGATGAAAAGGTCTGTCTTTCGCCGGCTCTGTTGGAGCGCCACCGCGGCAATGATGGCACCCCAGTGCAGTCCCAGTATCCGAATGGGGCTATCCGCATACCGCTCGAGTACGAGGGCGGCACCTGCGACGACCGTGCGCAGATCATAGCGACGTGGCTCATCGAACCGGCCGGAATCGCCCCGGCCTATCATGTCCGGGCAGATGACCCTGATGCCGCGATGCGCCAGCACCGGGGCCAGTTCGGCAAAGTCGAGGCCATTGCCGATGAACCCGTGGAAGCACAGCAAGGTCTGCTCCGGCACTCCGGCGGGCAGGAAGGTGCGCACATGCACCGGAAGCCAGTCCGGTCCGAACTGCAGCAGCAATTGCTCCGAGACAACCCGAAGATCGGCGGGATCAGGCATGGCGCGCAAGGATCGCTTCAAAAAGATGCGCGAGTTCACGCGTCCGGATGACCGGGTCGTGCGCCTGCCAGGAGGCGCGGGCTGCCGCAGAATGCTCGGCATAGTAGGCCGGGTCCTCGTCGAGACTACGCAGCGCTTCCACCCAGGGGATTGCCGCTGTCGGGGGCGGAATGAGCCAGTGGTTCTCGATCAGGGGGAGGGGCGGAGAAATCTGCAAGCCTGCGCCGCGCAGCACTTCCGGAATCCCGCCCCTGTCACTGACCACCATCGGAATGCCGAGGGACGCCGCCTCGATGGCAACCCGGGAGCCACTCTCATGCCAGAGCGAAGGCAGTAGAAGAATTCTGGTGCGCGCGAAGACCCACCCCATCTGCTTCTGCATTCCGACCGTCTCAACATTGTTGAACCGGGTGAAGGTCATGCCAGTCCGTTGGGTCGCCGCCGCCAGGGTTGCCCGGCTTTCAACGACAAGGAACTTGAGTTGCGGGGCAACGCGGGCAGCGAGTTCGGCAATGCGATAGAACAGGGTCACGCCTTTTTCCGGGGCGGGATTGACGAAGGTGACCCGATCCCGTGGACCGGATTCGTCGGGTAGGGCGGGCGGCGCAACAAACTTGCCGATCGGCACGGCCTGCAAGCCCAGTCGCTCCCGGTACAGTTCCGTGGTCGCTTGCGTATCGGTCACGACCTGATCAATGTGGTCGAAGCTAGCAAGCCGCTTGTATCCGGGATTGGCAAGATAAAACACCGTCTTGACCCCAGCGCCGCGCGCCGCTTCTGTCACGAGCTTCTCGCACAGCCCCGCGCCGTAAGTGATGAAGATGTCCGGGCGGAACTCCCTGACAAAGGCTACCCCAAGCTTCGCTATCCGCTCTTCGTCGCTGCGGCTTTGATTAAAGCGTTTCAGGTGCGCCATCGGGACGACATGGTGCGTAGCGTTCTCGTCGGCAATTAGCCACGCAGACCCGACAGGATCATCCGAGGAGATTGGCCGGGCACCAAGGCCCTCGAGGGCAGCACCGCTGGAGCTTGCCGGTGGGACATCGAAGATCGTGCCACCGAAAGACGCCGCGACGTGGCCCTGCCGGCCAAGTTCGTTGAGAATGGTCCTCATCGATATGGCAGCACCACTCGACGGATCGACAACGCAGTTCGCGGAAAAGAACAATATGCGCATCGGGCTAGCGGGCCGCCGCGATCATCAGCCGCTGCCCTCCGCGTCGGCGCAGGCTCGCGGTCCACTCGAATTTCAGTGGGGAGAGATCAGCGAGCTTGACCTCGACCCGGTTGAGCAGCACCGCGAAGGCGGTCAACAGTTCGACGTTCCCAATGCGCACGCCGGCGCATATGCGTTTTCCGCCCCCGAAGGGCATGTGGCTCTGGGCGGCTGCGCCGTCAAGCCGGCCGGACTTGTAGCGCGAGAGTTGTACCTGGCCCGGACGTGGGAATGTCTGTGGGTCATGGTGCAGTCCTACAATGGACAGCATCAGCCGCTGGCCGGGTTCTATCTCAACGCCATCAACGGTGTCGGCCGCCACGGATATACGACCCAGCATCGGAACCGGTGGGAAAATGCGCATTACCTCGTCCCTGAATGCCGCAAGATCGGGGATCTGCTGCAGCATTTCCAGTGAAGGCGGAACGTTTCCAAGGACGCCACGCACTTGCTGCCGCAGATGCTTCTGCAGGTCGGGAGAATTTGCGAGCAGGAACAATCCCCAGACCATTGCTGCCGCCGAAGTGTCCAAACCGGCAAACAGCAACGCTGCCACCTCCGCCACCGGGTCAGATCCCTCGATCTCCACCTCGAAAATGCTCTTGAGCAGGCCGGACGCGCCGACCATGGCCCCCGACCGCTCTAGCGCTGCGGTGATCGATTGTGCGAGCCTGGCCCGGGAGGCGTCGGCAATCCGTCTTTCATTCTCATCATCCGGCGTGGACAGGCTACCAATATTCCAGGTCAACTGCGAGCCGAAGCGCAGGACGTTGCGCAAGTCTTCGACAGTGTTCTCGATGTCGAGGCCGTGATCGCCAAAAGTGACATCCGCGATTACATCGCCAGTCGCGCGATTGAGAATGGGGTCGATGGCCACCGGACCCGGCCCAGCGGCCAGCAGGCGATCCGCCGCCCGCTCGAACGCGGTCACCGAAGCAGTGACGACCTCTGCGGG
>CAIMLX010000192.1 GCA_903842455.1 uncultured Hyphomicrobiales bacterium | reverse complement strand
GTTTTGCTCCACCAATCCCCTACAAAAACCCCGGCTCCGGCCGGGGTTTTGTGTTTCCGGGACGGATTAGTCCTTTGACGCACTCGTCTTCGCCCGCCCGATACGGCACCACTGCATGCACAGGCAGAGGAGCAGGCGATGGTGGTGGTTCATGGCACGGTGGCGCCCGGGTTCGAGGCAGTCGCCGCAGCATTCGAGCGCGGCTTTTCCGGCCGACCCGACATGGGCGCCGCGCTGGCGATCCGCTACCGAGGTGAGTATGTCGCCCGGCTATGGGGCGGCATCGCCGACAGCCGCAACGGCCGACCGTGGTCGGATGACACGCTCAGTGTCATCTTTTCCTGCACCAAGGGACTGATGTCGCTGGCCATCGCGCGGCTCGTCGAGCAGGGCCTCATCGACTACGATGCGCCGGTTGCCCGCTACTGGCCGGAATTCGCCGCAGCCGGCAAGGCGCGGATTACCGTGCGCGAAGCGCTGTCGCATCGGGCCGGACTGCTGGCACCGCGGGTCAGCCTCAGCACCGAACGGATGCTGGACTGGGACTTCGTCACCGCCGCGCTTGCCGCGCAGGAGCCGATCTTTCCGCCCGACTCGGGCTACGCCTACCACGCGCTGACCCATGGCTGGCTCTCCGGCGAGATCATCCGCCGTGTCACCGGACGGTCCCCGGGGGCACATTTCCGCGAGGAGATCGCCGGTCCGCTCGGCGCATCGGCGCATGTCGGCCTGCCGGGGGAGCTCGAACCGAAGGTCACGCACCTCGTCACCTATCCGGGCCAGCCCGTGGCCAACCTCCCGCCGCCGCCCGAGCCGAACTGGCCGTTGCTGGCGACCACCCTTGGCGACGCCCTGCCACCGACGCTCGTCACCGAGACCGGCGGCTTCAACGATCCGCGCCTCCACGCTGCCGAGATCCCCGGCGCAGGTGGGATTGCGACCGCCGATGGCCTTGCCACGATCTGGTCGGCGGCCGTCACCGAGACGGAGGGCATCCGGCTGGTCGGCGCTGCGGTGATCGAGCGCGCCACACGCGAGCAGTCCGGCGGGCCGGGTGTCTGGCCGAGCCCGCCGCCCTACTACCGGTGGGGCATGGGTTTCATGCTCGACGCCGACGCCCGGCGACTGCTGACATCGCGCAGCTTCGGCCATGACGGCGCCGGCGGACAGGTTGCATTCGCCGACCCGGTGCACGACGTCGGCTTCGCCTACCTGACCAACCGCATGGAAGGCGCAGCGGACAATCGCGGCAACGAGGTCGTCACCGCCCTCAGAACGATCCTCGCCGCCTGATCTGCGGCCGGCCGATGCATCGATATTGAAAGTCGAACTTCACCAAGTCTTACGCTAACCCATTCAGCCCGTGTTCAGGGATCGATGTGCACCCTGTCATGACCTCGCGGATCCGGGCGGCCAGGCGGGACTCAAGTATTTGGCACCGGATATCGCGCGCGCCTTGTTCAGCGATATCAACGCCTGATCCCTTGGGAGAACCGACATGAAATCACTCGTGCTAGCCGGCGTGGCCGTGCTTGGCCTCACTTCGATTGCGGCCGCGCAGACGGCACCGCCAGCGACGGTGACATTTGCCACCATCGCCGACATGCCGACCCTCAGGGACAGCAAGAAGCAGGACCATTTCGAGGTCACGATCAGCGACGCGCAGGTCGTCTCGAACGTCACGGTCGATTGCACCGCCGGCCGCACCGAGCTGCTGATCGTGCGCCGCGACAAGGTCTGCGCCGTTGGCGGAAACGGGGCGATCGTCAACCCGGCCAATCAGCAGAAGCTGCCGCGCACCCAGTTCACGGGCCAGTATACCGTTGCCGCCGATGGCTATACCGATGCCAAGGCACTCGGCATCAACTACCTCGCAGTAGGCAAGGTGCCCGCCGACTCCAAGCAGTTCGGCGGTACTCTGAACCTCAAGCCCGAACTTTCTTCCAGCGGCGCGGCCGGCCTGACCGAGGCGGTGCTCAAGAAGGTGACCGGCGACACGACCGGCCCGATCAACGGCGCGGTTGATACGGTCGACCTCAACCGGCTCTACATCCCGGGCGCCGGCCTGCCGTCGGACAAGGGCTGCACCTGGTCGGGCAACATGGTCTTCGCCTACCAGACCTACTCGTGGTTCATGTCGCTGAATGCCGAGTGCGACGGCAAGACCTATGAGCTCAAGGGCAACATGCCCTTCACCGACACGGCCGGCGTCGAAGGCCAGACACAGTATGACGTGACGCTCACCCTGCCCTCGACCGAATTGGTCGGCGACGACGCGCTGTTCGCATCGGCGGATGCCAATGCCGATCTCTTCGCCACCGTCGACGGCATCACCGGCCAGATCATCATGAAGAACTCCAACATGGTGCAGGTCGACGTAGACGGGGAAAAGATCAGCACTCCGATGACGGTCGATGCCTCCGGCAGCCTGACCGGCACCAACGTGCCGCTCGAAGTGGTGCGCTCCTTCGCCATGCTGATCGGCATCCTGCCCTCCACGTTCTTCGGCGCCTGACGCGCCCGCTGCTTCGGCGCCCGATGCGCCCGCTGCTTCGGCGCCAGATGCGCCCGCTGCTTCGGCGGCTGAAGCCGTCCCGCTATTGACGGGCCGGGCGCGGGTCCCTAGAAGGCCCGCTCCCAAAGCCGAGGCGGCCGCCCTGAGGGGCGGCCGCTGTCGTTTTGCCCCTTCGATCAGCGAGACAGACGATGACGCGAAACCATTGCGGCATGGATTTCGGCACCTCCAATTCCACCTTCGCGGTATCGGCGGGCAACGGCCCGGCGCGGCTGCTGCCGCTCGAAGACGGCAAGCCGACCATCCCGTCGGCGATCTTCTTCTCGTTCGAGACCGACACGGTGTTCTTCGGCCGGCAGGCGATGAACGAGTACGTGACGGGCGGCGACGGGCGGTTGATGCGCTCGATCAAGAGCGTGCTGGGCACCCCGCTGTTCGCCGACACGACGCGGGTCAAACGCCAGACCATCGCCTTCTCCGATATCCTGGGGTTCTTCGTCGCCGAACTGAAGTCCCGGGCCGAGGCAAGCCTGGGCGAAGGGGTCGACGATATCGTCTGCGGCCGGCCAGTGCGCTTCGTCGATGACGACGACGAGGCCGACGCGCTGGCGCAGCGCCAGCTCGAAGCGGCCGTCCGGTCACAGGGCTACAGGCATGTCGAGTTCCAATTCGAGCCGATCGCCGCGGCGCTCGACTACGAACAGCAAGTCACCGGGGAAGAGCTGGCGCTGGTCGCCGATATCGGCGGCGGCACCTCCGACTTCACGGTGATCCGAGTTTCACCGCAGCGGGCCCGGGCCAGCGATCGCAAGGCGGACATCCTCGCCACGGCCGGCGTGCACGTGGGTGGCACCGATTTCGACCGGCTGCTGTCGCTGAAAAAGATCATGCCGTTGCTCGGCTACGGCACCGAAACGGCCGACGGCAAGCGGCCGCTGCCCTCGGCGCCCTATTACGACCTTGCCACCTGGCATCGCATCAACCGGCTCTACAACGCCAGGTCGATCGCCGAACTCCGCTCCACCGTGCGCGAAGCGAAGTTTCCCGAACTCGCCGCCATGATGCTGGCCATCGTCGAGGACCGCCAGGGTCATCGCCTTGCCGGCAGGGTCGAGGAAGCCAAGATCGCGCTCAGCGAAGCCGAGCACACCGCGTTCCGCTACGTCACCCGCGACGTGGCGCTCAACAGCCCCCTGACCGTGCGCGAACTGCAGCAGGCGATCGACGGCTCGACCAGCGCCATCGCGCGGACCATCGAGGGCACCGTCAAGGCGGCCGGCGTCACCGGTGCGGACATCAGCACGCTGATCCTTACCGGCGGCTCGACCCGGGTGCCGGCCGTCTCGAACGTGCTGCGCGCGCTGTTCCCTGCATCGAAGGCAGTCGAGACCGACGCCTTCGGCAGCGTCGGCCTCGGCCTCGCGCTCGACGCGGCGCGCCGGTTTCGCTGAGCCAGGGCTCAGTGAACGCGGGCGAGGTTGCGCGCTACCACCGCGGCACCCGCCTTTCGGTCTTCGGAAACCGCGGCGCCGAACGCCTCGACCGGGCCGATGCCGAACAGCAGGTTGGCGATCGATGCCGGGCTGCCGCGGAACGCCTCGAACGCCGCCACGCGTGCCACAAGGTCCGACTGGCACATGAAGTCCGAGAGGATGGTGTCGTTCGGTCGGCCGAAGGCCCGCCCACGGGCATCGACATGGGTGAAGCCAGTCTGGAACGCGCCGTCAGGATTGAGCACCGCTTCCTTGCCGGGGAAGGCGACGCCACGCGGCGCATCGCCGCCGTGACAGCCATTGCAGGTCGTCGACGCGAAACGCTCCCGATCGATCCCGGGCTGGCCGCTCAGCCAGGTATCCGAGCCGATGAACGACACGGGGGTTATCGACGACCCCGCGAGGAACGGACGGCCCGCGAAGGTCCAGGGGATCGTCGTATTGGGAAAAGTGCCGGTGAACTCGGGACTCGCCAGGTAGCTCAGCAGCGTCTTCAGATCCGGGGAGGAATTGAAGCGCAGGTCGGGATTCATCTGCACTGCGGCAGGCTCCAGCTTGCCGGCATGCGATATCCGGAATTCGCGCAGCTCCCAGTCGCGGTTGACGACCAGCAACTCGTTGGTGCGCAACTGGCCCAGCGTGACGTTGTTGGGCACGGCATAGGCCGGGTTCCGGTCGGTGAACTGCCGCGTGATCGCGGCAAGCGCGTCGTTGTATGCCGGCCCGAACGGCAACTGGCGCAGTTCGTCGTATTGTTGCGTCCATTTGACGAGTTCGGCTTCGTTGCGGGCTGGCAGCGTGTACTCGAAGATGAGCAGCATCGCCTCGAACCCGTCGCTACCAACCGCCTGGAAGATGAGCCGGCCCTCACCGCCGGCGTTGATGCGGCTGGCCTCGAAGTCCGCACGCACCAGATCGGGGCGATAGCCGATCGTCACCAGCTTGAACGGCGCGGCGCTCCAGGCGGCATCGGCCGCCGAAGCCCCCTGGTCGCCATCCAGCACGTCGACCAGTGCGTCGAAACTGGAGACTCCGGCTGCTGCCTGCCAGGGATCGAGCAGCACAGTCTGGATATCGGGACGCGGCTCCACCTCGAACCCATTGATCGTCTGTTCGACCAGCATGGTGCCCAGAAAGTCGTTCAGGGCGGTCCCGGGCCCGCGCCAGTTGCCGATCTCGGTGAGCACGTGCCGCAGCGTCCACTCCGGCATCGCCGGCGGCTTACCGGTGTCACCGACGACGCTGATGTCTGTCACCTGCAGGGCGTGAGAGATGCAGTTGATGCAGTCCATCGGCCAGTCGCCGGTGCCATCCAGGCTTTGCCCCCGATCGATCTTGACCGCATTGGAATCGGCGAGGCAGGTCGGTTTCCCGTCGACGCCGGTGTAGGGAACGGTCTCAAGGGCCGACTGCGCCAGGCTGTTCGCCCCCAGCATGGCGGACAGCAGGCTGAGTGTTGCCGCGACGTATCGCAGGTTGCGCATGATCTGGTCCCTCCGGTGCAGTGACTATCCCGGTCGCAGGGTAACAGGCCGCAATACATTGCCGGTCAGGGAGGGGCACTACGGGCGATCCCGGAGCAAAGCAGCGCCACTGCCACAACTACGCAAGGACAACTACTTGGGCCGGCAACCAGCAACGTCGTTGGGTTGAAAGCAAACTCCTTCCCGGTGCGCTCTGTTTGGGGCACGTCTCGATGCCGACGCCGGTTTCGGTTCATCTTCGCTTCAGACAGCGCTCGCTACCCATTGATGCTTGAACGCATCCCTGGGGGTCTTGATGATGTTGCCGATCCGATTTCTGCTCGCCGGGCTTTTCGCCCTGTTCCTGTTCGCCGCACCGGCCGCCGCGGCCGAACGCGCCATCATCATTCTGGATGGCTCGGGCTCCATGTGGGCGCAGATCGACGGCGAGGCGCGGATATCGATTGCGCGCAAGACCCTCGACAAGGTGCTGGCCGGCGTGCCCGACGACCTCGAACTGGGCCTGATGGTCTACGGTCACCGCGAAAAGGGCGACTGCAACGATATCGAACTGCTGGTGCCGGCCGCTGCCGGCTCCACCGAGGCCATCAGCGAGGCGGCGGCCGGGGTATCGCCCAAGGGCAAGACGCCCATCTCTGAATCAGTCAAGCTTGCAGCCGAGGGCCTCAACTACACTGAGGACAAAGCGACGGTGATCCTGATCACCGACGGGCTCGAGACCTGCGAGGCCGACCCCTGCGCGCTGGCCAGCACACTCGAGGGCCAGGGCATCGATTTCACCACCCATGTGGTCGGCTTCGGGCTGACCGACGAAGAAGGCCGGCAGGTCGCCTGCCTCGCCGAAAATACCGGTGGCAAGTACATCGCAGCGGGTGACGAGGACGCACTGACCGATGCGCTCACCAGCACGGTCGCCCAAGTGACCGCGCCGGCCGAGCCTGAACCGTCAGCGGCACCGGCCAAGCCTGCCGCCATCGAGTTCAACTTCGTCCCCGAGGTGGTTCTCGCCGAGGGCGAAACCAGCATCGACGACGACGCGGAAATCGTCTGGGAAATCTACAAGGCCAACGCCGATGGCAGCGAAGGCGAGTATGTGCTCACCGACTACGGCCCGCGCTACAAGGGCAACCTTGAACCCGGCAACTACGTGGTGCGCTCGAGCATCGGCTACGCCCGCATCGCCATGCCGGTCAGCATCGAAGCCGGCGCGGTCGCCACACCCTTCTTCGTGCTCAATGCCGGCAAGCTGGTCAGTCGCCCGTTGCCGAGCGAAGGCGCCGAACCGAGCGACGCCGCCGCTGTCTTCACCGAGTTCCCGGGCGGCGACAGCACGACCAGTTATGGCGTCACCGCGCTGTGGGTCCCCGCTGGCGAGACCAGCGTCACCGTCACCCTCGGCTCAGGCACCGCAACCGACGCGGTCGTCGTCAAGGCAAGCGAGACGGTAAGCCGGGACATCGTCGTCGGTGTCGGCGTCGCAGCGGTCAATGCCTACTATATCGAAGGCATGAAGGTCGAAGACAGCGACCTGTTCATGGAAGTGCTCGAGGCGAAAAAGGACATCCAGGGCAACCGCGAGCGCCTGACCTACGCCTATGGCGCCGATGCGAGCTTCGAGTTGCCGCCGGGCGACTATGTGCTCGTTTCCACCATCGGCGGCGCGGCGCTCGAGACGCCCTTTGCGGTCACGTCCGGCGAGCGCACGGAAGTCAACGCGGTGCTGGGTGCCGGCGTGGTGGCTGTAACGGCCCCCGGCGCCGAGAAACTGGAGGTGTTCGGTGCGACCAAGGACATCCAGGGCAACCGCAAGTCGTTCACCTACGGCTATGGCGGCGAGTTGCAAACCACTCTAGCGGAAGGTGACTACGTGATCGTGGCCACGCCGGCCGAGGGCGACGCGACGGAACGGCCGATCTCCGTTACAGCCGGCGAGCGGCTCGAAGTGGCAGTCGAATAGCGCCTTGCGCTGAATGTCGGATGGCCGGGCGGAGCGTTTTCGCCCGGTTCAGGCCGCCCGGGAGGCCTGGCGCGAGACCGAACCAGCGTAGAGATCGATCAGTTCGCACGCCCGCGCCACCGCCACTGAACGGCCTTCATGCAATTGGGCAGTCGCCTTGGTGGGCAGGACGATTCCGGTCATGGCCTCGACGATGACGGCATCCCAGCACCCGGTTCTGGTGACCTGAATGGTGTGGCCGCGATAATGTTCGGTCAATCCGCCTGCTCCCGAGACTCAGCTGCTACGTAATTTCGCAACGCCAACGAGTCGGGCAACGTATGGATCAATCACAATTGGTTCGGGCGATCACAAATCGGCGGCCGGACGAATCCTGTGGACGACCGATAAACTCCGAAGCGTACTTACATAAAATCGTCGCGCCGCGGCGTGAAGCTGTCGATGAGTTTGCCGGCCGTCACGGCCTTCACGCCATGGACGATCCCGCTCGGCACGATGTAGGCACCACCGGCCCCGATCGTCTCGGTCACGCCGTCGATCGTCACCTCGAACACGCCCTCGGCGACGTAGCTGGTCTGCAGGTGCGGATGGGAATGCAGGGCGCCGACCCCGCCCTCGACGAAAGTGAACTCCACCAGCATCAGTTCGGGCAGGTCGAGGATCACGCGGCGGGAGGACCCATTGAGCTGGGTAACCTTGCCATCGCAGGGCTGGGCGAAAACCTTGGGGGTGCTCATAGTTTGTAGGCCTTCTTCACGAGGTTGTAGGCGAGGTCTTTGGCGACGTCGTGCGCTTCGTCCTCATCGAGCCGATGCTCGGTGACGAGGCGGGCGAGGAAGGCGCAATCGATGCGGCGGGCAACGTCGTGGCGGGCCGGGATCGAGGGGAAGGCGCGGGTGTCGTCGTTGAAGCCGACGGTGTTGTAGAAGCCGGCGGTCTCGGTCGCCATCTCGCGGAACCGGCGCATGCCCTCCGGGCTGTCGTGAAACCACCAGGGCGGCCCCAGCTTCAGCGACGGATAGACGCCGGCCAGCGGCGCCAGTTCGCGGGCATAGCTCGATTCATCGAGGGTGAAGAGAATGATCGACAGGCCCGGCTCGGTGCCCACCGCATCGAGCATCGGTTTCAGCGCGCCGACATAGTCGGTACGGGTCGGAATGTCGAAGCCCTTGTCGCGGCCGAACCTTGCCAGCATGCCGGGCGAATGGTTGCGCCAGGACCCGGGGTGGATCTGCAGCACCAGCCCGTCGTCGATCGACATCCGCGCCATCTCGGTCAGCATCTGCGCCCGGAACAGCGCCCGCTCGCGCCCATCGGCCTTGCCCGTCCGCACCTTGTCGAACAGCGCCCCGGCCTCCTTGGGGTTGAGGTTCGCCGTCTCCGCGGTGGGGTGGCCGTGGTCCGAGGAGGTCGCTCCGAACGCCTTGAAATAGGCGCGGCGCTGGCGATGTGCCGCGAGATATCCCGCGAAGTGCCCGGTATCCTCGCCGGTGATCTGGCCCAGCGTGTCGAGGTTGGTGGCAAACCCGGCGAAATCCGGATCGACCACAGAATCCGGGCGATAGGCCGGAACGACGCGACCCTTCCAGCCGCTCTCGCGGATCATCCGGTGCCACTTCAGGTCGTCGTTGGCGGCATCGGTGGTCGAGATCACTTCGAGGTTGAAGCGCTCGAACAGGGCGCGCGGCCGGAAGGCGTCGGTTTCGAGCAGCGCGGCGATCCGGTCGTAGATCGCGTCGGCGTTCGCCTCGCTTAGGCGCTCGCTTACGCCGAACAGGGTCGACAGGGTGTGGTCGAACCACATGCGGGTCGGGGTGCCGCGAAACAGGTGGTAGTGCCTTGCGAACAGCCGCCAGATCGTGCGGCCATCGGTTTCCACCACCGATCCGTCGGTCGTCGGCACGCCCAGGTCCTCGAGGCGGATGCCCTGGCTGAACAGCATGCGGAAAACGTAGTGGTCGGGGACAATGAGCAACTGCGCCGGATCGGGAAACGGCGCGTTCTCCGCGTACCAGCGCGGCTCGGTGTGGCCGTGCGGCGAGACCAGCGGCAAGTCCCTGATGCCGGCGTAAAGGGCGCGCGCCATCCCTCGGGCCTTCGGCTCGGCATCGAAAAGCCGGTCGTCGTCGAGTCGTGCCATGATCGTCTCCTCTGAACCGATTGGTTACTTAGCCGCATGGAGGATGTCAAAGCCGAGGCGCCCCACTGCTACTTTACGACGAGGCCGTAGCGGCGAGCCAACGTCGTCACATGCCCGACCATAAGTGCCCGCAGTTCGGGCGGAGCCAGCACCTCCACGTCATCCCCCAGCCGCGTCAGTTCGTGGCTGGCCCAGGCCGGCTCCTCCGCAGGAATGTCGAACTCGGTCCACTCAAGCGGGTCGGTCATCGGCGGGAGCTCCTCGATGGTGCGCTTCAGCGTTTCGCTCATATCGCGCAGCTTGCGGCGGCCAGCGGCGTTGGCCCGCACCCGCGCCGTCCCGACATAGATATCGCGTTCGAACTGCCTGGTCGCTTCTTCCCAGTAGCGGGGCAGGTCGAAATCCCTTGGCCGCACGAAGGTCTCGCCGGTCGGCTCGACGCTGATGATCTGCGACAGCTTGTAGGTTCGCACCATGCCCTCGCGCTGCGCCACCACGTACCAGACACCGCCTTTCAGCACGAGGCCAAGCGGCTCGATCACCCGGTCGCGAATGTCCTTCCAGCTCTGGTACCGCATGGCGATGCGGGCCTCGCGCCACACCGCTTCGGCGACCACCTTGAGGAACTCCGGCTTGTGTCCCGGCTGGAACCAGCCGCGCGGGTCGAGATGGAACCGCGAGCTCATCCGGCGCGCCTCGGCCTGCCAGTCGGCGGGCAGTGCCGCCAGCAGCTTCAGTTCAGCCGTTGCCGCCTCGTCTCCGAGACCCAGTTCGCCTGCCGGCCCCGGCAGCCCGGAAAAGAACAGCGCCCGCGCTTCGGGCGCAGTCAGACCGTTGAGCCGCGTCTTCCAGCCATCGAGCAGGGCGAACCCGCCATTTCTGCCGGTCTCCGCATAGACCGGCACCCCTGCGGCGCTCAACTGGTCGATATCGCGA
Organism: uncultured Hyphomicrobiales bacterium; assembly: GCA_903842455.1. Lineage (GTDB taxonomy): Bacteria > Pseudomonadota > Alphaproteobacteria > Rhizobiales > Devosiaceae > Devosia_A. The sequence continues at coordinate 66,490 of CAIMLX010000192.1, read as the reverse complement.
TAGACGGTGCGGACAGACACCTCGAGCTCACCCGCCAGCGTCTCGGCACTGGTCCGGCCCCGCGTCTGCAGGATCATCAGGATGGTGAGAAGGCGGCTGGCTCGCATGTTCCGTTTCTAGCACGGGCACCCTGACAGTTGGTGTCAGGGTTATCACGAGCAGTACCAGGTGTTCCTCACGCCTGCACGGCACACTGATCGGTCGGCCTGGCGGCGGCGATCCCACGCAAATCGTACGCCATCGGCTCAACCACGATTGACACGCCGTGCCCCTTCACCTACGTAGCGGCGCCCATCGGTTTGCCCTGGTGGCGGAATTGGTAGACGCGCACGGTTCAGGTCCGTGTGTTTAGCGACGTGGAGGTTCGAGTCCTCTCCAGGGCACCAAATCTGCTGATGCGAAAAAGGCCTCCCGTCGGGAGGCCTTTTGCTTTTCGGCGCCGGTGAAGAGGGCAGCAGCGCCAAGCGCGCGTGGCGTCAGAGCTTGCCCATCGCCGCAGCGAAGGGGAGGATCAGCGCGGTGGCGACCAGCACGAAGAACCACAGGCGCAATGCGATCGTTGTGAGCATACCAAATTCCCTCCCAAGGGATACTTATCCACAGCCGCACCAAGCGGATATAACATAAGTTACAGTGAGTTGAAGCGAAATTATCCACAGCCCTGCCGGCCCGCAATGCTCCTGAAGACCGGCTGCAAGCGCCGCAGCGGTGGATGCCGGAGGGCTGGCTGCCCCCAGTACGGACTGATCTCAGGGGCGGGTCCGGATTAACTTTAACGCCTAACCATCGAACCGGACGGCGCCCCGATATACTGGCGCCTATGCGCGCAATTTAGTAAAACCTCACCATGAGTTTCGTGGTGAGTTCCGTGTCGCCTTCCGACTACCTCCGCGCCATCCTGCAGCGGGAAGCCGTTGATACCGGCACTTCTGCACCGCTGCGGGGCCTCGAGGCGCATGTGCAGGCGCTGTGCGAGGCGTGGGCCGGGCGCTATCTACTGGAAGTCTACCCCAGTGGGGCCTACGAAAAAGGCACGGCCAACCAATCCGGGATCAGTATTGATTTCGTCGTATCGCTCAGTCCGCAGACGCCGTTTCTCACCCGCCAGATTTACGAGTCGCTGTGGCAGCATCTCGAGCGCAACGGCTTTACGCTGGAGCGGCGCGCGGTCTCGATCGGCCTCCACATCGAAGGGGCGACGGTCGATATCGTGCCGGGCAAGCGCGAGTCGCTGCACAACGACATCCAGGAAATCTACTCCACACGCCGCAATGCGGCGATGAAGACCAACCTCAACCACCACGTGCTCGATGTGATCGAGAGCGGACGGCGCGAGGAGATCCGCGTGCTGAAACTCTGGCGCGACCAGCACGCGCTCGATTTTCCGAGCTTCTACCTCGAGCTTTCCACCATCGCAGCGCTGCGCCGGCGGCCGCTGGGCGAGCTGGCGGACAATGTCTGGGCGGCGCTCGGCTATTTCGAGCAGTTGTTCGTCGGGCGGGCCATCCTCGACCCATCGAACGCCAACAACGTGGTTTCGGCAGAGCTGACGACCAACGAGAAAATGGCGATTGCGACGGCCGCCTCTGGCACGCGGGCCACCCGCAGCTGGACCGAGATCGTCGCCTGACCCGAGCGGGCCCCGCGGCAAGCTCCGCTTAAGTCCGATGCTGCTATGATTGCTTATAACCCGTCCTCTGAGTTCACTCGGGATGCGCTGGGAGGCCCGGATGTTCGATCACAAGGAAACTCTGTTTCACGTCACCAGCCAGCTGACGCGACGGCTGGCCAACAGGGTGCGCGAGGCGCTGGCGCCGCTCGGCTTGCACCCGGCGCAGTTCACCGCGCTGTGCGAGATCGGCGAGCGCGAGGGGCTGACGCAGGCGGAGCTGGCGATGCGGCTCGAGCTGGAGCAGCCCGGCGTGGCGCGGACGCTGGCCGGACTGCTCGATGAGGGATGGATCGAAAAGAGCACGCTCAAGGGCCGGGCCCAGGGCCTCTATCTCAGCGACCGGGCCCGGGCGGTGCTGCCCGAGGCGACCCTGGCGGTGGCCCGGGCCGACCGGTCCGCCATGGTGAGCCTCAGCCGCACCGAGGCGGCCCAGTTGATCGACGGGCTGAGCGAACTGGTGGCCGCCAACCGGATCTAGCTATCGGACCGCGGCCCTACGCTGCGACGCGGAGCCAGGTCGGGGCAATCGACGTGCCCTGCCCCAGGCCATAGCCCAACCGGATGTTGAGCATGCCGACCGGCTCGAGCAGGCGGGCGGCATCGAGCGCACCGGTCGTTTCGACGGCGAAGCCGGCGGCCCTCGCCAGCTCAGTGACGGCGACCACGGCGGCCTCGTCATTGCCGGCGATGAAGACCGGGACTTCGGCGGTTGCGGAGCGCGGTGCGCTGAACAGGCCGGCGAAGATGGTGTTGAACGCCTTTACCACCCTGGCGCCGGGGGCAGCCAGCTGCAGCTGCTCGGCGGCCGACGTGGTGTGGCCGAGCGTCAGGCCGGAGAAATCGGCGGTGACCGGGTTGGTCATGTCGACGACGGTCTTGCCGGCAAGGTTCAGCGACTTGATGGCCTCGAGGGCAGCATCATAGGGCAGCGCCAGGACGACGATATCGGCGCCGGCGACAGCGTCGGCGTAGCCCAGCTGGCCGGCCTGCGGGTTGCGGGCGCCGAGGTTGAGCGCAAACCCGTCCGCGAGACGGCCGGCGAGGCCCTTGCCCATGTTGCCCTGTCCGAGAATTGCTATGGTGGTCATCGCTCGTACTCCATTGGTGTTCGTGATGGCGATGATGTAGACCGATACAACCGGGCGCAGAATTGCGCGCTGGAGCGTTTCACAATCGCGCTGGGGTATCGAATGGTCGATCTCGAAAGCCTCGAAACCTTTGCCACCGCCGTGCGGACTGGCAGCTTTGCAGCGGCGGCGCGCGTGCTGGGACTGACACCGGCCATGGTCGGGCGTCGCATCCAGGCGCTCGAGACAAGCTATGGCGCCCGGCTGATCGAGCGGACGACCCGGGCACAGCGGCTGACGGAGTCCGGCGAGGCCTTCCTCACCCGCGCCGAAGCCGTGCTCGACGCGGCGCGGGACCTCGAGGATTCCATGCGCTCCTCACCGGGGCTGCTCGAAGGGCGCATCCGGATGACAGGACCGGCAACCCTTGGAGTATTCTCGCTGGCGGCGATCTGCGCGCGCTTCCAGGCCGCCAACCCGGCGGTGACGCTCGAAATGATGCTGACCGACCAGCGGGTCGACCTGATCTCGGGCGGCTACGATTTCGCCGTGCGGATCGGCGAACTGCAGAACTCGACGATGATCGCCCGGCAGGTCGGCACATATCGGCTGCTGCTGGTGGCAAGTCCCGCCTTCCTCGATCAGCATGGCGTGCCGACTACACCGCGCGAAGTGGCCGCCTCGCGCTGCCTGCTCAACCTCAACATGTCGCCCCGCAACCGCTGGCCGTTCCTCAAGGACGGGCGCCGCGAGGTCGCCGAGGTGCAGGGCGGGTTGCAGATCGACAATGGCGAGGCGCTGCGCGCCGCGCTTATCGCCGACGCCGGCATCGGCTACATGCCGACCGAACTGGTGGAGGCCGACGTTGCCGCCGGCAGGCTGGTACGACTGCTGCCCGACTGGCAGACCCTGACGCTGCCGATCCAGTTGGTTCACCCTTCGCGCCGGGTGACGCGCCGGGTAGCAGTCCTGATGGAAACCATCGCGGAGGAGCTGAAGCGCTCACATCCGAACTGAGCGTCAGCGGCTGGAGATTTCGACCCGCGGCGGTTCCGAGGTGTCGCCGAAGCCTGGCAGCAGGACTATGCCGAGCAGCGCCAGCAGCCAGATGGCGCCGCGCATGTAGGCCTTGTGTGTACGCGTTACTGTCATTTACGCCCCCATCGGAATATATTAACAAGTCCTTGCGGGGCAGCAAAGCGCGAGCCTTGTAACGCTGTCGTGACAGCCGATGCGGCGCCCACTTGCGCCCCCCTGCCTTTCCCCGTATAGAGCCGCCTTCCAACGGACCGCCCGGCCGAAAGGCATGCCGTGGCGATCCAGAATGCTGGCTCCGCAAGGGGCCGCCTCAAGATCAGGTAAGCAAAATGCCCAAAATGAAGACCAAGTCAGGCGCCAAGAAGCGCTTCAAGATGACTGCGAGCGGCCGCGTAAAGGCGGGCGTCGCAGGCAAACGGCACCGGCTGATGAGCCACGACGCCGACTACATTCGCTCGCATCGGGGGACCAAGATCCTCAAGAAGGGCGATGAAGGTCTGGTCAAGTGGTACATGCCGTATAACCGTTAAGGAGCGCCGATAGATGTCACGCGTTAAAAGAGGCGTTACCGCCCACGCCCGTCACAAGAAGGTTCTTAAGGCCGCAACCGGTTTTTACGGTCGCCGCAAGAACACCATCCGTACTGCCAAGGCCGCCGTCGACAAGGCCGGCCAGTACGCCTACCGCGATCGCCGCAACAAGAAGCGCAACTTCCGCGCCCTGTGGATCCAGCGCATCAACGCTGCCGTCCGCGATCACGGCCTGACCTACGGTCGATTTATCGACGGCCTCGCGAAGGCTGAGATTGCCGTCGACCGCAAGGTGCTCTCCGATCTCGCGATCACCGAGCCCGCAGCGTTCGCCGTGCTGGTTACGCAGGCCAAGGCCGCACTGGGTTACATCGGCGATCTCGAGCCGACGACCCACGCCCGGATCAACGCCGCCTAAGCGTCTACGTCTGGCCCCGAAAAGTTGAGAGACTTTTCGGACCAGGCCAAGAGCCGGCAAGACTCACTCGCCTTTTCCGAGGCCCTAAGCTAAGCCTTGCGCCGCCCCGATACCGGGGATGGCGCGGGGCTTTTTCGTTTGGCCCTCGAACTCAATTCCGGAACGACAGACATGTCCCTCGACGCCCAGATCGCCTCCCTCCGCGCCGAAATCAGCGCCGCAACCACCGCCGCCACTGACGAAGCCGCCATCGAGGCCGTCCGCGTTGGCGCGCTGGGCAAGAAAGGTTCGGTCTCGGCCCTGCTCGCCACGCTTGGCGCACTACCCGCCGACGAGCGGAAGGCCGCCGGCGCCGCCATCAACGGGCTGAAGACCGAGGTCACCGCGCTCATCGAGGCCAAGGCTGCCGAACTGGCCAGGTCCGCCCTCGACGCCCGCCTCGCTGCAGAACGCCTCGACATCACCCTGCCCGTCCGCCCGGCGCCGACTGCCGAGGGCCGCATCCACCCGGTGAGCCAGGTGATCGACGAGATCACGGCGATCTTCTCCGACATGGGCTTTTCGATCGCCGAGGGTCCGGACATCGAGACCGACTGGTACAATTTCACCGCGCTGAACTTCCCCGAGGGACATCCGGCGCGCGAAATGCACGACACCTTCTTCATGGCGCCCTCGCCCGACGGCATCAAGCGCGTGCTGCGCACCCACACCTCGCCGGTGCAGATTCGCACCATGCTGAAGGGCAACGAGAAGCCGGCCGCGCCGTACCTGACCCCGGCTATCGATCCGCCGATCCGCGTGGTAATGCCGGGCCGTACCTATCGGCACGATTCCGACCAGACGCACACCCCGATGTTCCACCAGGTCGAAGGTCTCGTCATCGACAAGTCGAGCCATATCGGCCAGCTGCGCTGGGTGCTGGAGGAGTTCCTCAAGGCCTTCTTCGAGGTCGACAACGTCACGCTGCGCTTCCGCCCCAGCTTCTTCCCCTTCACCGAGCCGTCGATGGAAGTCGACGTGCAGTGCGACCGCTCGGGCGCCGAAGTGAAGATCGGCGAGGGCAGCGACTGGCTCGAAATCCTCGGCTGCGGCATGGTGCATCCCAACGTGCTGCGCAATTGCGGCCTCGACCCCGACGTCTACCAGGGTTTTGCTTGGGGCATGGGCATCGACCGCATCGCCATGCTGAAATACGGCATGAATGACCTGCGCGCCTTCTTCGACGCCGACAAGCGCTGGCTCGACCATTATGGCTTCCGCCCCCTCGACCTGCCGACGCTGTTCGGCGGCCTGTCGAGCTGATGCAGCCATGCGCGGCTTCGACGTTCTCGCGTTCATGCAGATGGCCAAGGTGAAGCCCGCAGTTCGCCGGCCGCCGCCACACGGCGCGCCCGACGGCACCGTCTCGTGCTTCGTGCGCGAGATTCGCTACTGGTCCGGCCCTCGCGCCGGCGAGACAGAGAGCCTCGAAGGCGGCGACTGGGAGCTGCAGGTCATCACCGACCGCAACCTGCTCTGGGAGTACGAGGACGCCAACAGCGTGCACAACGGGCTGCCCCTCGAAATCCTCTATCGGCCAAACGGCCTCGACCAGTTGGTTGCCCATAGCCGTGACCTCGGACTGGTACTGCGCATCGCCCTGGGCGCCGATCAGGCCAAAATCCCCACCACCTTCGTCGCGCTCGGCATCAATGTCGCGCTGACGGGCATCTGCTACTTCCAACCACGAGTTACGCCATGAAGTTCACCCTCGATTGGCTCAGGGAACACCTCGACACCACCGCCTCGGCCGAGGAGGTCGGCAAGGCACTGACCATGATCGGCCTCGAGGTGGAGGAGATCGTCGATCCGGCGCAAAAGCTGAAGCCGTTCGTCGTCGCCCATATCGTCGAAGCGAAGCCGCATCCGAACTCCGATCACCTCAACCTCTGCAAGGTCGATGCCGGCACCGGCGCGCTGATCGACGTGGTGTGCGGCGCGCCGAACGCCCGAACCGGCCTCAAATCGGTGTTCGCGGCGCCTGGCACCTACATCCCAGGCAAGGACTTCACGCTGAAGGCCGGCGTGGTGATCCGAGGCGAGAAGTCGGACGGCATGCTCTGCTCGGCCGCCGAACTCGAACTCAGCAACGACCATGACGGCATCATCGAGCTCCCCGCCGATGCGCCGGTCGGCGTCGCGTATGTCGAGTACGCCAAGCTGGGCACTACGGTGATCGACATCTCGATCACCCCCAACCGCGGCGACGCCACCGGCGTCTACGGCATCGCGCGCGACCTCGCCGCGTTCGGCCTCGGCACGCTGAAGCACACCGACATGTCGAAGGTCGCCAGCAAGGGCCCGAGCCCGATCCCGCCGCTGCCGCATGTCTTCGAGGAAGGCCAGCCCAAGGCGATCCGCAAGTTCGCCGGGCGCGTGTTCAAGGGCATCAAGAACGGCCCGTCGCCCGACTGGCTGCAGCAGCGGCTGCGCGCCGTCGGCCTCCGTCCGATCAACGCGGTGGTCGACATCACCAACCTCGTGTCGCTCGGCTGGGGCCGGCCGCTCCACGCCTACGACGCCGACAAGATCGTCGGCACCGCCGTGCTGCGCAACGGCAAACCGGGCGAGGAATTCGACGCGCTCGACAACAAGGTCTACCGCCTCGACGAGACCATGACCGTCATCGCCGACGATCTCGGCCCGCTCTGCCTCGGCGGCGTCATGGGTGGCATCCGCTCGGGCACCACCGACGGCACCGTCAACGTGCTGATGGAATGCGCCAGCTGGGACCCCGACCTCATCGCCCAGACCGGCCGCAAGACCGGCATCGTGTCGGACGCGCGCTACCGGCTCGAACGCAGCGTCGATCCGGCCCTCACCGAGCCCGGCCTCGAACTCGCCACCCGGCTGATGCTCGAACTCGTCGGCGGCGAAGCGATGGAGCCGGTAATCTCCGGCGAGGACGTGTTCCCCAATACCGTCGTCGAGTTCCCGCTGTCGGAAGTAGAGCGCCTCACCGGACTCGAGACCAGCGCCACCGAGATCGAAGCGATCTTCGGGCGGCTGGGCTTCAAGCTCGAGGGTACCGGCAACACGCGTTCCGTGAAGGTGCCGTCGTGGCGCCCGGATGTTACCATGAAGGCCGACCTCGCCGAAGAGGTGATGCGCATGGTGGGCGTCGACAACGTGCCGGTCGATCCGCTGCCGCGGCTCAACCACGTCGCGCCGCGCATGCTGACCACGCTGCAGAACCGCCGCCGCCTCGCCCGACGTACACTCGCCGCGCGTGGCCTCGACGAAGCCGTGACCTGGTCGTTCATTACCGAAGACGCGGCGAAGCGCTTCGGCGGCGGCGCGGCTGACCTCAAGCTCGCCAACCCGATCGCGTCGGAGCTGACCGACATGCGGCCCTCGCTACTCCCCGGCCTGCTGGCCGCCGCACAGCGCAACACCAATCGCGGCTTTACGGACCTGAAACTGTTCGAGGTCGGGCAGGTGTTCCACTCGGTGCAGCCCGAAGGCCAGCGCACCTATGCCACCGGCATCCGCCTCGGCACCACCCGCCACTGGCAGGGCGCCGCAAAAGTCTCGGTGTTCGACGCCAAGGCCGATATCGCGGCGCTGCTCGATGCGATGGGGCATGACATCGACAAGCTCCAGCTCGTCACCGAACCGGCAGCCTGGAGCCATCCGGGCCGCGGCGGCCGCATTCAGCTCGGCCCGAAGGTGGTGATCGGCTGGTTCGGCGAACTGCATCCGAACGAGCTTGCCGCCTACGACCTCACCGGCCCGGTCGCCGCGTTCGAGCTCGACCTAGACGCCATCCCCGAGCCGCGCCGGAAGCCGACACGCTCCAAGCCCGCCCTGAAGCTCAGTGACCTGCAGGCGGTGAGCCGCGACTTCGCCTTCGTCGTCGATCGCGACGTGCCGGCAGAAAAGCTGCTCCGCGCCGCCAGGAACGCCGACAAGGCGCTCATTGCCGGCGTCGACATGTTCGACGTGTTCGAAGGCAAGGGCGTCGGCGACGGCAAGAAGTCGCTCGGCCTAGCGGTCACCCTGCAGCCGGTCGACAAGACTCTCACCGACGAGGAGATCGACAAGGTCGCCGCTGCCGTCGTCGCCGCCGTCGCCAAGGCCACCGGCGCCACGCTGAGGACCTGATGCTCGCAACCGCCGGACGCTTCCTCGGTCTGGCGGTTGTCATTGCCGCATTGGTGCTGAGCCCGGCGCTCGGCTACGCAAACACGCACGTGCTGCTGATCTTCGGGGCGGTGGGGGCGGTACTGATCGTGCTCGCGACCGCCCCCTCCACCACCCTGCCGGGTGGTTCCCCTCCCCCGCTGCGCAGGGGAGGATCCCCCCGTTCCACCGTCGCGGCCACAGCCGGATCCTCACCTGTGCGCAGCACGGGGGAGGGGGACCACCCGGCAGGGTGGTGGAGGGGGCGGTCACGCGCGGAAAGGTCGACTGCCCTCCTCTTCGCCCTCGCCTTCCTCCTCATCGCCACCTCCGCCCTCGGCGCGATGCGCCAGCCGGCCGACCTCGTCGCCCTCGTCCCCTACCTCGCCCCGCTCTGCTTCCTCCCCTTCGCGCATCTCCTCGGCAAGCGCGCTCTAGACATCGCCCGCCTCGCCCTGATCGGCGCCAGCATCGGCCTCGTCACCGCCCTTGCCCTCCGCTACGGCATCGGCAAGCCCCGGGCCGGGGAGGGCTCGTTCATCACCGATCCCTACCGCCTTGCCGTCACCACGCTGCTCTGCGCCACCCTCGCCCTCGGCGCCCTCTTCACCCGTGACCGCTGGCGCTGGCTGAGCCTGCTCGGCCTCGTCGCTGCAGCCGGCGTGATCTGGCTCACCGGCTCGCGCACCACGCTCCTCGGCGTGCCCGCTCTGCTGCTCATCACCGCGCTCTGTTTCGTGAGAAAGCCTCTCGCCATCGTCGCCCTCCTTGCAGGCACGGCCGCGCTTGCCGCCGCCGCGCTGTTCGTCGAACTGCCGGGAAGGTCGCGCCTGCGGCTCTGGGATGTGCTCGGCGGCATCGCCAATGGCGACACCGTCGCCGACGAGTCGATCTGGGTACGGATCAGGCTCTGGGGCGATGCGCTGCGCGACATCCCCGATGCCCCGCTCTTCGGCCATGGCTGGGGCGAGTGGCTGATGGCACCGATGCGCAACCGCTTCCCGGCCGGCCTCGAGTCGCTCCACACCATCCAGCATATGCACAACGACGCGCTGCACTACGCCATGGCTGGCGGCGCGCTCGGGGTCGCCGCATGGCTGCTGCTGCTCGCCGCCCCGCTCGCCGGATACCTGGCGCTGCCGAGCGAGCGAAGATCCCGCCAGCGCCTGCATGCCATCCTGGTGCTGACCGGCGGCTATCTCGTCCTCGGCCTCGCCGACATAATGCTCACCTCACCGGCGCAACTGACGCTCTACGTGGCGCTCACCGCCATCGTGCTCGGAACGGGCCGCCCGGAAGCGGCCCGCTCGTGATCGTCAGTTCTTGATCGGACGGCTGTCCACCAGCCCGCCCTTCGCAGCTTCGTCGATCGCCGCGATCTCCTCGGGCGACAGTTCGAGATTGTCGAGCACGCCGAGACAGTCCTTGAGCTGCTCCAGCGTTCGCACGCCGATCAGTGCCGATGTCATCTCCTTGCGCCGCAGCACCCAGCTCAGCGCCAGCTGCACCATCGATTGCTTGCGCTGTTCCGCGATCGCCCCGAGCTTCTGCACCGCATCGAGAATGCGCGGCTCCAGCCGTCCGGCATTGAGCGAGTAGTTTTCCGAGGCCCGCGTGCCGTCGAGCTGACCGGCCAGCTTGTTGTACTTGCCCGACAGAATCCCCTGCATCAGCGGCGAAAAGGCGATGACGCCAATCCCCAGTTCACCGCAGGCATCGATGGTCTTGTCGTCCTCGATCCAGCGGTTGAGGATCGAATAGCTCGGCTGGTGGATGAGGCACGGCGTGCCGAGTTCGGCGAGAATCCGATGCGCCTCGCGCGTCTGCTTTTCGGGATAGCTCGAGATGCCGACATAGAGCGCCTTGCCCTGCTGCACGAGGCTGGCCAGCGCCCCCATCGTCTCTTCGAGCGGCGTGTTGGGGTCGTAGCGGTGCGAGTAGAAGATATCGACATAGTCGAGCCCCATCCGCTTCAGGCTCTGGTCGGCCGAGGCAATGAGGTACTTTCGCGAGCCGAAGTCGCCATACGGGCCGGGCCACATCTCCCAGCCCGCCTTGCTCGAGATGATCATCTCGTCGCGATAGGGCCGGAAGTCGCGCGCCATCACGTCGCCGAACAGCTCCTCGGCCGAGCCCGGGGGCGGGCCGTAATTGTTGGCGAGGTCGAAATGCGTCACGCCCTTGTCGAACGCATAGCTCAGGATCTCGAAGGCTGACGGATAGTCGCGCGTGCCACCGAAATTCTGCCACAGCCCCAGGCTGATCACCGGGAGCTTCAAGCCCCACTTGCCCGTCTTGCGATAGGTCATCCCGCCATAGCGAGCGTCACTGGCCCGATAGGTCATCGTCTCTCTCCCATTTGATGTGGTCGCGCTCTCGAACCGGAAAAGTCTGCAACTTTTCCTGAGAGCGCTCCGGTCTGTCGATTTGCCCGGTGTGGGGGTGAATGCTACACCCGCGTCGATGTCCGAGCCCGCTGAAATCGCCGCCAACCTGCCTGAGGGCGTGAACCGCTTCAAGGTACTGGCGCTTTACAAATTCGTCGCATTGCCCGACGCCGAAGCGCTGAAGCCCGAGCTGGCGCTGTTCTGTTGCGCGCGAAAAATCCGCGGCACCTTCATCCTCGCGCCCGAAGGCATCAACGGCACCGTCGCCGGCACGCCCGAGGCGATCGATGCGCTGATGGCCTGGTTCGCGCAAAGCCCGCTCTGGGCCGGGCGGCTCGATGGCGCCGAAGCAAAGTTCTCAGGCGCCGACGCCATGCCTTTCCTGCGCATGAAGGTGCGGCTGAAGCCCGAGATCGTCACCCTGCGCGCACCGGAGGCAGACCCGTCGAAGGTTGTCGGCAACTATGTCGAGGCGCGCGACTGGAACCGGCTGATCGACCGCAACGACGTCACCGTCATCGATACCCGCAACGACTACGAAGTGAAGCTCGGCACCTTTGCCCGCGCCCTCGATCCGGCGACGGCGAGCTTCACCGAATTCAAGGACTATGTCGCGACGCTCGACCCGGCGAAGCACCCCAAGGTTGCGATGTTCTGCACCGGCGGCATCCGCTGCGAAAAAGCCTCGGCCTACATGCTGACGCAGGGCTTCAGGGAGGTCTTCCACCTCAAGGGCGGCATCCTCAGATACCTCGAAGTCGTGCCGGAGACCGAGTCGCGCTTCGCCGGTGAGTGCTTCGTCTTCGACGAGCGCGTCTCGGTCACCCACGGCCTCGTCGAGGGCGAAGCCGTCCTCTGCCGCGCCTGCCGCACGCCGATGCTGCCGCACGAGGCCGTAGGCAACCTGTGCGCCAACTGCGCCGACGCAGCGCCGGAAGGCGCAGCCGAGCGCGAGCGTCAGATGGAACTGGCGCAGTCGCGCGGCGACGCCCATCTCGGCGACGACGCGGCCGAAGTCGCGGCGCGCAACAAGGCGCGGAAGCTGGAACTCAAGGAACGGTCGCGGGCAAAGGGCTGAACGTCCCCTCATCCGTCTCGCCCTTCGGGCTCGCCACCTTCTCCCTCAAGGGGAGAAGGGCAAGAGGCGCACGACCTCGACGGTGAGGCACCGTTGCCCCTCTCCCCTTGAGGGAGAGGGTGGCGCGAAGCGCCGGGTGAGGGGACGAACAGGCCCTTGCCCCCTCATCACCCTATCCAATACCACGCTGCCCGATCGCCCCATCCCACGAGCCGGATCGATCCATGGACCTCGACCAGATCAGGACCTTCGACCGGATCGCGCAGGACAAGTCGTTCACCAAGGCCGCCGCACGCCTGAACGTCACCCAGGCCACGGTCTCGATGCGGATGCGGGCGCTCGAGGAACTGCTCGGCGTCACCCTGTTTCACCGTGGCCGCACCATCACGCTCACCGACCAGGGCATGACCTTCCTGCCCTATGCCCGCCGCATCCTCGGCGCGGCGCAGGAGGCGAAGGAAGCCCTGCGCCGCTCCGAGCGCGGTCGCGTGTCGATCGGCTCGTTGCGCTCGCTGGTGACGCCGCTGATCACCGAATCGCTGCTGCGCTTTCAGGCGAAGTACCCGTCGGTCGACGTGGTGATCCACGAAGGCCGGCAGAGCCAAATCGCCACCATGCTGCACGAGCGCGAGATCGAGCTGGGCATCCTCTGCTGGCCCAACCTCGACCCGCTGGTCACCGACCTCGAGCCGCTGCTGGTGATGCGTGAACGCGTGCCGCTCGTCGCCACCCCCGCGATCGTCGCCGAACTCGGTCCCAACCCCCGCATCGACGACGTACTGAAGCGGGTGCCGCGGCTGATCTCGATCCCGTGGTGGCAGGTCTATCCCGATCCGGCGCTGGCCCTGTTCCGCCGCGCCGCGGTGTCGGTGGAGTTGCCCACCGGCCCGGCGCGCCGCCTCGCTACCAAAGGCGAAGGCGTCGGCTTCTTCGTGATGAGCGCGGTGGCGGGAGACATCGCCGAAGGCCGGCTGGCCGAAATCCGGCCCGTTGACGTCGATCCCATCCATCGCGACATCGCCATGGTCGTCCGGCACCAGGGTGTCCTCGACCGCGAGATGCTGCGCGATTTCGCCGTGGAGATCGCTGCCGAGTGCCAGGCGGCCGGCACTATCCTCGAGAGCAGCATCCTGCCATGAGGGCAGGGGCAGCGCGGTGTCGCCTATGCTGCACATTCGTGGATACCGGGGCTCAGGCCGCTACACTCGCCTGATTGACCGGAGGAAACACCCTTGATCAGACCCTTATTCGCCCTCGCCTTCACCGTCCTTGCCGCTCCGGCATTTGCACAGGATTGCAGCAAGACCACCGAGGGCACCGCAGCGCTCGCCGAATACCCGGCGGTCCGCGCCTTCTACGACGCGATGACCAGCGGCGACGCGAGCCTCGTCGATTGCGCAGTGTCTGCAGAGTGGCTCAACAACCCGTCCGCCCCCGGCACGCCGACCGGCCCGGATGGCTTCAAGCCGTCGGTCGCGGGCATCCGCACGGTGTTCAGCGAATACTCGTTCGCGACGCAGGATGTGGTGGCCACCGGCGACAAGGTGGTGGTGCGCAGCCTCGTCACCGCGGTGCAGTCGCAACCCTTTCTCGGCATCGCCCCAGGCGAAACGCCGGTGACGTTCCAGACCATCGACATCCATCAGCTCGGCGCCGATGGCAAGCTGGCGCAGAGCTGGCACGTCGAGGACTGGATGAGCTTCCTGTTCGCCCGCGGCGCCCTGCCGCTCAAGGCGGAATAACCAGCGCCGCTATGCCGCCACGCCCGCCTCGCGGGCGGCCGCAAGGTAGCCTCGGCTGATGCCGAGGCGCCGACCGTCGGGCAGTTCGACCTGCGGTTTGCCGTCGATCCGCAGGACATTGGCTATGGCGGGCAGCGCGACCCAGTGCGAGCGGTGGATTTGCACGCCCTGGGTTTCGCCCACCTCTCGAATGGCGTCGCTCAGCCGCATCAGCACCAGTGTACGACCCCGCTCGGTGACCACCTCGACATAGTGGTCCTGCACCACCAGCGCCCAAAGCGCGCCACGCGCCGCCTGTGGCACCCTGTCGAGAATCGGGGGCGCCTGCGGCGGTCGCTGGGCACTTCCAGGGGTCGATCGCCCTGAGTGCCCATGGATTTCGCCGATAGCGATCACGCCCATGCCGATTAGTGTGCACTGCAGCCAGAGCCCGAACGGCGGCAGGCCTGTCGTCCCAAGAGCCACGAAGTTGACCGCCATTACGGCAAGCGTGACCGGCACGCCGGTGGCCGCACCGAACAGCAGCACGCGGACCCAGCGGTTCCGCACCGTCAGCCCGAAGACCTGCTCCAGCAGCACGCCCACGGCAAAGCCCAGGCCATAGGTGGAGAGGGCGATCGCTGCCCAGTAGATGAGGCGAGGACCGGTCTCCAGCCGTTCGAACGTACCGAACGGCCCTGCAATCCCCACCAGCAGCGCCACGACCGCGATGCTGGCCAGTACGCGTCCATCGCTGAAATGCCTCCGCATTTCGCGAAGCGCCAGATGCAGGGGGTGGCCGCTCACGTAGTTTTCCTGCGCCTCGCGCATCACTGGTTGCCTGCGAAAACTAGTCGGGCGACAGGCCGGCGGCAACCCACCCTCCCCTGTCGAGGCCACGATGTCGCTCGTTCCACTCCTCAACGCCCCGGTCGCGGTCCAGGTCCACGCCGCCGCAGCCCTTGCCGCGCTGCTGCTGGGCGCCCTGGTCCTGTTTCGCCCGAAGGGCACGCCGCTGCACCGGGCCATGGGCCGGGTCTGGGTGATGCTCATGTTCGTTGCCGCTGCCTCGTCGCTCTTCATCAACGAGATCCGGTTGATCGGACCGTTCTCGCCCATCCACATCTTCTCGGTGATCACCTTCGTCGGGCTGGCGCAGGGCCTGACGGCGATCCGCCGCGGCAATGTACGGGCGCACCGGGCTGCGATGCAGAGCCTCTACTTCTTCTCCCTCATCATTGCGGGCGCATTCACGCTGCTGCCGGGGCGACGCATGCACGATGTGCTGTTCGGAGCCGACGCGGGTTGGCCACCGTCGCTGATCGCCATCGCCATCGCCCTCTCGGTATCGCTGGCGGCCTACTTCGAGCTCAGGCGCAGGACGGCCTGAGTCAGGATTGCCAGAAGCCTCGACAGTCCGGAACGCCCGCGCTAGAAGCGGCATCAGCCCTTCAAGACCCGCTGCGGAGCCTGCCGACATGGACGCCAACAACCTCGTGACGATCTTCGGGGGCTCGGGCTTTGTCGGCACGCAGATCGTGCAACTGCTGGCGCGTGCCGGATACCGGGTGCGCGTTGCGGTGCGCCGGCCAGACCTCGCGGGCCACGTCAAGCCGCTCGGCGCCGTCGGGCAGGTGATGCCGATCCAGGCCAATGTGCGCAACCTCGAGTCGGTGCAGCGCGCCGTCAAGGGTGCCGGCGCGGTGATCAACCTCGTCGGCATCGGCTACGAGAGTGGGCGCCAGCGCTTCCGCGCCGTGCAGACCATGGGCGCCCGGAACATCGCCGAGGCCTCGAAACAGGCGGGCGTCACCACCCTCGTTCACATGTCGGCACTGGGCGCCGATCCCCAGAGCCCGACCCCCTATGCGCACAGCAAGGGCCTCGGCGAAGCCGAAGTGTTCGCGGCCTTCAAGGACGCCATCGTCATCCGCCCCTCGATCATCTTCGGGCCGGGCGACATGTTCTTCAACCGGCTGGCCTCCATGGCCCGGATGCTGCCGGTGCTGCCGGTCATCGGCGCCAAGTCCCGGTTCCAGCCGATCTATGTCGGCGACGTTGCGGCAGCCTTCGTCGCGGCGGTCGAAGGCAAGGTCAAGACCGGCCGCGTCTACGAGATCGGCGGCCCGGAGACGGCAACCCAGCTCGAGCTGATGCAGCGCGTGCTGGCCGAAACCCACCGCCGCAACCCGTTGCTGCCGGTGCCGGCCGTGATCGGCAAGCTGCTGGCCCTGCCGTTCGCCTTCCTGCCCTGGGCGCCGCTGATTACCGCCGACCAGGTCGACCTGCTGCAGCTCGACAATGTCGTGTCGGAAGAGGCGAAAAACGACAAGCGCACCCTCGCCGCGTTCGGCATCGCGCCCACCGCCATGGATGCCATCCTCGAGAGCTATCTGTGGCGCTTCATGCGCAACGGCCAGTTCGACCGGCAGGCGGCCTGACCGCACCACTCGCCAATGGTTAGCGAAGCCTTGCGGCGGAGCCGCGATTTTGCACGACCTCAGAACGAAACGGTGAGCCTTTTTCGGTAAGCCTTGAGCACGGGCAGGAAGCCCGCGCCTCGCTTACCAAGAAGAGATTCCCTTGCTGCGGCGGACCGAACGCATAGTCCTCAACGAGGACGAAGATTTTCCCGACTCGCCCTTCGTGGCCGAGCCCGCGATCGCTACGGGTCCCGTCCCGGATCGCCGGAACCTCGAGCAGTGGCTGAGCGAGGTGGAACGGGTCGCCGCTACGCCGAGGGGAGAAAAGAAGGGCCTCGATGCCCTGCGCGCCGAAGTGCAGCGCACCCTGGTGACCAGCGACGGCGACGTGATTTCTGGCCCCGGCCAGGTCTGGCGCGCCATGCTGAAGCCCTCGCGGCTGGCCCTGCTGGCCGTGGCGCTGATCGCCGGCGGCGTCGCCGCCTATTTCGCCGCAACGCTCGACCAGGGTGCGCCCGTACCGGAGGCGGTGACCGAGATCGCCGCGCCGGTTGTCGAGCCCGCCCCGCCGCCGCCCGCGCCGGTGACGCAGATACTCGTCGCCACCCAGCCGATCGGCATGGGCGCGCGGCTTTCCGCAGCGACCGTCGAGTGGAAGGCTTGGCCGACCGACGCGATGCGCGACGACTACATCACCAGCGCAGCGACGCCCACCGCCATCGCCCGCTTCGAGTTCTTCCCCGGCGAGCCGATCCGCGCCCAGAAGCTGGTGGCGGCGGGCGACGGGTATCTGTCTGCCGTGCTCGCGCCGGGTGAACTGGGTGTTTCCATCCAGGTGCAGGCCGATGTGGCGGCCGGCGGCTTCATCCAGCCCAACGACCATGTCGACGTTCTCCTGACCCAGGCGGTGGCCGGGCGGCAGGTGGCGCAGACCGTGCTCAGCAATGTCCGCGTTCTCGCTATCGCCCATCGGCTGGGCGAAGTGGGCATCCCGCCCACCGCGGAAGGCGACGAGGAGGGCAGCCCGGACGAGCCCTCGGACGAGGGCACTGCCCCCGCGACCTTCTCCGATGCGGTAATCGCCACCCTCGCGCTCGACAGCAACCAGGCGCAGATCATCACCTCGGCGCGCAACTCTGGATCGCTCAGCCTGGTGCTGCGCTCGATCAGCGACTTCGCAGCGCCCAAGGCAGCCGATTTCGAGCAGATGAACGCCAACCAGCAGATCCGGCTCAGCAGCCCGTTCTGGACGAACTGAGCAAGCGTGGACGGAACAGCCGCCACCCGCGCGTTAAGCCGGCATTGACCATGGGTTGCTATCGTTTGCAGTGGACCCGACTGAGTAAAGAGTACCGAATTTGACCGCGCGCCGCCTCCACCTCGAACCTGCCCAGGGCGGCTTGCAGCTGCTCACGCTGCTGCTGGCGCTGCTGGTGTTCGGCATCGCCGCTCCGGCCCTCGCGCAAACCGTGACCTACGACCTCTCCACCACCTCGGTGATGCGCATCAACCTGCCCATGTCGCAGGCGGTGACGGTGGTGATCTCGGAGCCCGTCGGCAAGGTCGTTTCGGCCGACCCGCTGATCGCCGATGCCCAGCCCATCACCGACCGCTCGATCTACCTCGCCGGCAAGAACTTCGGCACCACCACGGTCAACCTCTATTCCGCCGAGGGAAAGCCGGTCGGCCTCCTCGCCGTCGAAGTCGGCGCCGACACGGCCGACATGGCGCGCTCGATCCGCGCCGGCGTGCCCTCGGCCGATATCAAGGTTTCGACCGTCAACGGCCGGGTCAAGCTCAGCGGCAGCGTCACCGACGCGGTGACCATGGACAAGGTGCTGGCCATCGTCGCCCAGTATGGCAGCCCGCAGATCATCAACACGGTCACGCTGACCGGCGGCCAGCAGGTCAATCTTGAGGTCCGCATTCTCGAGGCCCAGCGCGACGCGGGGCGCGACCTTGGCATCGCCTGGAGCGGCGAGGTCGGCGGCGTCGGCGTCAACGTCAACAGGACCTCCGACGGCTCGTTCTCGCAGTTCATGACGAGCGTCATCTCGGGCGGCATCAGCCTCAACGCCACGATCAGCGCGCTCGAAAGCAAGGCGCTGGTGCGGACGCTGGCCGAGCCGAACCTCACCACGCTCTCGGGCGTCAAGGCGAGCTTCCTCGCGGGCGGCGAAGTGCCCATCCGCACCGCTGACCAGAACGGCAATGTCGGGCTGCAGTATCGCCAGTTCGGCGTGCTGCTCGGCTTCACCCCGGTGGTGCTCGATGGCGGCCGCATCCAGATTCACCTGCAGCCCGAAGTGAGCGGCCTCAACGGCTTCACCGCCGGCAACGACCCGATCTTCAACACCCGCACCCTCGATGCGACGGTGGAACTGCGCGACGGACAGAGCTTCGCCGTCGCCGGCCTGCTGCAGAACGACTCCAAGATGAGCCAGGACCAGTTGCCGTGGATCGGCGACGTGCCGATCCTCGGCTCGCTGTTCAAGTCGTCGAGCTACCAGAAGCACGATACCGAACTGGTGGTCATCGTCACGCCGCGGCTGGTGCAGCCGCTGACGCCCGGCCAGGTCCCGGCATCGCCGCTCGACCAGACGCGGCCGGCCAACGACGTCGAGTTCTTTGCGCTCGGCCAGATGGAAG
The DNA here is from genome assembly GCA_903842455.1 of uncultured Hyphomicrobiales bacterium. Lineage (GTDB taxonomy): Bacteria > Pseudomonadota > Alphaproteobacteria > Rhizobiales > Devosiaceae > Devosia_A. The sequence goes on along the minus strand of CAIMLX010000192.1, from coordinate 47,346 downwards.
TCACGCCCAAGATGCTGAAGAATTTCCAGACCGGCGAGGGCGTGATCGGGCCCTACGGCTACATCATCGATCTGGGAGACGGCAATTGACCCGGCTGGCGCTGTTCCTCTGCGGCACTGCCGCGGCCCTCACGCTCGGCGGGTGCACCTACGACTACCTGCAGCGCACCGACAAGGTGGGCTACAGCGCGGGCGACGCGGTGAAGGCCAACCTCGAGGCGCAGACCACCGATCCGGCCCGCGATTCCGCCTACTCGACCAAGGGGCTCGGGAAGGACGGCTACGTCCCGCCGAAGACGCCGACCGGCGGCACGGAAGCGGCGCCTGCGGAGTGATCCAAGTGGTCGCCCGCTGAGCGCTAGAGCACCCCGGCAAGTCTGAAGCTTTTGAACCGGGCTGGCCGCTTACGCCCGGTTCGCTGCGGCGGCGTTCTGCAGGATCTGGATGTTGTTGGCGACCACGATGTTGCCCGGGTCGAGCGCGCGGGCCTTCTTGAAGTTGGTCAGCGCGGCGCTGACATTGCCGCGCAGCATGTAGGAATAGCCGACATTGTTGTAGTACTGCGCGGTGCCGCCGGTGATGCCGTAGAGCGAGGCATAAACCCGGTCCGACAGGTCGAAGCGCCCCAGCCGGTCGTACGAAGCGCTGAGGCCCACATAGCCTTCGGCGTTCTTGGGGTTGAGTTCCACCGCGCGCTTGTAGAGCGCCGCCGAGTGGCCGAAATCGTTGTTGCGGAAGTGCCCGCGGGCCTCGCGCAGGGCCCGGTCGGCGGTGTAGTCGCCGATGCCGTCGATCTCGGCGACCTGCAGCTTGTTGTTGCCGAAGCTGCTCATGCCGGTCAGGCCGCCGGCCGAACTGCAGGCCGAGAGCGGCAAGACCACCAGCGCCAGTGCGATAAAGCCAAGACGCAGTCCGCGAGTGCGCTTCATTCGGTATGCCCCCATGCCGCGAGACCAATTCTCGGCCTCAGCAGAGCAAGCCTAAGCGGCGGTCCGGTAAGCTTCGTTAACGGCGTCGCCTAACGCGACAGCAGCGTTAATGGGCAGTTACCGGCACCCAACGGTCACTCGGTGACATACTCGAACAGCACCTTCCGCACCGCCGGCTCGTCCTCGGCCTGAAGAGCCGCTTCAAGCCTCTGCAGCGCCGCGTCGAGGTCGGCGGTGCCGCGCGCCGCCGACGGCGAGCGGAAGATGCGCGGCTGCGCCGTACGGGTCGCGTGCGCCGGGTCGTAGAACAGCTCCTCGTACAGCTTTTCGCCGGGGCGGCTGCCCGTGACGGCGATCTCGATATCCCCGCCGGGGTTGATGGCAGACCGTTCGGTGAGCCCCGCAAGGCGGATCATGTTCTCCGCCAGGTCGCGGATGCGGATCGGCTCGCCCATGTCGAGCAGGAAGATGTCGCCACCCTCGCTCAGCGCCCCGGCCTGGACGATCAGCTCGGCCGCCTCGTGGATCGACATGAAATAGCGCGTCATCCGGTCATCGGTCAGCGTCACCGGCCCGCCCGCCGCGATCTGCTCGCGGAACAGCGGCACCACCGAGCCGTTCGAGCCCAGCACATTGCCGAAGCGCACGGCGCAGAAGCGCTGCCGGGCCGGATCGCCCTGCTCGCCGTAATGGCGAACGATCAGTTCGGCCCAGCGCTTGGTGGCGCCCATCACGGAGCTTGGCCGCACCGCCTTGTCGGTCGAGATCAGCACGAAGCGCTCGACCCCGGCATCACGCGCTGCCTCCACCAGCACGCGCGTGCCGATGACGTTGTTGCGCACCCCTTCGAGCGCGTTGCTCTCGACCAGCGGCACATGCTTGTGCGCGGCAGTGTGGAAGATCACCTGTACGCCATGCGCCTGCAGCGTGCGCCGGACCAGCGCCGCATCGCCCACCGAGCCCAGCACCGGCACCACCAGCGTGCCGTTGGCGAGTTTCAGCGTCCGCTCGATCTCGTAGAGCGCGAACTCGTTCGCTTCGAGCAGCACGAGCTTTCTGGGATGCCACTTGGCGATCAGCCGCGTCAGCTCCGAGCCGATCGAGCCGCCGGCGCCGGTGACCATGATGGTGCGGCCGGCGAGCAGGGACTCGAACAGCGTCGGATCTGCCGGTGCGGCCGAGCGGCCCAGCAGGTCGTCGATGTCGATGGCCCTCAGCTGGCTGACCATGTACTTGCCCGACGCGAGATCGGAAATCGCCGGCAGGGTGCGGATCTTCACCGGCTGCCGGCTCAGCGTCTCGATGATGCGGCTGCGGGTCGGCGCATCGGCGGTGGGGAGCGAGAGGATCACCTCGCGCACGCCCCGGTTGCGCACCAGTGCCTCGAGCTGATCGGGCGGGTAAACCCGGTAGCCCGCCACATCCCGCCCCCACAGCGACGGGTCATCGTCGAGAAAGGCGGCGACATATTTGCGCCCCTGCGTCGTCAGCGCCCCGGCCAGCTGGGTGCCCGATGGGCCCGCCCCGTAGATCACGACGCCCGATTCGCGCCCAAGGCTCTGCTCCGGCGTCGACAGCGCGGCCTTGGCGACAAAGCGGGCCCCGCCGATCATCAGCGTGCCGAAGATGAAGTAGAACAGCGGCACCGTGCGCGGGAAGATGGCGAAGCGCGTCGCCTCGGCGAAATACAGCGCCACCACCCACAGCAGCGTCGCCAGCGTCATCGCCTGGATGACGGTGATGAAGGCGCGCTCGGGCAGGTAGCGGATCACCGCCCGGTACAGCCCCATCCGCACGAAGACCGGGATGGCGATGAACGGCGCGGCCATCATCAGCAGCCAGTGGTACCAGGTCGGGCTGAACGACCCGCCCAGCCGGATGGTGAAGCTAAGCCACAGCGCGACGAACAGGGCCAGGAAGTCGAAGCCGATCAGGATGGCGCGCTTGGCCCCACGCGACAGACCGCTCAGCCGGTCCCTCACCTTACTCAGCATGATTTACGCAAACCCGATCTGCCGCGACGCCGCCGGCGGGCTATGTAGCCAAACTGCCGTGGCCTTTCCAACGCCTTTATGCTGTGGCATCAGAACGTCAGTATTGATCCGGGACCAACACATGACAATTCGTCTCCACCGCGGCGACCTGCCCGACCTCTCGCGCTACGGCAAGGAGGTGGCGATCGACACCGAGACGATGGGTCTGCTGCCGCATCGCGACCGGCTCTGCGTGGTCCAGCTGTCGCCCGGAGACGGCAGCGCCGACGTGGTGCAGATCCCGGCGGGCCTCAACGACGCCCCCAATCTGGTGAAGCTCCTCGGCGACCCGAACGTCACCAAGATCTTCCACTATGCGCGCTTCGACATCGCGGTGCTGAAGAACCGCTTCGGCGTGATCACCGGGCCGGTCTACTGCACCAAGATCGCCAGCAAGCTTTGCCGGACCTATACCGACCGGCACGGCCTCAAGGACATCGTCAAGGAACTGCTGAACGTCGACCTCTCCAAGCAGCAGCAGAGCTCTGACTGGGGCGCCGAGAAGATTTCCGACGCGCAGCTCGAATACGCCGCCTCCGACGTGCTCTACCTGCACGACCTGAAGCGCCACCTCGATCGCATGCTGAAGCGCGAGGGCCGGCTGGTGCTGGCGCAGGCCTGCTTCGACTTCCTGAAGCACCGGATCGATCTCGACCTGATGGGCTGGGGCGAGACGGACATCTTCGCGCATAGCTGATGGCGGGCTTCGCCGTCGCGCCGGATCCTGCCCGCGAGCGTCTCTACGGAACGCTGACGCGGCGCAACCGGCTGGTCGGCGTGCTCCGCATCGCGCTGCCCCTCGCCGGTGTCATCGTGCTGGCCGTGGTGCTCGGCGGCATCGTGCTCGACAACCTGCGCGAGCAGTTCGGCTTCGCCTCGATCCACATCGATCGCGACAACCTGGTGGTGGAAGCCCCAAGGGTGACGGCAGTCGGCGATGACGGTACGCTCTATGCGGCGACGGCGGGGATGGCCAAGGTGCGGATCGGCGGCACCGACCTCGTCGACATGACCGACGCGGTATTCACCATGACCTCGACTCTTGGCGTTACCTTCAGCGCCCAAGCGCCCGCTGCGGCGATGCAGACGACCGCGCAGACCCTCACCGTGCCCGGCACGCTGGGGGTGACGAGCAATGACGGCCTCCACGGGACGTTCGAGGACTTTTTCGGCGACATGCTCAACTATGCCATGGTGGCGCACGGCGCCGTCGACCTGACCTTCCCGGCCGGCATGCAGGTGCAGTCCGAGGGCATGACCTATGACGGCAACACCAAGGTGTGGACGTTCACCCGCGCCACCGTCACCCTCCCCGATACGCCGGGCGGCGCCATCGAGGACGCCCCGCCGGTGATGGAGCTTGTCCAATGAAGGTCCTGCTTGCCCTGCTGCTGGCGCTCTGCAGCTTCGCCCTCCCGGCCCTCGCCGCCGGCACGCCGGTGAAGATCACGGCCGACAGCTTCGTCATCGATCAGGCAACCAACAAGGCGACCTTCACCGGCGCAGTGGTGATTTCGCGCGGCGCGATGACCATGTGGGCCGACAAGGCGGTGGTGAACTACGGGACCGGCGGCGAGGGCGACATCGACGGGTTGGATGCCACCGGCAACGTCCGCATCAAGACCACGGGACAGGAAGCCACCGGCAGCCGCGCCGTCTTTACCCCCGACAACTCAATCGTGCGGCTCAGCGGCAACGTCAAGGTCAAGAGCGCGGGCGGGACGATGAGCGGGCCCGAGCTCACCATCAACCTTTCCAGCAACACCTCGGTGTTCAGGGGCAGCGAAGGGGGCCGGGTCACCGGCGTCTTCACCCCGCAATGAATGCGCCCGTCGCTCCTGCCGCCCAGAAACAGCCGGTCGACCAGACCGGCTGGCTGGTGGCGCTGGGCCTGAAGAAGAGCTTCGGCAAGCGTCCTGTCGTCGGCAACGTGTCCATCGCCGTGCGACGCGGCGAAGCCGTCGGGCTCTTGGGGCCGAACGGCGCCGGCAAGACCACCGTCTTCACCATGATCATGGGCCTCGTCAAACCCGATGCCGGCCGCATCCTGCTCGATGGACGCGTCATCACCGACCTGCCGCTGTTCCAGCGCGGACGGCTCGGCATCGGCTACCTGCCGCAGGAGCCGTCGATCTTCCGGGGCCTCAGCGTCGAGGGCAACATCCTCGCCGTGCTCGAGGGGCACGTGCCGAAGCGGCGCGACCGCATGGCCCGACTCGGCGCACTGCTCGACGAGTTCGGCATCGGCCATATCGCCAAGTCCAACGCCATGGCGCTGTCGGGCGGGGAGCGGCGGCGCGTCGAGATCGCCCGTGCGGTGGCGACCGATCCGGTCTTCATGCTGCTCGACGAACCCTTTGCCGGCGTCGATCCGATCGCCGTGGCCGAAGTGAAGACCCTGGTGCGGCAGCTGACCACCCGCGGCATCGGCGTGTTGATCACCGACCACTCGGTGCGCGAGACCCTGTCGCTGGTCGACCGGGCCTACCTGATTCACGAGGGCCACGTAATGATCCAGGGCCGCCCCGACGTCATCGCCGCCGATCCGGAAGCCCGGCGGGTGTACCTGGGAGAATCGTTCGAGGTGTGACGGCGGCGCGCCGCTGCCACGCCTCTTAACCACCCTTGGCACACTTCTTGCCTTCGATCCCTTGATGAGTCATGGTCCGCCCGGGACGCGCGATTTGTGAGCCGGGAGTACCATACGCATGGCAATGTCGCCGCGGCTGGAGGTCAAGCAGGGCCTCGGCCTGACGCTGACGCCGCAGCTGATGCAGTCGATCCGGCTGCTGCAGCTCAGCCATCTCGAATTGGGCGCCTTCGTCGATGCAGAGCTGCTGCGAAACCCGCTGCTGGAGCGCGAAGACGGTAGCGAGCCGGGCGAGGAACCCGCCGAGCCGCCGGAGCGGCTGGTCGAACTCAACGCCTCCGAGGACACCGTCGACTTTGGCGACCGCATCCAGTCCGCCGACTCCATCGCCAACGGCTTCGACACCGAGGTCGAGAACGTCTTCCCCGAACAGGCGGCGCAGGACCGACTGAGCGACGTTCCGCAGTGGAACGAGCGGGGGGCCAGCGGCGAGGAATCCGCCGATCTCGACCAGTTCGTCGCGGCTCGCCTCAGCCTCTCCGAGCACCTCGAGTCGCAGGTCGTGCTGCTGCTGAGCGATCCGGCCGAACGGCTGATCGCCCAGTTCCTGATCGACGGGCTCAACGAGGCCGGTTACCTCGCCATCGAACTGCAGTCCGTTGCCGAGCAGCTCGGCGCGCCGCTCGCGATCGTCGAGGCAGTGCTCGAGAAGCTGCATGGCTGCGAGCCGGTCGGGCTGTTCGCCCGCGACGTCCGCGAATGCCTGGCGCTGCAGCTGCGCGAGCGCGACCGGCTCGACCCGATGATGGCTCGGCTGCTCGACCACCTCCACCTCATCGCGGAACACGACATGGCCCGTCTCGCCCGGGCCGTCGGCTGCGACCGGGAGGACCTGCTCGACATGCTGGCCGAACTGCGGGAGCTCGACCCCAAGCCCGGCCGGGCCTTCGAGCGCGGGCCGGTGGAGTCGGTTGTGCCCGATGTGTTCGTGCGCGAGGCACCGCAGGGCGGCTGGCAGATCGAACTCAATGCCGAAACGCTGCCGCGCGTCCTGATCAACCGGCAGTACTACGCCTCCGTGACCAAGAAGACGCGCGACGCCACCGAGAAAACCTTCCTCACCGACTGTCTCGCCACCGCCAACTGGCTGGCCAAGAGCCTCGACCAGCGGGCGCAGACCATCCTCAAGGTCTCGGCCGAGATCGTGAAGCAGCAGGATGGCTTCCTCATCCACGGCATCACCCAGCTCAAGCCGATGACGCTCAAGGCGGTTGCCGACGCCATCGAGATGCACGAGTCGACCGTGAGCCGCGTCACCTCGAACAAGTACATGATGACGCCGCGCGGCGTGTTCGAGATGAAGTACTTCTTCACGACGGCGCTTGGCTCATCGACCGGCGAGGCCGACCATTCCGCCGAGACGGTGCGCCACCGCATCCGGCAGATCATCGATGCCGAAACGCCCGCCGACATTCTCTCCGACGATACGATCGCCGAGATGCTGCACAAGGAGCAGGGTATCGAGGTGGCGCGTCGCACCGTCGCGAAATATCGAGAGGGCATGAACATTGCGTCCTCGGTGATCCGCCGCCGCCAGAAGCGGGCAATGGCCAGCGCCCGGTGAGGCGCTTTTCCCCAGTTCCCTGAAAATCTTGTTCCAAATCAATGAACCGACGCAACTTTGCGTGCATTGCCCCAGAGGAGGAGCGGGTCTAGACTCGCTCTACCGGATGGCGAGGCCGGTTGGCAGGCCGCGACGTCCGGCCCGATGCTAACCAACCAAAAGAGAAGTCCATGACTCTGCGCGTCTCGGGTAAGAACATGGATGTAGGCGAAGCCCTGCGTTCGAAGGCAACCGACCACTTCGACACCGTGGTCAAGAAGTATTTCGATGGCAATTATAGCGGGCACCTGACGCTCGAACCGGAGGGATCCGGATTTTCGGCGCTGTGCATGGTGCACCTCGACTCAGGCGCCACGCTGCAGTCGAGCGGCTACGGCCATGACGCCATCCTCGCCTACGAGAAGATGGCCGATACCATCGAGCAGCGCCTGCGCCGCTACAACAAGAAGCTCAAGGCACATCGCCGCCACGCTAACGGCGACAGCACCGAGGAGGCTCCGGCCTATGTGCTTGGCGTGCCCGAGGATTCCGACGAGCTGGCGGAGGACTACTCGCCACCGGTGATCGCCGAATCCACCTCATCGCTCCGCCAGATGTCGGTGGGCGAAGCCGTCATGCAGCTCGATCTGACCCAGGCCGAAGTGGTGGTTTTCCGCCATGCTGGACACGGTGGACTAAATGTGGTCTACCGCCGCGCCGACGGCAATATTGGCTGGATCGATCCCGCGTTGCGGGCCAACTGAGGCTGAACGATCTCCCGTCCCGGCGCTTCTAATACAAGGCATTACTGATGGAATTGGCTGATATCCTCTCAGAGGATTCCGTGATCCTTTGCACTGGAACCAGGTCCAAGACGGAAGTTCTGCGACAGCTCGCCGAACGCGCCGCCGAAGCGACCCGGGGCGATGCCGGCCAGATTTTCGAAGCGCTGAGCGATCGTGAAGCCCTCGGCTCGACAGGCCTTGGCAACGGCATCGCCATTCCGCACGGCAAGCTCGCCGGGCTGAATGGCGTGACGGCGGTGTTTGTCCGTCTCGATACGCCGATTGATTTCGAAGCGGTCGATGACCAGCCGGTCGACCTGATGATGATGCTGCTCGCCCCGGTTGGGGCGGGCGCCGACCACCTCAAGGCGCTGGCTAGGGTCGCCCGGCTGCTGCGCAACGAGAGCACCGTCGAAGCGCTGCGGCGGGCTCGTAATGCGGGCGAGATCTACGCCGTCCTCACCCAGCCGGTCGCGGCGACAAAGGCCGCCTGAGCCGGCTCAGGCCAACGGCGTTGTAACCTGGGCGGTTGAGCGCCGACTGGCGCTCACCGTAAGTTGCAGCGTTCAGTGCAGCGTGACGATGCCGAACGGCTGGCTCTGCAGCCACTCCGCGACCGCCTCTTCACTGTCACCGATCATCAGCGGCTGGCCGTCACCCGACACGACGAGGTGATAATCCTCCTCGTTGGACAACACGGTACCGGGCAGCACCTCGCCGAGGGCGTCGCCCTTGACGTGCTTCACGTAGACCACAGCATTGCCACCAAGTGCCTGGAACTGCTCGGCACTGAGGTTGCGGAGGGGATTGTCGAAAGTCTCGCGGTACTCTTGCATTCATGTTCCCCTTTCTTAGGCAGAACGGATGTCGATGCGACGGGCGATATTTTCTGCCCTTGGACGGACAACTGCGATGGAGAGCATGCCGTTCCGAAGAAGCGCATCCCTGACCACCATCCCATCCGCCAGCAGGAAGGAGCGCTGGAACTGCCGCGCGGCAATGCCGCGGTGCAGGTATTCGCGGGCCGGGTCGTCTTTCTGCCGACCGCGGACCAGAAGCTGGCTGTCTTCCGTCATCACCTCGAGATCGCCCTGAGCAAAGCCCGCGACCGCGATGGAAATCAGGAACGTCTCGGAACCCTCGGCATCGAGCGTCCGCTCGATATTGTAGGGCGGATACCCATCGGCCGCCTTGGCAAGGCGATCGACCCGTTCCTCGAAGGCGTCGAAGCCCAGAAGAAACGGCGCCGAGAACATGGAGACGCGTGACATCCCAACCGTCCTTCTTGAAGCAACGTCGCGGACCGGCCCGAGTTTCAGTGGCACCGATCCATGCCCGTGATATGGGACAATCACGCACCCCGTTCAAGGTCGCCAGACCGTCTGGGGAGGTGGCAAGGGGCTTGCGGCAATTCATGAGCGATAATCGTGTAGCAGTCATCATCCCGGCCTTTCGGGCCGAGGCGCTGATCGGGCAGGCTGTGCGCAGCGTGCTTGCCCAGACCCATGCGGACTGGGAAATCTGGATCATCGCCGATGATGGTCAGGACTACGAGACGGTCCTCGCCGGTCAGGGCCTGCGCGACGGGCGGTTTCGCTTCGTCGGTTCGGATCGCACCGGTTCGGGGGCATCGCTCGCCCGCAACGTGGCGCTCGACCGCATCGACACCCCCTTTGCCGCCATCCTCGATGCCGATGACCGGATAAAGCCGGAGAAGCTGGCGCGCGCCGTGGCCCACCTCGCCGATCACCCGATCGTGTCGGTGGCCCTCGACGTGATGAACGACAGCTACCAGCGGCTTCGGCTCGTCGGCACCGGCCCCGACAGGCTTCTCGCGCCCGGGGAGTACAAGTTCACCTCGCTGTCGATGGATTCGATGATCGTCTGGGATCGGCGCCGGACCGACGCCCGCTACGATCCAACTCTTTCCAACATGACCGACCTCGAACTGCTCATGCAGCTGTGGGAAAAGTCGCCCGGCACCTTCCACCTCGGCACGCCGCAGCACGACTACGTCAAGCTGACGACGTCGATGAGCAATGGCGAGGGCGTCACCGCGGGCATGATCCGCTCGAAGCAGGCAATGCTCGATCGGCTGCAGCAGGGCCGCTACGCGCTCGACGGCAAGGCCATCGAAGGGCTGGTGGCGTTCCTCGGCATCTCGCTCGTGGCGGAAGCGGCCTATCCGTCTGCGCTGCAGGCAAAGCCGGGGCTACTGTTCGAGGACCACCTCGAACCGATGCTTAGGGTGCACAAGGCGAAGCACGGGCTGGGCTGACGGGAGCGTGCACGCGCTGTGCCTGTACCGCCCCCTCCACCGCCTACGGCGGTCGCCCTCCCCCGCTACGCAGGGGAGGATCTAGGTCGGGACGCGGACATGGTTGGCAATCAAGACACCTACGTCGCCGGGGTCTTCCCCCGTGAAACGGGGGAAGGGGACCATCAGAAGGATGGTGAAGGGGGCGGCCTCAGCCTCAGGCCCCGCCTCTGACCCGCTCCACCTCGTCGGCAAACGGTATGGCCGGCTGCGCCCCGGGCTTCAGGCACGCCAGCGAGGCCGCCACCGCCGCGCTCCGCATCGCCTCCTCCAGCCCCAGCCCGCGGTCGAGCCCCGCGGCGAGGTAGCCGCAGAACGTGTCGCCCGCCCCGACCGTATCGACCGGGTCGACCTTCAGCGCCGGCACGGCAAAGCTTCCCTCGGGCGTCGCGGCCCGCGCCCCGTCGCCGCCCAGCGTGACGATCACCGTCTGGTTATGCGCCTTGGCCCAGTCGGCCATCGCCGCATCGAGCCGATCGAGCCCGGCGCCGGTCAAGAGCTGGAACTCCGTCTCGTTGGCGATCACGATCGACGCCCGCTCGGCCACCGCCTTGGTCGTCGGCAGGAACGGCGCCGTATTGAGAATCGACACCACGCCCTGCGCCTTCGCCAGGTCCAGCGCCCGTTCGGTCGCCGCCTGCGGGATCTCCTGCTGCAGCATCAGCACCGAGCCGATGCCCAGCCCCGCGAGCGCCGCATCGGCATCCGCCGCCGCCATGGTGCCGTTGGCGCCGGGCAGGATGGCGATGACGTTCTCGCCCGCCGTGTCGACGAAGATCATGGCGATGCCGGTCGGCCCATCGACGATCCGCACGTTCGACAGGTCCACCCCGTCGGCGCGCAGCAGCTTCAGCGCCTCGTCGGCGAAGCTGTCCGACCCGGCGGCCGCGACCATCCGCACCTCCGCTCCAGCGCGCCGCGCCGCCAGCGCCTGGTTGGCGCCCTTGCCACCCGCCGCCATCGAAAACTGGTCGCCCGGCACCGTCTCGCCGGGCTTGGGGATACGACTGACGGTGCCGATCAGGTCGAGATTGGTGGAGCCGAGGACGGTGATCACTTCAGAGCCTTGAGAATGGTGTTCCAGTTGCGCATCGTGGCGACGCTGCCCTTGTCCAACTGCAGGTCGAGCTTGTCCAGTCCCGGCCCGTGCCGCCCGTTCGCCTGGCGCCAGGCGACAAAGAAGATGTCCTGCGCGTCCACCCGCGGCACGTCGTAGTCGTCCTTTACCCCGGTGAGGGCCAGTGTCTGCGGCAGCGGCCTGTCGAGCATCAGGACGTAGCGGTGGAATGGCCCGTCCTCGGGGTAGGCCTTGAACGGCTCCGAGGCGATCATCGCCTCGATCTGAGCCCCAGAGCGCATCACCGCTTCACTGACGAAGCCCCAGCGCTTCTCGATCGCCGCCTCGAGCTCGGCCTTGGGGTCGCGCGCGCACTCGAAGCGCACATTGCCGCTCGCCATCAGCGTCTTGACCTTGCCGTAGCCCAGGTCCTCGCAGAGCGCCTTCAGCTCGGCCATCTTCATCTGCCGCTTGCCGACATTGACGGCGCGCAGGAAGGCCAGCCAGACGGTCATTCCGCTCGCGCCTTCTGGGGGTAGATCGTCTCGCCGTTGCGCAGCATCTCGACGAAGGCGGCGATCCTCTTTTTCCGACCAGCCTCGGTCTTCAGGTTGTGCACCCGGAAGGCGAGCGCAAAGCGGTTCTGTTCGGTGAGTTTGCCCAGCATCGCCTTCGCCTCGGGCACCGCGTCGATCGCTGCCTGCAGCTCATCGGGGAGCTTCAGCTGCTTGCCGGCACCATAGGCCCGGTCCCAGCGGCCATCGGCCTTCGCGGCCTCGACATGCCGGCGCCCGTGCTCGGTCATCAGCCCCGCCGCTTCCAGCCGGGCGACATTGTCGACGTTGATCTGGCTCCAGATGCTCTTTGGCCCACGCCGCGTGTAGCGCTGCAGGAAGCTTTTCTCGTCAAAACCCTTGCGGATCGCGTCGATCCAGCCCCAGCAGAGCACGACGTCGATCGCCTCCTTCGCCGTGATCGACTTCAGCCCCGAATCGACCTTGTGGATCTTGATCCACAGCTCGTCCCAGTCCTCGCTGGCATGGTGCTGCGCCAGCCATTTGTAGAAGGCGTCAAAGCTCTCGAATTCGCGGACCTTCTCGGGGTCGACATGGACCGGCGCCATCAGGCCGCCCCGCGGTCGACGATCTTCTGCAGCGCCGCGTCGAGCCGCTCGTCGGCGGGCAGCGCAATGCCCATGGTGCCGGTCAGCACCTCGCGCAGTTCGGCCACCGAGCCGAGCAGCCGCGCCTCGCTCGGCTGGCCCGGCGTGTGGATGTTGAGCCGCGTATTTCCCAACGCCAGCCGCCGCGTCTTCTCGATCCGCGCTGCCAGCAGTTCGGTGGTGAAGAACACCGACGAGTCGGCAATGTCGTTGAGCTCGATGAGCCGCTCATCACCCAGTTCGGCGAGCGTGAAGTCGTAGAGCTTCAGCCACTCCCCTTCGACCTGCACTTCCACCAGCCACACCCCGTCCGTCTCGGTCAGCCGGTAGGGCTCGAGCGGCGTCGCCTGCTCGGCGCCATTGCGCATTCGCAGCGGGGCCGTAGCCGTCAGGCCGCCGAAGCCGACATCGCACAAGTAGCTCACCCCCGACACGTCCGCCGTCAGCACGATATGCCGCAGCGGCGGCTCCTCGCCCTCCGGCGTCCCCCAGATCACCCGGGCGCCATGCATCTTCACCTCGAAGTCGAGGTCTTCGAGAATGGCGCGGAACAACGTGTTGTGCTCGAAGCAGTAGCCGCCGCGCCGGTCGAACACCAACTTCTGCTGCAGGTTGGGCAGGTCGAGCCGGACGGGCGCCCCCATCAGTGGATTGAGGTTCTCGTAGGGTATGGCAGCCGGATGCAGGGCATGCAGCTGCGAAAGGGTTTCGAGGGTCGGGGCAATCGACCCGGCAAAGCCGATGCGCTCGAAATACGCATCGATATTTGGCTTGAACGCCACGGACATCCCCACCGCCGATTCCGGTTCGCCATAATGGGGGCCGTAGCGGAGTTTGTCACCCCGCCCCCTCACTAGCCTCCTGGGGAGCTATTTGAACAGCAGGATACCCCACAGCCCGATGGCTCCGACAAAGATGCGCCAGTAGGCGAAGATGGCGAAGCCGTGCTTGGAGATGTAGTCGAGCAGGTAGCGCACCACGAAGAACGCCACGACGAAAGCCATGGCAAAGCCGACGATCACCGCCGCGCCCAGTTCGGAGGTGATGTACTCCCGCGACTTGTAGAGGTCGTAGGCGAACGCCCCGCCCATGATCGGCATGGCGATCCAGAAGGTGAACTCGGCGGCCGAGCGCTTGTCGGTCCCCATCAGCAGCGAGCCGACGATGGTGGCGCCCGAGCGCGACACGCCCGGGACCAGCGCCAGCATCTGGAACAGCCCGACATAAAGGCAGAGCAGCGGCGGAAACTGGGTGATGTCGGTGTATTTCGGCGTCAGCTTGAGCTGGTCGACATAGAGCAGCACGATGCCACCGACGATCAGCGACACGCAGAACACCACCGGCGTTTCGTAGATCACCGTCTTGATGAAGTCGTGCAGCAGCACCCCGGCCACTGCCGCCGGGAAGGAAGCCAGCACGACACCGAGGATAAAGCGCCAGGCGCCGGGCTTGCGGGCGACCGCGTCGCGCAGCAGCGCCACGATCTTGCCAAAGTATACGATGGCGATGGCGAGGATGGCGCCGAACTGAATCAAGACCTCGAACAACCGGCCTGGAGAGTTGTAGCCGAGGAAGTGACCCGCTAACAGAATATGAGCGGTCGAGCTCACCGGTAGGAATTCAGTAAGCCCCTCGATAATGCCGAGGATGGCCGGCACAAAAAGACCTTGATCGCCGTTCATCTGATCCCCTACTCATCCCACCGCAAGGGGACCGTGGCAGCGCTTCTAGACCGATTTGCCGCCCCCCGCCAAGGATCGTCCCGCGCATGCCTCGACTGCTGCAGCATCGGCTAGACCCCGCTTCGCGCCTTGCCCGCCTGATGTTCGCCGAATATGGCGCCGAGGTGACGCTCGAGGACATCAAGCCGTGGACGCGCGACCCGGTGATCCTTGAGCTCAACCCTGCGGCCACCGTGCCGATCCTGATCGAGAACGGCGTGCCGCCCATCGTCGGCACGCTGAGCGTCATCCACGCCATCGAGGACCGCTACGCCCCCGAGAACGTCGCCGGCCTGTTCCCGGCCGATTCTGTCGAGCGCTCCGAAATGTGGCGGCTGCTCGAATGGGTGCTGATCAAGCTCAACGACGAGGTCACCCGCTACATCCTCGAGGAAAAGATCGTGAAGCGCGAGCAGCGCGGCACGCCCGAGCCGCAGGTGCTGCGCGTCGCCAAGGCGAACCTCGCCGAGCACCTGCTCTACTTCAACTGGCTGTTCGCCACCCGCCAGTGGATCGCCGGATCGACCATGACACTGGCCGACTTCGCGCTCGCCGCGCACCTTTCCAGCCTCGACTACCTCGGCGACGTCGCCTGGGACACCTCCGCCGAAACCCGCCAGTGGTACGCCCGTATCAAATCCCGCCCGGCGTTCCGGACGCTGCTCTCGGACCGCGTCGCCGGCATGCCCGCCGCTGCGGGGTACGCGGACTTGGATTTTTAGCCCGCCTACACTATTGTATATACATTGATGCGGGGTCGCCGATGGCCGTTCGTGCACGTTTGGACTGGGATGCCGGCAACGTGGCGAAGTGCATGAAGCACGGTGTGACCGTCGACGAGATCGAGGCGCTGTTCGTATCTGGCGCAAGGGCACTGCCCGATGTGATGCACTCCGACGAAGAAGAGCGCTTCATCGCTACGGGCAGAACGAGCGAAGGGCGGGCCTTGTTTGTCGTTTTCACGTTACGTCAACTAGGTGAAGACAGGCTCGTCCGCCCGATCAGTGCCCGATACATGCATGCAAGGGAAGTGAAGCGCTATGAACAAACCAGCAAGACCGACCCACGTGCCGAGGATGACGACTGACGAGGAGGCAGAGGCCTTCCTCATGCAGGATCTGTCCGCTCTCGATTTCTCTCAGTTCAAGCGCGTGCCCTTTGAGTTCGAGAAAAAGGAAGCGCAGGTCAACATGCGCATCCCGCAGTCGCTGCTCGACTCGGTGAAGGACAAGGCGAAGGCGCGCGGCATTCCCTACACCCGGTACATCCGCATGCTGATGGAACAGGACATTGCCGCCAAGTAGCGGCGCCGCCCTTGTCGCCGAAATCCGCGCCCGCGCCAAAACGCTGGGCTTCGATGCGTTCGGTGTCACGCGCGCCGATGCGCGGCCGGACCTTCCCGAAAAGCTGGACCAGGCTCTCGCCGCCGGCTGGCATGGCGAGATGGAGTGGATGGCCGAGACGCCGGAGCGGCGCGGATCGCCCAGGGGGCTGTGGGACAAGGCCCGCTCGGTGATCATGCTCGGCGTCAACTACGGGCCGGACACCGACCCGATGGCGATGCTGGGCGAACGCTCGGCGGGCAACATCTCGGTCTACGCGCGCAACCGCGACTATCACGACGTCATCAAGGGCCGGCTCAAGGAGATCGCCAACCTGCTGGAAGCCCGCAGCGGGGCCAGGGTGAAGGTGTTCGTCGATACCGCCCCGGTGATGGAAAAGCCGCTGGCCGAGAGCGCCGGCATCGGCTGGCAGGGCAAGCACACCGTCGTCGTCTCTCGCGACTTCGGTTCCTGGCTTTTCCTCGGCGCCATCTTCACCACCGCCGACCTGCCCACCGACGAACCGCATGCCGAAAGCTGCGGCACCTGCACGCGCTGCCTCGACGTGTGCCCCACAAATGCCTTTCCCGCGCCATTCCAGCTCGATGCCCGCCGTTGCCTCAGCTACCTGAACATCGAGCTCAAGGGGCCCATCCCGCACGAGTTCCGCATCCCCATGGGTAACCGCATATATGGCTGCGATGACTGCCTCGCCGTCTGCCCGTGGAACAAGTTCGCGGCTGAGACGCGCGAGATGAAGCTGCGGGCCCGCGACGATCTCAGGTCTCCGGCGCTGTCCGACCTTGTTACCCTCGACGACGCGGGCTTCCGCCGCCTCTTCTCCGCCTCGCCGGTCAAGCGCATCGGCCATGCCCGCTTCCTCCGCAACGTGCTGATCGCGATCGGCAACTCCGCCAACCCGGCGCTGCTGCCGGCCGCAGAGGCCAGGCTTACCGATCCCGACCCGCTGATCCGTGGCGCGGCAGTATGGGCGAGCCGCCGACTCGCGACCGAAGCGCGCGGGGCAGCACTGAGGCTTGAACTTTTGCCGCAAGAGCGCGACACAACGGTTCAGGCAGAATGGAACGCGGTCGTCCCAGCCGGCGCGCGCTAAACAGAGTTAGTTCCGGATGGGCATCTTCTTCTTCGGCATGGGCTATTCCTCGCGCGCCACGGCCCGCGCGATCCACCAGCTTGGCGACCCCGGCATCCCGATCGCCGGCACCACGCGCAGCGCCGAAGGCGCGGAAGCGTTCGCCGACAGCAATTACCGCATGCACGTCTTCGACGGCAAAGCCCCCGGCCCGACGCTGGGCGAGGACCTGCGGGCAGCCACCCACGTCATCCTGTCGATCCCGCCCGACGAGCGGGGCGACGCCGCTCTCAACCTGCACCGCGCCGATCTCGATGCCGCGCCGGACCTGCAGTGGATCGGGTATTTCTCCACCGTTGGCGTCTACGGCGATTTCGGCGGCGAGTGGATCGACGAGACCGCCCCCACGCGCCCGCTCAACCTCCGCTCGAAGCAGCGCGTTGCGGCCGAACAGGCCTGGCGCGACTATGCCGAGGCGCGCGGCGTGCCGCTGTTCATCGAACGCCTCGCTGGCATCTACGGCCCCGGCCGTTCCGCCTTCGACAAGCTGCGCGAGGGGACCGCCCGCCGCATCGTCAAGCCGGGGCAGGTGTTCAACCGCATCCATGTCGAGGATATCGGCCGCATCACCGCGCTCGCCGCCATCGGCCGGCTCGCCGGCACCTACAACCTCGCCGACACCGAGCCCGCGCCGCCACAGGACCTCGTGACCTATGCGGCGCAGAAGATGGGGGTCGAGCCCCCGCCCGAAATGCCGTTCGAGACCGCCAGGATGACCGAAATGGCGCGCAGCTTCTACTCGGACAACAAGCGCGTTTCTTCGAAGCGCATCCTCGAAGCGCTCGGCACGTCGCTGCAGTATCCGACCTATCGCGATGGCCTCGATGCCATTTGGGAGAGCCACACGTGACCGTATCGCCCGCACTTGGCCGCCCGCAGCGCACCGTGCTCGAAGGCCGCTACGTCCGACTCGAACCCATCGGCCCCGAGCACGCTGCGGACCTCTGGGCGGCCTCCTCCGATCCCGGCGCCGCCGAGCGCTACCGCTACCTGTTCAGCCACGCCCCCGCCTCGCTGGCCGAAGTGGAGGCGCGCATC
Organism: uncultured Hyphomicrobiales bacterium; assembly: GCA_903842455.1. GTDB lineage: Bacteria > Pseudomonadota > Alphaproteobacteria > Rhizobiales > Devosiaceae > Devosia_A. Next base: position 29,637 of record CAIMLX010000192.1, on the reverse strand, counting down.
CACCAGTCGCTGGGCGAGGACGACCCGCTCGCCTTCGCCGTGGTCGATCGTGCCACCGGCCGCGCCGGCGGCCAGCAGTCGCTGATGCGGATCGTGCCCGAGCACGGGGTGATCGAAATCGGCGCCATCTACTGGGGGCCGGACGTCGCCCGCACCCGGCTGGCTACCGAAGCGCTCTACCTGTTCGCGAAGCATAGCTTCGAAGACCTCGGCTACCGCCGCTTCGAGTGGAAGTGCAACAATGAAAACGCCCCATCGAAGCGCGCCGCCGAACGCTTCGGCTTCACCTTCGAGGGCGTCTTCCGCCAGCACATGATCATCAAGGGCGAGAACCGCGACACCGCGTGGTTCTCGATGCTCAACAGCGAGTGGCCCCTGCGCAAGGCCGGCTTCCTGCGCTGGCTCGACGAAGCCAACTTCGACGCCGAGGGCAACCAGAAGACGCCGCTCAGCGTCCGCTAGAGTGCCAGCGCCAGTTGCTCGGGCGGCACTTCCAGCGCGCGCCTCACCGCCGCCTTGAGCAGTTCGAGGTCCTCGGGCCGGCTCAGCCGGTGGTCGCCGTCGGGAATCAGCGTCACCGTCACGGGGTCGACCAGCAGGTGCTGCACCAGCCGCATCGCGTGCTCGCGGGGTACATCCGTGTCCCTGCCGCCCTGCAGGATCGTCACCGGCGCGCCGACATCGATACCCTTGCCGAACAGCAGGTGCCGCCGCCCATCCTCGATCAGCGCGGCGGTGATCGGATAGGGCTCGTCGGAATACTCCGAGGGCCGGTCGACGCGCCCCGCCTGCTCCAGCGCCTTCAGCTGCTTTTTGGAAAAACCCTTGAGCATCAGCTCCTCGGTCATGTCGACCGCCGGGGCGATCAGCACCACGTGCCTCAGCCGCTCACCGAGCCCCCGACGGCCGAGCTCCCGCGCCAGCAGCAGCGCGATCCAGCCGCCCATCGACGAGCCGACCACGACCTGTGGCCCGTGCGTCGTGGCGAACACCGCGACGGTCTCCTCGAGCCAGCGCGAGATCGTCCCGTCGAGAAAATCGCCGCCCGATTGTCCGTGGCCGGAATAGTCGAAGCGGGTCACTGCAGCCCCGGTCTCGACCCCGAGTTCGTCGAGCGCCCCGGCCTTGGCGCCGGTCATGTCGGAGCGAAAGCCGCCCAGCCAGACTACGCCCGGCGCCGTCCCCTCGCGCCGCAGCACGGCGATCCGGCGGGCGGCGGCGCCCTCACCGACCTCGATCAACTGCAGCTGGGCGTCGGGCATGCGGCAAAACTCCGTCGGTCGATTGGCGCCCAGTTCTGCCCGCACGCGCAAATGTGTGCAACTGTTGGCAAGGTTCCGGCATTGCCGACTTAATTCTTAGCTGCTGCGGTGTTGACTTATGACGCGCGCAGCATGATTTTAGCGCCGATTTCCCGCCGCTCCGGTAACAATCGAAGGATCGCCTGCCATTCGTCGTCCAATGAGACCCGTTGCGCCCCAGAAGGATGGGCCGCAGTCCAATGAGGAAATTTCCTCTCCCGATGTTCAGCTGATCGATGGCGAAGGCGCCAATCGTGGCGTCGTGCGAACGCGCGACGCGATCGCCGAAGCGCAGGAGCAGGGCCTCGACCTGGTCATCATCTCCCCCAACTCGGTTCCGCCTGTCGCCAAGATCCTCGATCTCGGCCGCTTCAAGTTCGCCGCCCAGAAGAAGGCGAACGAAGCGCGCAAGAAGCAGAAGGTGATCGAGGTCAAGGAAATCCAGATGCGTCCGAACATCGACACGCACGATTACGAGACCAAGATGAAGGCGGTGAACCGCTTTCTCGACGATGGCGACCGGGTGAAGGTGACGATGCGCTTCCGCGGTCGCGAAATGGCTCACCAGGACATCGGCATGCAGTTGCTGGTCAAGGTGCAGGCCGAGCTCGAGGAAAAAGCCAAGGTCGAATCCTCGCCGCGCTCGGAAGGCCGCCAGATGGTGATGGTGCTCGCCCCCAAGTAAGGGCGACGCCACCGACATAAAGTGCAGGGGCGGCCGCGAGGCTGCCCTTTTTGTTAAGGCGCTCAGGTCGCCCGCTTCACCTGCGCCACATAGCCATCCACCGAATCCGGCACTTCGGCCCTCAGCCAATCCCTGAACAGCCGCACCTTCTTCGGCATCCGCCGCCCCTCGGCGGTGATGAACCAGTAGCCAAGCTCCGAGTCTACCGCTACGTCGAACGGCCGCACCAGGCGCCCATCGCTCACCGCGTCGGCCGACATCAGGTCGACCGTCATCAGCACGCCCTGTTCGGAAATTGCCGCATCGAAGGCCAGCGCCGGATCATCGTAGCGCGGCCCCGCCACTTCGATCGGGGCAATGCCCGCCGCCGCGAACCACGGCTCCCAGGGCAGCATGCTCGCCGTGTCGCGGATCAGCGGCAACTCGCACAGGTCTTCCGGCCGCTTCAACTTGTCCGCCAGCGCTGCCGCCACGACCGGCGAATAGCGGTTGCCGCCGATCAACTCCGCCACCACGCCCGGCCATATCCCGCGGCCGAAGCGGATCGCGCAGTCGATGTCCGACCGGGCCAGGTCGATCATCGTCCCGGTGACCACCAGCCGCGTCTCGATCTGAGGATGCAGCCGGTTGAACTTGGCGATGCGCCAGATCAGCCAGCGCGACGCGAACACCGAACCTACCGTCAGCGTCAGCACATGCTCGTCGGCGCCCTTGAGACCGGCCACCGCACCGGCCAGCGCGTTGAAGCCCTGCGTCAGTTGCGGCAGCACGGCGCGCAGCGCGTCGGTGGGCCGCAGCCCCTGTGGCGTGCGGTCGAACAGCTCGATCCCCAGCCGCTCCTCGGCCCGCCGCAGATGCTGGCTGACCGCGCCGGGCGTGACGCCGAGCTCCTCCGCCGCCGGCGCCAGCGCCCCGCGCCGCGCCACGATCTCGATGGCGCGGATGGCGTTGAGCGGGATGGGAAAGGGCGATGCCATGGAGATTATCTACACTCGCCCCGAGTTCTTGTCGATTGGCGCTGCGCCGCGCCAGGGCCATATCAACATCACAGGCAGCAACAAGGAGGCTTGGCCATGCACATAATCTTCACCCGAATCCGCACGTTCCTCGCCGGGCTGTTCGACGAGGCGTGTCCCGGCGACCCGGTCAGCCGGATGAATCCGCGCGAACTGGCCGACCTGCCGATCCACCACCCCAAGTGCTGACAACAGGGTTCAGCGCCAGTTCATCGGGCCGCAGCGATAAGCCGGCACCAGATTGAAATCGGAACAACAAATGAAGATGCACGAGATCTTGCGGCACCTGAAGCCCCGCAGCCCGAAGCCCCGCGTACCCGCCCGTGACTGGCCGACCGACTGGACGCCCCGGGACTGGGCCGACCTGCCGACCCACCATCCGCGCCAGGACAACTGACGCTGCCTCAGGGCAGCGGCGCGGTCTGCCACAGGGTGACCCGGATGCCGCCATGCAGCACCGGCGCACCGGGTTTTTCGAACCTGAGCCCGGTCGCCTTGGCCAGTTCGGCGTCGGCGGTGATGATCCCGACCCGCCAGCCGGAAAACCGCTGCTTCAACGCATCGCCCAGCCGCCGGTGCAGGAGCAGCAGCGGACCCTTGTGGCCGATGCGCGCGCCATAGGGCGGGTTGACGATCACCAGCCCCGCTGGCCCATCGGGCCGTTCCAGGTCCTCGACCGGCCGCTCCTCGAAGCGCACCAGGTCCGTCACCCCAGCCCGCGCCGCGTTCTCGCCCGCCATCCGCACCGCCCCGGCATCGCGGTCGCTGCCGAAGAAGCGAAGCTCCGTCGGGCGCGCCACGGTGCCCGCCTTCATCGCCGCCCACGCGCCGGCGTCGAAGGTCTGCAGCTGCTCGAAGGCAAAGCTCCGGGTCCGCCCCGGCTTCAGCCCGGTGGCGATCTCGGCCGCCTCGACCACGAACGTCCCCGAGCCGCACATCGGGTCGAGCACCGGCTCGGTGCCGGCATAGCCGCACTGGCGGAGGAACATCGCCGCCATGGTCTCGCGCATCGGCGCGCGCGCCACCGCTTCCTTGTGGCCGCGCTTGTGCAGCGACTCGCCCGTCGTGTCGATCGAGAGGGTGACAAGGTCGTCTTCGACCCGCGCCAGCACCCGCACCTCGGCGTCGTCGGCAACGGTGGCGCCGAACTCCTCGCGGATCGCCGTCGCCACCCGCTGCGCCGCCGCCCCGTCGTGATAGATCTTCGACTTGCGGCAGGAGGCCTCGACGCTGACCGGCACGCCGGGCCTGAGGAACTCGCCCCAGGCCACCTTGCGCGAGCGCTTGTCGAGCTGCGCCAGGTGCATGGCGCGAAACGACCCGATCCGCGCCAGCACGCGCGTAGCGCCGCGCAGTTCGAGGTTGGCGCGCCACACCTCAGGCCAGCCGCCCATCAACGCCACGCCGCCCTCGACCACCTTGGCGTCGAACCCGGCGGCGCGCGCCTCCTCGCCGAGCGGCGCCTCGAGGCCGGGCGTTGCGACGAGGAAGATTTCAAACTGGGCGGCCGTGTCGGTCATACCCAGCCGCTAGCACGGCCAAGCGTTGCGGGCCAACTCAAAGGTCGTTCCTTCAGCTCTTGGCGATCAGGTCCTTCACCCGCCGGGCAAACGCATCCATCTGGAACGGCTTCGTCAGTACATGCATGCCCTGGTCGAGATGGCCGTGGTTCAGCACGGCGTTTTCGGCATAGCCGGTGATGAACAGCACCTCGAGCCCCGGCCGGCTCACCCGGGCGGCATCGGCCACCTGGCGGCCGTTCATGCCGCCGGGCAGGCCGACATCGGTGATCAAGAGGCTGATCCGCCGCGCCGAGTTGAGAATCCGCATCGCCGCAGGCCCGTCCTCGGCCTCGATCACCGCGTAGCCCAGTTCCTCGAGCTGCTCGACGGCCAGCATGCGCACCAGTGGCTCGTCGTCGACCAGCAGGATGGTCTCGCCCCCCTCGGCCCGCGGTGCGTCGGACACGGCGTGGAGCGCCTCGTCATCCTTGTCCGCCTCGCCGGCATGGCGCGGCAGGTAGATGCACACCATCGATCCCTTGCCGATCTCGGAGTAGATGCGTGCCGCGCCGCCGGATTGCCCGGCAAAGCCGTAGACCATCGACAGGCCCAGCCCCGTCCCCTGCCCGATCGGCTTGGTGGTGAAGAACGGGTCGAAGGCCCGCGCAATCACGTCTGGCGGCATGCCGGTACCGGTATCGGACACGCACAGCGACACATACTGCCCCGGTTCGAGCCCGCGCTGCCGGGCCGCCCGCTCGTCCATCCAGCGGTTGGAGGTCTCGATGGTGAGCTTGCCGCCGTCGGGCATGGCGTCGCGGGCATTGATGCACAGGTTGAGCAGCGCGTTCTCGAGCTGACCCGGATCCACGTAGGTGGTCCACAGTCCCGCGGCGCCGGCCGTCTCGACCTCGATTTCCGGCCCGGCGCTGCGGACCACCAGGTCGAGCATGCCATCGACCAGCGCGTTGATGTTCACCGGCCGCGGATCGAGCGTCTGGCGGCGCGAGAAGGCCAGCAGCCGCTGCGTCAACCCGGCGGCGCGCTTGGCCGCCCCCATGGCGCCGTTCAGGTAGCGGTCGATCTCGCCGACCCGGCCCTGGGCGATCCGCGTCGACATCACCTCGAGGCTGCCGGAAATGCCGGCGAGAATGTTGTTGAAGTCGTGCGCCAGGCCGCCGGTCAGTTGCCCGACCGCTTCCATCTTCTGGCTCTGCCGCAGGGTCTCCTCGGCCGCCATCAGTTCGGTGGTCCGCTCCTTCACCTGCTGCTCGAGTTCGGCGTTGAGCGTCGCCAGTTCGGCGGCCTGCCGGCGGGCACTTTCGATGTCGGTGTTGGTGCCGATCCAGCGCGAAACGGCGCCGTCGCTGCCGCGCACCGGCACCGACCGTACGAGAAACCAGCGGTAGCTGCCATCGGCCCGCCGGATGCGGAACTCGGTCTCGTAGATCTCGCCGGTCTGCAGCGCGTCGGTCCACCGCGCCGCTGCATCGTGCAGGTCATCGGGATGGACGATGCTGGCCCAGGCATCGCCATTAAGGCTCCCCGGCTCCACTCCGGCATAGGCGTAGACGCGGTCGTTGAACCAGTAGAGCCTGCCATCGGGGCTGGCGGCCCACACATGGTTGGGCACCGCCTGGGCAAAGACGCGGAACTGCTCCTCGCTCTGCCCCACGGCGATCTCGGCCCGCCGGCGCGCCGTGATGTCCTGGAAGATCACCGCCACCTGCTTGCGGGATGGCGGTTCGATCCGCACCGCGGCCAGTTCGAGGTACCGTCCCGTCGCCACCAGTTCCTGCTGGAAGCGGATAGGCTTGCCGGTCTTCAGGACTTCGGCGAACCGCGCCACCCATATGTCAGCCTCGTCCCCGACGACATCCCTGAGCTTCCGGCCGACGATGCCGGTCAGGCCGGCATGCCGCTCGTAGGCGGCGTTGGCCTCGATATGCACATAGTCACTGTCAGGGCCATGCGGCCCCTCGATGAACTCGATGATGCAGAACCCCTCGTCGATGGCGTCGAACAGGCCGCGATAGAGCGCAGCGCTGTCGAGGTGCGCCTGCTCGGCCAGCGTCCGCGCCGTGACGTCGGTACCCTGGACGAAGATGCCGGTTATCGCCCCGTCTGGCCCGCGCAGGGGCTGGTAGACGAAATCGAGGTACACGTTGCGAAACGGTCCGCCGGGGCTGTCCTGCAGCCTGATGAACGCGCTGTTCGCGCTATGGGCCACGCCCGACGCGTAGACCTCGTCGAGCAGTTCCAGAAATCCCTGACCGGCGACCTCGGGCAACGCCTCGGCCACCGTGCGGCCGACCATTTCGCGTCCGCCGACCAGCCGGCGATAGCCGGGGTTGACCATCTCGAACCGATGTTCGGGCCCCCGCAGCAGCGCCATGAAACTCGGCGCCTGCTCGAACATCTGCGCAAGCATGCTGCCCAAACGGCTGTCGTCGCTACTCAAGATACGCCCCCGTCAGCCGGCGTCCCGGCTTTCTAGGAAATCCATAACGCGGATCCGGGCTTTTTGTTGCACCGGTCAGCGTGGCAGGCGCGGAAAAGCGGCGAGCAGCACCAGCAGCACCGTGACCGCCAGTGCCGAAGTGCCCGCAAAGGCGGTCGCAAAATCGTAGTCGGTGCCGCCGGCGCCCGCTGCGATGGTCACCAGCACCGCCAGCGCCGCCGCGACGCCGGTCTGCTGCCCGGTGACGATCAGCCCGCCGGCCGTGCCGCGCACCCGCCCGTCGACCCCGGCCATGAACGCCACCGACCCCGCCGGCAGCGCCAGCCCCATGCCGCCCGCTGTCAGCACCAGGCCCGGCAGCACGGTGGTCCAGTACGAGCCGCCACCGGCCACCGCCAGCAGCCCCTGCCCCAGCGTCACCAGCGCCACGCCGACAAGCAGCACAGGTTTCAGTCCCCAGCGGCCGATCAGCGTGCGCCCCACCAGCAGCGACACGCTCATCACCACGATCGTCGACGGCACCAGCGCCAGCCCGGTCAGGAACGGCGGCAGGCCGACCACCCGCTGCAGGTAGAGCGTGACGAAGAACACATAGCCCGCCATCACCCCGCCGAGCCCGAAGATGGTGAACAGCGCCGCGACCCGCTGCCGCGAGGCCAGTAAGCCGGTGGGCAGCATCGGCGTCGCCGAACGCCGCTCCATCGCCACCCAGACGCCGGCAACAGCCAGCCCGGCAGCGATCAGCCCGATCACGATCGGGCTCGCGAACCCCTCGGTCTCGGCCAGCCCCAATCCCGAAACGACGCCGCAAAGCGCCAGCGACACCAGCGCCGGCGAGAGCCAGCTGCCCCGGCTGGCGGCCGCTCCGCCCCGTGCCGGCACGCGCATCGCCAGCAGCGGCAGCAACATGGCGATCAACGGCAGGTTCACCAGCATCACCGCCCGCCAGCCGAACAGCTCCACCAGTCCGCCGCCGACTACCACCGCGATCGTCGCGCCGCCGGCCATCGCCGCCTGCGAAAACCCCAGCGCCCGGGCCCGCTCGGCCGGCGTTTCGAACAGCGTCGTCAACAGCGCCAGCGCCGCCGGAGCGACCGCGGCAGCGGCCATTGCCTGCGCGATCCGCGCGCCCACCAGCACAGCCGGGTTGCCGGCCAGCCCGCCCACCAGCGAGGCGAGCGCGAACACCACCAGCCCGCCCAGCAGCAGCGGCTTGTGCCCGAGCCGATCGGCCAGCCGTCCGCCAAGCAACAAAAGCGAGCCATAGGCCAGCGCATAGCCGCCCGCCACCCATTGCAGCCCGCCCGCAAATCCGAGGTCGCTGTCCATCGAGGCGAGCGCCACGTTGACGATCGACACATCGAGCTGCAGCAGCATCTGCACCGCGCAGATCAGGTAGAGCGGCAGGTCGTTGGTGACGGTGCGGGAAGAGGAAAGCGCAATCATGCCGCAGGCTTACGCGAGGCGGCGGCGCTTCGATATTGGACGAAAGCTACTCACACAGCCGCGCCGTGCAGATCTTGCCGTGGCACCCGAGGTCGACATGAAAATGGTCGTGGTGCTGCGCGTTCGCCTCCGGCCCCAGCACGGTGGTGAAGTGCGAGCAGGCCGCGCCGTGCGCATAACGCAGCAGCCGGCCTCCGGCTGACTGGGCCTCGGCCCAATCACCCTCCACCGTGATGGTCCGCCCGTCCTCGAGCCTGAACCCCGTCACGTCGAGCGCATCGGCGAAGGCGTGGAAACTGAGATTGCCCTCGGAGGCACTGTTGACCCTGCGGCACATGTAGGACGTGCCGACGATCAGCTCGGCAATCTGCGTGTTCTCGCGTCCCATGAGGTAGCTGTCGACCGCCGCCACCCATTCGGGCAGCGCCGTCGCCATGCCGCAATCGGTGGTGATGCCGCCCGACAGTGGCACCATCCGGCCATTGGCGAGCACGGCGCTCACTTCGAGCGGCGACTGTGCCCCACACTGGCCGTCGGCGACCGGCGGCAGCATCCTTGCCTCGACCTTGCCCTGCAGCACGGCCGGACAGGCGACCTGATAGACGCGTGGCGGCACCGGAACCTCGGGCGCCGCGATATGCGCATCGGGCGCCGGCTTCGGGGCGTCAGGCGTCTCTGCCTCGGGGCTGGCCTCCTCCTCGACGGCAGGCACCGCTGCCGTCTCGGGCGCTTCCCCCGGCCGCTGCCGGGGCATAGGCACCAGCAGACCGGCGCTTCGATCGACGATCGTCCACGCCGGGCGGATCGCCTCCACCGGAGCGACGTCCTCGAGGCCGGCGGGCCGAGACTGGGGCACGGGGGGTTGTTCGACCCCCTCCTGCGCCAGCGCCGGCAGGCAGAGGAGGGTGGCGATCAGGGTCAGGATGGTCCGCATGGCGTTGCAACGCCGCGATCACCCGCAAGGTTGCCCTCGTCCCGCACAAACCCCTGAAAACCCGGCATTAACCAGCGCTCGACCCTGCACGCCCCATTCACTTCCGGTTCAACCGCCCGGCCCGATTCTCAGGTGCAACAGGCCGCCGACAGAGCCGGCCTTGCATCAGGGAGCATGAAGTAAATGCGCCGCTTTCTCGCCATCCTCGCCCTCGGCCTTGCCGCCGCGGCACCCCTCGCCACCCCCGCCGTCGCTGGTCCGCACGAGTGGCACTACTGCCCCGCCGAGGCGCGCGGCACCGTCAGCCACAGCGGCGATGCCAGCTGGGTCGCCACCGGCCAGTCGAGCCGCCTGATCGACATGCGCATCGCGCCCATCGGCGGCATCACCGCCATGGTGTGCACCTACCGCATGTTCGGCACCGAATACTGGATCTACAAGCACCCGTCTGCCGCAATGCCGGTGTGCCAGCCGAGCGCCGACAGCAGCCGCCGCCCCGCCTTCTTCTGCCGCCCGATCTGAGCGGCCATCCTCAGCCGCAGCGATCGAGCACGCGCTTGATCGCTGCCGACGAGCCGCCGGCGCCAAAGCTGTTGCTGTCGTAGAAGTCGAAGCCGCCCTTGGCGTTCTTGTGGACGAACGCCACCGCCAGCGTCGCTTTCGCCTGCTGCGCGATCCCCGCCCATTGCCGCGCCACCGGCCCGCGCACCACCATCCACGCCCCGCCCGAGTTGATCAGCGGCATGTCCTGCGCAAAGCGCGGGCTGCCGCCATCGGCGGTCAGCGCCAGGTTCATGGTCGACGCACCGCTGACCTGCTTGCCCGGCGCGCGAACGAAATAGCCCAGCGTCAGGTCGCCGCCGCGGCAGGCGAACTCGAACTGCGCCGCGCCGTTGTCGAAATAGGCGATCGGCACGTCGCCGCCTTCATAACTCCACTCGGCCGCACCGGCGGTGGCGGACAGCAGCAGCAGTGCCCCAATGGCGGAAAACAGTCGCAACATCGGCATCCTCATCGACCACGGACCAGCAGACGCCCGCCCGACGGTTGTTCTATGACCGAGGTTTACGCGCGCTTAACCAGGCCGTCGCCGCCGATCACTAGTTGCTGACCGACCCCCAACCCTTATCGCAGGCTGAATGGCGGATAGGTGTCCGTCACCAAGAGGAACGCGTAGGCCCACACCCGCGTCCACCAGCGCCCGACGCCGACGACGAAGTCGAACATGCCGCGCGGATAGCTGCCGGTGAAGAGGATGGCGAACCACGCCACGATGGTCGCCAGCACCACGACAATGGTCAGCAACGCCAGCACGATGTAGTGCGGGATGGCGAGCAGCCATTTGACCAGCGGCAGCCAACGGTTGAGCCGCTCGGCGTCGGGATACTCCACCTCGAGGTGCACCGACTGCGTCTCCACGGTGGAGGGGTATTTGTCGGTCAGGAGCAACAGGTAGGACCCGACCCGCGCGCTGAACCGCGCCAGTTCGACGGCAAAGTCGAACCACCAGCGCGGATAGCGCTGCCGGAACACCAGCATCAGCACCGTCGCAAGGAACAGGCCCGCGGTGATGCCGCCACCCGTGGTTTCCATCGTCCGGCCCGCCTGCTCGACATGCGAATGGCCGCCGGCATTGGTGATGAGGCCAAGGACGATGGCGATCGGAATCACCCAGATCAGCCGGAAGAATGTCGTCAGCCGGTCCATCTGTGCGGGATAGTCGATGTCGAGTCGTGCCGGATAGTCGCTGCCATCTGCCATTTGTCGCCCCATTTTGCCTGTCGAACCCTACCGGACACCCGGCGCGTCGGCGTGACATAGATCAAGCACGAACTGCCGCTCGCCGGCTTTCGGCAACCGCCAGCGTCAACCAATCGCCTCCGGGTCTGTTAACGCACCATAAACCATCTTTGCCCGGTCACGCGGCTCTGGTATCAGCCGCGTATGAGCGTGCCCCTCGACCACATCCGCAATTTCTCCATCGTCGCCCATATCGACCATGGCAAATCCACCCTCGCCGATCGGCTGATCCAGCTGACGGGAGGGCTCGAAGCGCGCGAGATGAAGGAGCAGGTGCTCGACTCGATGGATATCGAGCGCGAACGCGGCATCACCATCAAGGCGCAAACGGTCCGGCTGACCTACAAGCACACCGACGGCGAGACCTATATCCTCAACCTCATCGACACCCCCGGCCACGTCGATTTCGCCTACGAGGTGTCGCGCTCGCTCGCTGCCGTCGAGGGCTCGCTGCTCGTCGTCGATGCCAGCCAGGGCGTCGAGGCGCAGACCCTCGCCAACGTCTACCACGCCATGGATGCCAACCATGAGCTGGTGGTGGTGCTCAACAAGATCGACCTGCCCGCCGCCGAGCCCGAGCGCATCAAGCAGCAGATCGAGGACGTGATCGGCATCGACGCGGAAAACGCCGTCGAGATCTCCGCCAAGTCCGGCCTCAACATCGACAAGGTGCTGGCCGCCATCGTCGAGCGCCTGCCGGCGCCCAAGGGCGACATCAACGCGCCGCTGAAAGCCCTGCTCGTCGACAGCTGGTACGACACCTACCTCGGCGTCGTCGTCCTCATCCGCGTCATCGATGGCACGGTGAAAAAGGGCCAGAAGATTCGCATGATGAACGCGAACGCCGCCTACGAGCTCGACCGCGTCGGCGTCTTCACCCCCAAGCTCGTCGATATCGGCGAGCTCGGCCCCGGCGAGATCGGCTTTTTCACCGCCTCGATCAAGGAAGTGGCCGATACCAATGTCGGCGACACCATTACCGACGATCGCCGCCCCACCGCCACGCCGTTCCCCGGCTTCCGTCCCGCCCAGCCGGTAGTGTTCTGCGGCCTGTTCCCGGTCGATGCGTCCGATTTCGAGGAGCTGCGCGCCGCCATGGGCAAGCTCCGCCTCAACGACGCGAGCTTTTCGTACGAGATGGAAACCTCGGCCGCGCTCGGCTTCGGCTTCCGCTGCGGCTTCCTCGGGCTGCTGCACCTCGAGATCATCCAGGAGCGGCTCGCCCGCGAGTTCAACCTCGATCTCATCGCCACCGCGCCGAGCGTCGTCTACCAGGTGGCGCTCACCACCGGCGAAACGCTCGAGCTGCACAACCCGGCCGATCTCCCCGATGTCACCCGCATCGATGAAATCCGCGAGCCGTGGATCAAGGCCACCATCCTCACCCCCGACGAGTATCTGGGCTCCATCCTGAAACTCTGCCAGGACCGGCGCGGCATCCAGGTGAACCTCACCTATGTGGGCAACCGCGCCATGGTGGAATACGAGCTGCCGCTCAACGAGGTGGTGTTCGATTTCTACGACCGTCTGAAGTCGATGTCGAAGGGCTATGCCAGCTTCGACTACACGCTGGCCGATTACCGCGCCGGCGATCTGGTGAAGCTGTCTGTCCTCGTCAACTCGGAGCCGGTCGATGCGCTCTCGATGCTGGTTCACCGCCACGCGGCAGAATCACGCGGCCGCGGCATGTGCGAAAAGCTCAAGGACCTGATCCCGCCGCACCTGTTCGTCATCCCCATCCAGGCCGCCATCGGCGGCAAGATCATCGCCCGCGAGACGATCCGGGCGCTGCGCAAGGACGTGACGGCGAAGTGCTATGGCGGCGACGCCACGCGCAAGCGCAAGCTGCTCGAAGCCCAGAAGAAGGGCAAGAAGCGCATGCGCCAGTTCGGCAGCGTCGAGATCCCGCAGGAAGCGTTCATCGAGGCGCTGAAGATGGGCGACGAGTAGGGCCAGCGGACCGGCCTTGCTTCACCTCCCCCTTCAGGGGGAGGCCGGGAGGGGGCCGTCCGGGCTTGAACTCTACGCCCGCTGAACCGCCCCCCCTCGCGCCTAGAACGCTTCGGCGAGCTTCAGCTGGCAGGCCTGCGCCAGATCGCCATTGGGCTTGTCGGCGCCGAGCGGCGTGGCCCAGCCGGCCTTTTCCACCATGCCCTTGCGCGAATAGGTCGAGGCGCCCTTTAGCTCGGTGAGCACGGTGGCCGCATCGAGCGTGCCGGCCCGCTCGACGCAATAGGGGGTCAGCGCCATGGCGACCGCGGAGGTCGAGGCCTTCGATGCCATGTCCTTGGCCGATCCGCCCGTCACCCAGCCGCCCCAGCTGAACCCGACGATCGCAAGCCCGATAGCCCCCACCGCCGCACCCGTCAGGCCCGGCTTCAACCAGCTTGGAAATTGCATAGGAAAGTGTCCGATCATGTCAGACGAGCCCGCAAAATGCGGTGCACGTGGGAAAGGGTAACATGGATCGGGGGTGGGGGTGGGAAAAGTGGGGCTTGGCGTCGGAGACAGTCTGCTGCGGCGTTTGTTGGCCGATTGTCACTCCCTGAACGAGAGGGCCGTTTCAGCGATGCCGGCCCGCAGGGGCGTCACGTCCGACCAGAACCTGCTTCGGAACTTGGAGGCATTAACCCGGTATGGCCGATCGAACAGGAAGTGCATTTCGATGCCTTCCTTCACGATGGGAACGGCCAATCCCAGAATTGGCGCAGTCCATCGCGGCAGCACCGTCAACTTCAGGGGTACGCCAAGCGCCTCTGCTGCGATGATCAGGTGCTGGCGAAGGGTTAGTGTGTCGTCGCAAGGCACATGCCACGCCTGGCCGTAGGCATCATCGCCAGCATCGATCAAGCTGATCACGGCACGTGCATAGTCTCGGACATGCGCCACATCATGGGGCAAGTCCACCTCGCCAAGCAGAACCGCGCTCTTGCCCCGGGCCATGGCCATGAGCGACCCCTCACCGAGGACAGACTGCGTCACCCCAGGACCGTAGAAGTCCGGAGAACGCACGGCCACCACCTGCACGCGGCCTGCCGCATAGGCCTCCTGCCACAGTCGGGTTACCTCCGCGCGCGCTGCCGGCTTTACGCCGTAGTCGGTGGGCGGAAGGTCTTCGGTCAACGGTCCTTGCTTCGGGCCATAGAGGTAGAGGTTGTCTGCAAACACAAGTCTTGTGCCGTTCCTGGCACAGGCATCGAGCAGGTTGGCCATAGCTGTCGGCCAGGCCTGTCGCCAAACCTTTGCAGAGTATGGAAATCCGATGGCGCAGACCACGACCCGGGCTGCGACCAGCGCTTGGGAGACCGAATCTGCATTCATCATGTCGACGGCTTCAAAGCCCACCCCGCCGGGGAGATTTCGCGGCCTGGATCGCTGGAGCACGATGACCGGACGACCGGTGCCGATCAGTTGACGCACGATTTCCTGGCCAAGGGCGCCGTAGCCAAGCACATAAATTGGAGAAGTCATGGCAAATGTCCGGCTCTGAGGGTTCGGTCAGGCGTGGGCGGGGCGCAGCAGCGTTACGCCTGTCGCGATCAGCCATGCGGTCAGGCCGAGAAAGCCGGCGATCGTGAAGATGCTGAACAGCTCGCCCGACTGCCCGAGGGCAATGGCGAGCCCTTCGGTCGTCCCGATGGCGATGGCACCCGCAGTCACAAAGCCCATGTACGCGGTGATGCGACGGCGTTCGCCGTGCTGCAGGATGCTCATCAGCGCAACGAAGAGGGCGGTCAGCAGCTGGCCCATGTGCTCACCCGCGGCGACTCCGCCATACAGGTTGAGGACGGTGAAGGCTTGCTCCGCAGCAATGCGGCCCGCCTCGGTTGTGGCTCCATTGAGATAAGTGCCGGCCAGTTCCGGCACCACAAAGACCCACCGCCAGAGGCCGAGTGCCTGCGCCAGACCGGCCAGTGCGCCGGCAATCGCAGCGCCGATGGCCAAGGCGGGCCGCTGCGCCAGTCGCGGGGGCGTAATTGCGAGCGCTACGGCGAATGGCACAAGGAGCAGCCCGGCGAGGGCAAAGCCGTGCCAGGTGAGGATAAGCTCGGCGCCGCGTTCAGCAAACAGCGTCATGACCGCGCCCGCGGGTTCGCGCAGAATTCCCGGGTACTCGAAGATGCGGGTCAGGTTGGCATAGGGCAGATTGAAGGCGATGGCATAGGCGATGGTGGCAAAGGCGAGGGCGGACTGAGGCTTGGTCAGAGTGGACATGATGTCGCTTCCTGTTTTGTAGCGAGTGGTGTGGACGGACGAAAATGGACGCGGCCGGTTCAGCGGCCGGTGGCAAGCAGGCCAAGGCCGACGCGCAGTGCGCCACCGGTCAGGATCTGGAACACTATGGCGCCGGACGCGCCGAAGACGGCCCAACGCGGCGACAGGTCGACGCCGATGCTGCGCGTGACCCACCAGGCAACGGGCCAGGCAAGAGCAACGACCACCGCCCAAAGCGCGGCGAACAGGCCCAAGGGAAGCAGCACGGCAGCCTGAGCCAAGGCGAGTATCCCACCGGTCACCAGCGCCCGAAGCAGCACAGAAGAGTTATCGACTTCGGCGCCGAAGCTCAGGGTGCCAGCGGCCAGGCCCAGGGCCAGACCAATGGCCGTTGCAATGACCCAGACGGCACTGATCGGCAGCACCATGCGCAGCACAGCGTATTGCGCCGCCCCCAGGATCAAACCAGCAATCGCACCGCCGAGGAGCGCGCGGCCCACATCGGTGATCCCGCCAGTTGCCCAGTTGGCAGCTAGGCCGGCGAGAGGAAATGAGAAGAAGACGACGGCCCAGAGGCCGAAAAAGCGAAGGTCCGGGCTTGTTGCGATCGGCATGTTGTTCTCGCGTTGTCACCAGTTGGTGACAACTGTATATCACCGGTCGGTGACATTGTGCAAGCCCCTCTGTCCGGTTAGGATAGGTAGACATGGCGGGGAGATCGCCCTGGGTCGAAGTCACTGACTGCGAGGAGAATTAATGTCGGCGATTACAGGCGGGGCGGCTTCTGTTCCTAGAACCAGGGACAGGGAAAGCACCGAGGCCATGCTGATTTCGGCGGCACGTTCGGTGCTGGCAGAAGTCGGGTTCCAGGGGTTGGGGATCAACACGGTGGCGCGCCGCGCCGGGTGCGACAAACAATTGATCTACCGGTATTTCGGGGGATTGGACGGGCTGGTCGAAGCCTTGGGCACCAGTTTGTCGGCCGATCTTGCCACCGCACTCCCTAAGGTTGGCGAGCCGGCGGCAACCTATGCCGACCTGATGCAGCGACTTGCCCGTGGACTGCTTGCTGTGCTGCGCAACGATGAACTGCTGCAACGGATCATTGTATGGGAGCTGGCCGAACCGTCGGTACTGCTGACCAAACTGAACGCGTCGCGGTCCAAGGCACTGAACTCGTGGATGGCAGCACAGCGCGGCGATCTGGTTCCCCCCGCCGGGGTTGACGCACCGGCGGTCAACGCGGTCATCATCGCGGCGGTCCAGCACATGGCGATTTCGGCCCGGGCAAAAGGCGACTTTGCAGGCCTTGCGCTCGAAACCGACGATCATTGGCACCGCCTGCAAGCGACAATCGACGACATGATCCAGCAAGTCTACCGTCCCAGATAGTGCGCCGGGTCCAGCGGCGTTGCGGGATTGGCGGGCGTTTAGGATGTGAGCGAGGCGTTCAGAACGGCGCGCACGCGGATATCCGCTGATGGGCCAAAGCCACCCACCTTATCCCCGCCCCTCCCCCCACCCCTATCCTCGCGCCCCACAACCAGCCGCGAGGTCCTGTCGTGCCCACCACCCTCACCGCAGCCATCGCCCAGGCGCACGAGCGCCTCCTCCCCCGGGTCGCTGCCCTGCTGAAGCAGGTCGAGCGCTCGGCCGTCCGGCAGCCGCAGGCGCCCGTGCCGCCCGCGACCCTTGCGGTGGCCAGAACCCTGTTCGCCGAGGCGCGAAAAATCATCGGGCGGGAGGCGGGGCTGCTTGCCGGCTCCGGCCCCGCCGACCTGTCGGCGCTCAGCGTCGGGCTCGGGCAGCTTGCGGCCGGGCTCGAGGCGTTCGAGGCCGCCCATTCCAGCTACTCGGCCGATCTGCGCTGCGTCGCCTGGGATGTGCCCGGGGCGCCGCTGCCGGTCAGCCGGATGAAGCCCACCGGGCTGGTGAAGGGGTTTGCGCCGGTCAACCCGGTAAAGGCCGCCGCCACCGCGAACCTCCGCTCGCGGATCGGCCGGCGCATCGACGAGATCGCCAGCGCCCGCTACATGACCGGCTATCGCGACGGCCAGGCCGGCCGGCCGCCGCAGCCGCCGTTCAAGGGCAACGCGAACGCCTATCCGGCCGAGGATCATCCGACTTATCCCCGCGATTGAGACCGGCCCTATCCTGATTCCACCCCGCCGCATGGGGCGGATCGATACGAACGGTTGCGGCGGGGGGCTGGGTGGACGGGGCGTCGGCTTCCTTCAGGCGGAAAGTGCATCGAGAGGGGCCGGTTCGCCGGTCAAGCCGCTCTCACGCGCGGGAGGCAGCGAAGGGCGCCTCCCAGGGACGAAGGCTGCCTCCCTTTGGGTGGCCGGGACTTCCGAGCGACGGCGAAAGCCGGCGAAAAGCTCCGGTGGAGCTTTTCGAGCAAAGGAAGGCCATGAGAGCTATGCTCGAATGGCTGGGTGGGCAATGCCGGGTCGCCCGGGTTGTCAGGCCGCCCATCCTTCTCGCGATGCGGCAGGGGATGCTCCCCGCTCGCTGCGCCATAGGCCAAAAACCCCGGTCGTGCCGGCGGGGCGATGCCTCGTCCTTGTTGCGGACTACCGCGTGGGGCAAAGCCCCGCCGGCACCGTCCTGCCTGCTTCCTAACCCGCCGCCGCAAGGCGTTCGGGCGCTTTCGCACGTCCGCGATTCCGTGCATGCTGCGGCCGCCGCACTCCGGAGACGTTCGATGGCCAACCTGCTGACGCTCACCATGTCCTATCCGCTGCTCAACCTGCGCTCGGGCGAGCGGCTGATCGAGGCCGGGGAGGCGCGCGGCGAGATGTTCGTGCTCGTGCACGGCCACCTCAAGGTGGAGCGTGACGGGGTGGAGATCGCCCGGCTGATCGAGCCCGGCACGCTGGTCGGCGAGATGAGCGTGCTGCTCGGCACCGATCATACCGCCGATGTCACCGCCCTCAACGACGTCGAGGTCCGCCATATCGAGGATGGCTGGCGCTGGCTCGAATCGAGCCCGGTCGCGGCGCTCCACATCGCCACCATGGCCTGCCAGCGCCTCGATGCGACGAGCCGCATGCTGGTCGAACTGCGCAAGGATGCCCGCGAGGGCCGCGAGCACGGCTTCCTCGAACGCCTGTTCGGCGCCGTCACCGGAGCCGATACCCGCAGCTGAGCGTCAATTCGGCGCACCCGCTCCCGCAGGTTGTTAGTGATCGGCTAACTGAATCTTCACGGGCAGCAGCGAAAACTGCACGCCGGACGGAACCAGTCCGCGTTCGGGTTTTCGGGGCACAGAATGCGCCTTATCATCGGCATCGTTACGGTTTTCGCCACCGTGCTGGGCGGCTACATGGCCATGGGCGGCCACCTCGAGGTGCTGTGGCAGCCCTACGAGGGCGTCATCATCCTCGGGGCCGCGGCCGGCGCCTTCATCATCGGCAATACCGGGCCCATCATGAAGCAGACCGCCGGCGTCTTCGGTACGCTGATGCGCGGCTCGCGCTACAACAAGGCGGCCTATGTCGAACTGCTCGGCCTGCAGTTCACCATCTTCAAGCTCGTGCAGTCCAAGGGCGTCCTCGCCCTCGAGCAGCACATCGAGAACCCGCACGACTCCGCGCTGTTCCAGCGCTTCCCTACCTTCGCCAAGAACCATCACGCCGTCGAGTTCCTGTGCGACTACCTGCGCATGGTGACGCTCGGCACCCGCGTGCCGCACGAGATGGAAGCGCTGATGGACGAGGAGCTCGAGACCCATCACCAGGAGAACGAGCGTGTGATCGGCGCCGTGCAGTCGCTCGCCGACGGCACCCCGGCGCTGGGCATCGTCGCCGCCGTGCTGGGCGTGATCAAGACCATGGGCTCGATCAGCGAGCCGCCCGAGGTGCTGGGCCACATGATCGGCGGCGCGCTGGTGGGCACGTTCCTTGGCGTGTTCGTCGCCTACGGTTTCTTCGGCCCCTTCGCCCAGGGGCTGCGCAACATCTACGAGGCCGAGTCCAAGTATTTCCTGTCGATGAAGGTCGGCATGCTCGCCCACATTTCCGGCTACGCCCCCTCGATCGCCATCGAGTTTGCCCGCAAGTCGCTGATGAGCGACGTGCGCCCGACCTTTGCCGAGATCGACGAGGCCACCGCCAACCTGCCGGCGAGCTGATAGATGGCCACCAACGAACAACCCTTCATCATCAAGAAGGTCAAAAAGGCCGCGCACGGACACCACGGCGGCGCCTGGAAGATCGCCTACGCCGACTTCGTGACCGCCATGATGGCCTTCTTCCTGCTCTTGTGGCTCATATCGATGACCACACCCGAGCAGAAAAAGGGCCTTGCCGACTACTTCGCCCCGCCCAACGTCTCCGAGAGCAATTCGGGCGCCGGCGGCGTGATGGGGGGCATGGCCTTCACCGAGGCGGGCGCCAAGATCGCCGCCGAATCGACCAAGGACGCGCTGACGGCTCCCGAAAGCTCCGAGGAGGGTCCGCAGCTTCAGGCCAAGGGCGGCCTCGACGAACGCGGGGGCAGCAGCAGCGACGCGGTGAAGGCTTCGCAGGTCAACCTGCAGTCGAACTACAATCAGGAGTTCCACGCGGCCGCCGCCTCCATCCGCACCGCCTGGCAGGCGAATCCGGACATCACCGAAATCGCCGACAACCTCAAGGTCGAGGCGACCGAGGAGGGCCTGAACATCCAGCTGCTCGACCATGACGGCCGGCCGATGTTCCCCGAGGGCTCGAAGTACCCCTTCGAGGCGACCCGGCAGGCGATCGCCATGATCGCCCCGATCCTGACGAAGCTGTCGAGCCAGGTGCGGATCTCCGGCCACACCGCGGCCGGCGCCATCTACCGCAACCCGCGCTACGGTGCGTGGGACCTGTCGAGCGACCGAGCGAACGTCGTGCGGTCCATCCTCGGCGAATTCGGGCTCAGCGACGACCACGTCTCCTCGGTCACCGGCCGCGCCTCGTCCGATCCGCTGTTCCCCAACGATCCCTATCTCGCCGGCAACGAGCGCGTCGAAATCACCGTGCTCTACAAGGCGCCGCCGGTGCCGCCCGACCTCAAGCCGTAAAGTTATCCCCGCGGTTCTGCGGTGCTGCATGGTCTGTCCACGGCGAACGACACTTCGTTCGGCGGACAGGCCGCAAGATGGCGGGCTGGGTTCTTTGTCAGACTCGAGGGGCGGATTGGCGGCCGACCCCGTAAGGCGGTTCGGTGGGGCGCCCTTCCCTGCCGGACCGTCCGTGCCACCGGACCTGTCGCCGGTTCACCGCAAGTGCTAGTCCACACGTCAGCCGAGTGTTTCCGGATCGCCGCAGATGACTGATCCTGCCCCCGCACAGCCCGTCTGGGTCTATGTCGATTGTGTGTGCGACCTGTTCCACATGGGGCACGTCCGCTTCTTCGAGAAGGCGCGCTCGTTCGGCGACCGGCTGGTCGTCGGTCTTCACTCCGATGCAGACGTCGCCAGCTACAAGCCGGCGCCGATCCTCAGTTTCGCCGAGCGGCTCGAGGTGGTGCGGGCCTGCCGGCTGGTCGATCGGGTCATCGAGCATCCGGTGCCGCTGCACGTGACCGCCGCGCATCTCGACAGCTTCGGCGCCCGCTATGTCTGCCACGCCGACGACATGAGCCCCGAGCAGCTCGACTACTGGTACGGCGAACTGGTGCCGGTCGGGCGCCTGAAGGTCGTCCCCTACACCACCGGCATCTCGTCGCGAGACATCGTTGCCCGCGTCGCCGAGCGGCTGAAGGCCGGCACCCTGCGCATCAAGCTCTAGGGGCGACGGCCGCGTTTCCAGCGCCATACCTTCTCGCCCAGCCGCGGCAGCTCGGCCCAGTGCACGATGATCTCGGCGTTGGGCGGCGACAGGTACCAGTTCCAGCGCGTCACCGGCTGCTTCCACGCCGGACCATAGAGATGGGCGAGGTAGGCTTCGGCATCACGCGGCACGGGCAGCGTCAGCCCGTCGAGCACCCGGGTCTCGATCGCCACCGGCGGGTGCGTGCTGCGCAGCACCGAGAGCTTCATCAGCGTGCAGTAATCGGCCCACATCTCCCCCTCCTCACGAACGAAGAACAGGTCGAGCACCACCGGTCCATGTACGAACTTCAACTTGCTGGTGCCAACGGAATCCGCTTGGTCGACCAGCAGCGTCAGGCCGCGGGCCGCCATCGCGGACCGGATCGGGGCATCATCGGCGACCGGCATCACCGCGATATCGACGTCGTTGTCATGCGGCAGCAGCCGGCCCTCGCGCACGAGGCCAAGCAGCGTGCCGTAGGTTACCCAGGCGGTGGCACCCGCCTCGGCAAGCGCCTCGATGCCGAGCCGCAATGCGTCGCGGGCTTCGCCGGGCACGTCCTCCAGCCGGATCCGGCGAGGGTGAGGCCCGCTGAACCGCGTTGCTATCGGCCTCGGCCCGGCGCGGAGGCGCATCAGGCCATGCCGGCTTTCTTCAGGTCGGCCCACACGTCGTCCTGCGGCTCGTAGCCGATCCAGGCCTTCGCCTCGCTCAGGTCCCACGGCATGCCGGCATTGTTCGACATGCCCGACACCACGATGTGCGGTCCCGGCCACTGGCTCGCATCGGCGGTCAGCGCGGCAGCGATCAGGCGGGCGTGGTCGGCGTTCGACAGCCACATGTCGCGGTACCACTTGATGTTGCGGGCCGCCGCCTCGGGGCTCGGCTCGTTGCGGTCGCCACCGCCCGAACCGATGAGCGTCGTCGCGACATTCTCGCCGCGCTGGCACCAGCCGATGCGGGTGGAGACGGACGTAATCCGGCCCTTCGTCGCGGTCGCGCGGGCGGCGCAGACGCGCTCGCCGAGGCTCTTGGTGGCGCCATAGGCGGAGCCCCAGCGATACATCTCGCCATCCCAGTAGCGCGAGCCGGAATTCTGCGGGGTCGACATCCGCAGCTTGCCGTCGGGCGGCAGCGGGTTGTCCTTGTAGCCGCCCATGGCGTGGTTGGACGAGGCGAAGATGAAGCGGCAGGGGCCATCGCCGCCGGCCTGCTCGAGCAGGTTCGCCGTCATGTCGAACGAGGCCGCGGACTCCGCCCAGGTGCCGGTCGGGGCGGGGTTGGCCGAGGCGTAATGGACGATGCCCTGCGCCTCGCGCACCGGCTTGATCCAGCGCTCGTCATTGGGATCGACCAGATCGGCGACGATGCTGGTCGCCTTGCCCGTGGCGACGAACGGCACCACGTCGATCCCGGTGATTCTCGTGCACCAGGCTGCACCCTGCAGCATTTCGATTGCCTTGGTGCCGAGATTGCCGGCCCCGCCGGTCACCACTATATGCATGTCTTCAACTCCCCACCGGGCGTCCGCACCCGTCATCGTGCCCCGCTATAGCACCCCGAATGCCGGCGCGCTTTCAGGAAAAAGTTGCAGACGGGTGCCTCCGTCAGTTCGGCTACTCGAGGTGCATCGCGGTGCACAGGTCCCGCAGTTGCGCGACTTCCGGAGCGGCTGGATCGGTCAGCCTCTCCCACAGATTGCCGGCCTCGATCTGCTCCAGCGCACAGTCGCAGTAGGTATTGCACTGGCCGGCCGCCCAGCCATTGGCGCCACAGCTGGTGTTGCAGCTCGCCGTGAAGCCGGCGACGTCGCCGACGATCGGCGGCGCCAGCACCGGTGGCTGGATCAGCATCAGCCCGTACAGCACCCCGATGATCACCGGCTGGTGCAGCAGGTAGAACGGCAGGCTCCAGCGTCCGAGGACGGCCAGACCCTGCGCGACAGGCAGCGCGGACCGCCACGAGCGCAGCCCGGCAGCAAACCGCGATGCGAGAAGCAGCCGCATCAGGGCGACGCCCAGCAGGACCACACCGAACCAGGGGAAGATCGGCACCACGTCGCTGGTGGGGGGCGAGGTCGGCCAGAAGCCGATCCATGCGAGGCTGCGCTGCTCGAAAGCGACATCGTTGAAGGCGAAGTTCGCGACAATCACCGCCACGCCCAGCGCCGCGGTGATCCGCCAGCGCAGGCGCAGGAACGGCAGGGCCAGCAGCGAGAACAGCGCGATGGCGTGGAGCACGCCGAAGAACACGAAGTAGTCGGGGAACATCCAGTACGTCCCCGCCGTCGTCAGCAGCGCGGCGACCACCAGAAACGCCCAGCGTCGCCAGAACGCCCGCCAGCGCACCCCATTGCCGTGCCCGAGCACCAGCCCCATGCCGACCAGCAGCAGGAAACTGGTGAGGATCGACTTCTGGAACACCACCCAGCCAGTCACCTCCGTCACATCAATGCTGGAGTAGCCGAAATAATAGAGGTCCCACGCCAGGTGAAACACCACCATCAGGAGGATCGCGACGCCCCGCGCGAGGTCGAGCAGTTGCCAGCGCCCGCGGTTTCCATCCATTTCGATGCTCACGTCAAATCTCCCGCGACCGGTCGGAGGTTTATGTGGAACCCGGGACCACCTCAAGCGTTAGGGTGATCGAGCGACAAAGCTCGCTGGCGCTCTGCCCTCGAACGCCGGCTCAGGCCGCCCGGACCGCCCCCGTCCGGGCGGTCTTTCATTTGCGGCATGGTCACAGCGGCCTCGTCGGGGCGTCTATCACCGCCACGGCCGCCGCTATCCGACCTCGAGAAGCTCGGTTACCATCGCATTGAGCAACAGGAGCATCGCATCGTGGCCGACGACAACCAGGGCTGGCTGAAGTTCGATTTCTACCCGTCGGGCGCCGAGCTGATCCGGCAAGGCAGCAAGACCGGCAGCCTGATCGTCCTCAAAGAGGGCGAGATCGAGGTGCTGCGCGACGGCAAGTTCGTCGCCTCCACCCGCCAGCCGGGCGCCATCTTCGGCGAAATGGGGGTGCTTCTCGACCGCCCGGCCTCGGCCAGCGTGCGGGCCGTCACCGACGTGCAGCTCTATATGATTGACGATGCGCTGACCGTGCTCGAGCAGCATCCGTCGTGGCTGCTGCAGATCGCCCGCCTGCTCGCCCAGCGCGTCAACGCCACCACCGCACAACTCGTCGCCCTCAAGCAGCAGGAAAACGACGAGGACAATTCCGACATCCTCGTGCTGCCCACCAACGTCTTCTCCACCTGGGGCGATCCGCAGATCTGAGCGTACCATGAGTGAAGCAAAGCCGCATCTCGTCATCACCTACTGCACGCAGTGCAACTGGCTGCTGCGCGCTGCCTGGATGGCGCAGGAAGTGCTCTCGACCTTCAGCCTCGAGATGGGCGAAGTCACCCTGAAGCCCGGCACCGGCGGCATTTTCGAGATCCACCTCGACGACGAACTCGTCTGGGAGCGCAAGCGCGATGGCGGCTTCCCCGACGCCAGGCAGATCAAGCAACTGGTCCGCGACAGCATCGACCCCGACCGCGACCTCGGCCACGTCGACCGCCCGCACGGCCCGGCGGCGAAAGCGGGGTCACAATAACGGCCGTAACGCTTGCGTGAGGGCACATCGGCCCCCACATGCTGCGGCGTTGTTCACCCGCATTCCATAGGGACCCCCGCCAATGCTGAAGCGCCTCGCCACTCTCGGTCTCGTTCTCGGCCTCACCGGCGTGCTCGCCGCGTGCGGCAACAACAACGCGACCAATGTCGGCAGCGTCGGCGTCGACTGGACCGGCAACGACATCGCCGTCGAGGCCATCCCCGACCCCGAGGTACAGGGCGTCGTCTGTCACGTGGCCTATTTCAACCGCTCGCTGCTCGACCGGCTGCAGCAGGGCAACTGGTTCGAGGACCCGTCCTATTCGGCGGTCGACTGCAGCGCCAGTGGCCCGATTACCGTCGGCGACATCAACCTCAACCGTGGTGGCGAGGAGATCTTCAAGCAAAACCGCTCGCTGATCTGGAAGAGCCTGCGTGTGTCGCGCATCTATGACGCCACCAACAACGCGCTTGTCTACCTCGCTCATGCCCGCGAACTGCAGCAGGGCTCGGGCAAGATGAGTCTGTCGGTGGTGCCCCTGAACGATTCCCAGGTCACCTGGACCAGAGGTGCGCCGCAGGGCATCGCCGGCGGCGTGGCACCGGCGCAATAGGCACAATTCGCCTCAAACCCCCCGGGTCGTGGGAACACCAGCGAAAGCTCCCGCGCGCGAAATGGCCCTTGCTCCATTCCTGGAGCGAGGGAGGCGACGATGCCGGTGTGGTACGAACCAGTGCAGAGCTTTGCAGGCTCGCTGTTCGCATCGGTCCTGCTGATCACGGTGCTGTTCCTCATCGCCCGCATCGGCAGGGTCAGCCAGCCCACCGCACTGGCCCTCGCGCTTGCTCCGATGGCCTTCGTTCTCGCCTTCGATCAGGCCATCCTGCCTGCCCTCATGTGAGCCAGGCTGCGGGATTTTGCGTCACGCCCCGTCCTGCGGGGTAGGCATTGTTTCGCCTTGACGGCAAAACACAAAAAGATTCCAAGCCGCACCGTCGCTTCGGCGTCGTGCCCATCCGATAGTGTCGGCAAACAAACGGGGACCACCCGTGAACCAGGAGATTTAACCCATGGCAATTCTCATCGGCGACACCGCCCCGGATTTCGAGGCCGAGACCACCGAAGGCCACATCCACTTTCATGACTACATCGATGGCCACTGGGCGGTGCTGTTCTCGCACCCGAAGAACTTCACCCCGGTCTGCACCACCGAGCTGGGCTACACCGCCAAGCTGAAGCCGGAGTTCGACAAGCGCGGCGTCAAGGTGCTGGGTCTGTCGGTCGACAAGCTGGAGAACCATGCCGGCTGGGCCGCCGACATTGCCGAGACCCAGGGCACCGCCCTCAACTTCCCGCTGATCGCCGACCAGGGTCAGGAAGTGGCGCGCAAATACGAGATGATCCATCCCAACGCCGACAACTCGCTGACGGTGCGCTCGGTGTTCGTGATCGGACCGGACAAGAAGGTGAAGCTCAAGATCGAGTACCCCGCGTCGACCGGCCGCAACTTCGACGAGGTGCTGCGCGTCATCGACAGCCTGCAGCTCACCGCCAAGCACCAGGTCGCGACCCCGGTGAACTGGAAAGCCGGTGAGGACGTCATCATCGTCCCTGCCGTCTCCGACGAGGCGGCGCGCGAGAAATACCCCGAAGGCTGGAAGACGCTGAAGCCCTACCTGCGCATCGTGCCCCAGCCGCGCAGCTGACGCGACAGTAGCGGCAACCAGCGAGGGCGGCCCGACGGCCGCCCTTCTGACGTTCAGGGGGTGCCGCGCAGCGCCCGATTGATGGCGCCAAGCAGGAAGATGATCCGCCCGATCCCCATGATCACCAGCCCGCCCACAAACGGTGCGAGGGCCCAGCTCAGCCCGCGGGCGAACGTCGATGCGGCGCCGATATAGTCTGCCGACGGCCCGTCGATCGCGGCCAGGAAGCCCTGGATCAGCGTCGGCGCCGAGTAGCCGACCATCACGATGGTGACGAGCGTCGCAATGAGCCCGACGATGTAAAGCAGTCCCGCAACCATTTCATGCCCCCCGCATGTTGCCGGGGCAGTAAAGGGGGTGCGTGCGCTGCCGTCAACGCTCGCCTTCAGCCGATCTTAAGCGGCCGCAGCTAGTCATCGGGTAGCGGGGGCCCAAATGGATGCAAGGACGGAGCGGATCGACTGGCGCCTGCTGGCTGCCTTCTTCGTCGTCACTGCGGCCGGCCTCATCCTGCGCTCCATCTATGGCGGCACGCCGCTGATTGCCGACACCGACGACGCCATGCGCCTGGTGCAGGTTCGCGACCTGCTCGGCGGCCAGGCCTGGTACGACCTCACCCAGCACCGGCTCGACACGCCCTATGGCGCTTCGATGCACTGGTCGCGGCTCGTCGATGCCCCGATTGCCGGCCTGATCCTCGTCCTCCGTCCCTTCCTCGGCGCTGGTGCCGAAACCGGCGCCGCCTATGCCTGGCCACTGATCATGCTGCTCGGATTGTTCTGGCTTTCGGCCAAGCTGTCGATCCGCCTCGCCGGGCCCGACGGTCTGCTGCCGGGCCTCGCGCTCCCCGCCTTCTCCCTCATCACTCTCGCCGATTTCCCACCGGGCCGGCTGGATCACCACTCGGCGCAGATCCTCCTGCTCCTCGTCATGGCCGTCTCGACCGTGGGCGCATCGGACCGGCCACGCCGTGCCATCTGGGCCGGCATCGCCGCGGCGATCGCCATCGCCATCGGCATCGAAAGCCTCCCAGGCGTCGTCTCCGCCATCCTCGCCTTCGGCCTGCTCTGGGTGATCGACGGCCGGCACGCGTCGGCCCTGCGCTGGTTCGGCATGGCGTTTGGCGGCGCGAGCCTTGCCTGCCTCGCCCTGGCGC
The DNA here is from genome assembly GCA_903842455.1 of uncultured Hyphomicrobiales bacterium. GTDB lineage: Bacteria > Pseudomonadota > Alphaproteobacteria > Rhizobiales > Devosiaceae > Devosia_A. The sequence goes on along the minus strand of CAIMLX010000192.1, from coordinate 2,029 downwards.
TGCCGCCCGACCGTTGGCTGGTCCCGGCCTGCGACGCCATCTCGAGCGTCTACGCCGTCGCCGCACTCGGTACCGGCCTCGCCTTCGCGGCACTGTCGCTGCTGCGGCTCGCTGGCTGGCGCTCCCGGCTGATCGCGGGAGCAGTTGCCGGCGCGGCGCTGGTGGCCATCGTCGCCGGCCTGTTCCCGCAATGCCTGCGCGGCCCATACGCCGCGCTCGATCCGTGGCTGGTGCAGAACTGGCTCGACCGGATCGAGGAAGCGCAGCCGACGCACGTCGCGCTTTTCAACAACCCGGTCTATGTCATCGCCGTCAGCGTCCCTGCCCTGCTCGCCCTTGCCGTCGCCGTCTGGGCCATCATCCGCGGCGACGCCGAGCGGCGGCCGAAATGGATCGCCTATGCCTGCTTCCTTGCCATCGCGGTTCTGGTGGCACTGGTGCAGGTGCGGGCCGGCCGCTTCGCCACCAGCCTCGCCGTCCCCGCCGGGGCAGCCCTGATCGTCGCCGCCCGGGCGCGCTACCTCAGGCGCTCCAGCATCGGCAGCATCCTCGGTCTTGTCGGCAGCTGGATCGGCTTTGCCGGCCTCGGCCTCGCTGTCATCGTCGGCACCGCTACGGCCATCGCCACCCCCGACGAGACCGCGCCCATCACCGAGACTGCAGCCCCGACCGAAACGGCGTGCCGCCAGCCCGTTGCCTTCACCGCGCTCGCCGCCTTGCCGGCGACGCGGATCATGAGCCCTGTCGACCTCGGCTCGCATATCCTGCTGTTCACCCCGCACGCCGTGGTCGCCGCGCCCTACCACCGCAACCAGGACGGGGTGCGCGACAGCTTCAGGTTCTTCAACGAGCCGATCGAAGAGGCCCGGCAAATCCTCGCCGACCGCGGGATTTCGCTCGTCGTGGTCTGCCCGGCCATGCCCGAGATGCGTGGCCTGCCCGCCGCAGCGCCCGACTCTTTCGTCAAGCTCCTGGACGCCGGCGAACTCCCCGGCTGGCTCACCGAAACGTCGCCATCCGGAAGTGCGCTGCGCAGCTTCAGCGTCGGCTCATAGCCCCAGTTCAGCCCGCAGCTTGCGCGTCAGCTTGGCCGTCACCAGCGCATACGACTGGCGGATATAGCCCTCGAGCAGATCCGGTTCGAGCGCGCCCGGGGCCACGCTCACCCATTGCCGCTTGGCGAAATACGCCGCCTGCCCGATCCCCTCGAGCTCGACCAGCCCATCGAAGGCGATCTCGCTGACCTTGAAGACGATCGACCCTGCCCCGCCGTCCGGCCCGTCGCCGAGCAGGCAGAACGCCTTGCCGCCAACCTTGGCGACCTGCGAGCCCCATTGCGGATTGAGCGTCACCGCCGGCAGGCCTGTCACAAAGGCCGCGAAGTCCTTCGGGTTGTGCAGGTCAGATCTGGTCATGCTGCACGAACATGCGGGTCCGGCGCGATCGTCCCATCCAGGCGAGTAGCACGCCCGGCACGGCCAGCACGGCCCAGCTGGGGAAGGTCAGCAGCGCTGCGATGGTCGGCTCCAGCACCGGCCCGAAGAAGCGGCTGGTGAGGAAGGCGCGCGTTGCCACGAGGCTCTCGGCGTTCAGCCAGGTCCAGGCATCGCCGAACGCGGTGAACACCAGCGCATTGGCGCCGAGCGAGCGGGTGCCGTCGATGATCAGCAGGATCAGCGCGACGCCGAGGAGCCAGGTGCCCAATATCCGCAGAATGAGCCGCATCCGCCGTCCAGTCGCTGCCGCTTTCGCCTGTGCGCCCATGTCGGCGCACCGCCCTTCTGCCACGGCCGTCGCCTTGCACACAAGACAAGCGTCACACACGGCTTGCTATGAGGACGTCGATGAGTATATTGCGCCGCGCCTCTGGAGCGGTTCGACCACCACTCCTGCCCTTCAACCGGCCGAGGCGGATAGCGCAAGCTGTCAGCGGAGAGATGGCCGAGTGGTCGAAGGCGCACGCCTGGAAAGTGTGTAGGCGGGGAACCGTCTCAAGGGTTCGAATCCCTTTCTCTCCGCCACTTTCTCT
>CAIMLX010000191.1 GCA_903842455.1 uncultured Hyphomicrobiales bacterium | reverse complement strand
TGATGAAGCGGGCGACGGGCTCCCGACAGGCCCGGCGTCCGCTTCGCCTTTTGTGGATGATGTGGCCGGTGAGGCTGCACGTGCTCTAACGTGTCATCCCTGCGAGGAAGGGCCCCACGTTTTCACCTGCGCCGGCTTCGAGTTGGGTCCCTGCTTTCGCAGGGATGACACGCGTTGGGGAACCGGCTTCGGGGGTGACCCGTGGTTGGCTGGTCTGGCAGGGGGCTTGGTGTCAGGGCGGCGTTGTGCTGCTTGAGGCGACCCCTCATCCGGCTGCCGGATGCCGGTCGGGCAATCGCGAGCGGATCGGTTTCAGGCCACGGCCACCCTCCCCCTTGCGGGGAGGGTACCGAAGCTTAGGCGCGAAGCGCCTTAGCGTGAGGTAGGGAGGGGGTTTTGCCGAGGGCGCGGTCAAGCCCAAGCCTCGGTCATACCCCCCACCTAGCTCTGCTACGTCGCTTTCGCTCCTAGCGACGCTACCTCCCCCGCAAGGGCGGGAGGTGACCAGCGGCCTGACCACACCACAAGCAATCGCCCCACAGGGGGAGAAGGCGATGAGTCGGGGCCTCAGGGGTGTTGGGTGGCGGCTACCTGGCTTGGCGCAGGGTGTCTGCGTAGAGGCGTTTCAGGCGGTCGGAGTCGACGCTGGTGCAGATGAGGTGTTCCGGGCGGTGGTCCCAGGCGCTGGGGGGAAACCCTGTACCGGCCGGTTTCTGGACGGTCTGGCCGAAGGCGAGGCCTTCGGTGATGACGCGGATGGCGCCGCGGCGGGTTTCGAACAGGGTGGGGTCGAGCAGGTACGCCACGGCGGAGCTGTCGTGGACGTAGATGCTATCGACGCCGCCCTGGCGGTGGAAGTCTTCGTAAAAGCGGGAAATCTCCCAGATGAAGCGGCCGGCTTCGCCTGCCTCCTCGGCGAGGGCGCGCAGGTAGGCTGTCGGCATGCGGGTGCGCTGGGTGACGTCGAGGCCGGCCATGACGAGCGGCCAGGCTGCGGCGGTGACCTCGTCGGCGGCGAGCGGATCGCCCCAGATATTGGCTTCGGCGGCGGGGGTGACGTTGCCGAGGACGCCGCCGATGCCGAAGGCGCCGCCCATGATCACCACCTGCTTCACCAATGGGACGATGCCGGGGTCCTCGCGCAGGGCGAGGGCGAGGTTGGTCATGCGGCCGACGGCGATGATCTCGACTTCGCCCGGATGGGCGCGAACAAGGTCGATGATCAGCCGGTGGGCCGGGCGGGGATCGGCGGTGCGAGTGAGGGAAGGGGGCAGGTCGATGTCGCCGAGGCCATTGTGGCCGTGGACGAAGGTCGGGGGCTCACCAGCCTCGCCGACCAGCGGGACGCCGGCGCCCTGCGCCACTGGCGCGGTGATGCCGAAGCGCTCGGCGAGATAGAGGGCGTTGCGGGTGGTGGTCTCGATGGTGCCGTTGCCGAAGGTGGTGGTGATGCCGATCAGCTCGACCTCGGGTGAGGCCGCGAGGAACAGCAACGCCATCGCATCGTCGATCCCCGGATCGGTGTCGAAGATCACCTTGTGCATATCGAAAACCCCTCGTGCCGTGTGCGGCCCGGCGTCTATCACCATGCCCGGCGCGTCGAGGCAAGGCGTTCACGTCGCAGGACTGCCCAGTCGGCAGGCTACTGGATCAGTTCCTTGAGGAGGCTGCGCAGCGCGGCGGCCTTTTCGCCTTCGAGCAGATCGACGATCCGCTGTTCCTGGGCGGTGGAGACGCCGCGCAGGCGCTTGAACAGCGCCTTGCCGGCCGGGGTGGCGAGGATGAGAACGCGGCGCCGGTCGTTGGGATCGGGGGCGCGATAGACGAGGCCCTCGGCTACCATGCGGTCGACGATCTTGGTGAGGGTGGGGGCTTCGATGAGCGACTGCTGCGCGATCTCGCCCATGGCAGCCGGTTCGCTGGCGTCGAGCACCTCGAGGATGCGGTACTGCTCGATCGGCACGCCGCCGGGACGCAGGCGATCCTCGAGCTCGCTTTCCAGCTGACGGTTCAGGCTGGCGATCATGTAGGCCAGCTGATCCTTCATCCGCGGTTGTGCCATGGCAGTCCCCCTCCAGTCTTTTTCAACAGTCGTCAAATCCAGTAATTCGACGACGGCAACCGGGTTCCCGGGTGCTGGCCGACCGAACTGCGGATGTGACTACCCCGGCCGAATGGAATCGTCCGGCCGCCCATAGTGGGTGGATAGCATTGCGACTTCAGTCTGACAATATTGCCAGATGAACTAATTTTTGGTGTGGGGAGCAGGGGCTAGTGGGCGAGTTCGCCGACGACGCGGAGCGTCACGCCCTCGGCTTCGCCCAGGTAGACGGTGGGGCTGACGCCGGTGGGCTGGTCGGCCAACATGTGGCGGGGCAGGCGGCGGGAGCCGGAGCGGTTGAGTTCGCGGGCGAGGCGGCGGCTGTCGAAGGTGCCGAGTTCGCGCACGAGGCCGGCGAGGACGTGCAGGCCTTCGTAGGCGCCGATGCTGCCGGCGGAGACCGGCGGGGCGTGGGTGCCGAAGGCATCGTGGTAGCGCTCGAGGAAGGAGTCGTTGCGGTGCGACTGCTGGCCGGCGAAATAGCTCGACGCGGTGAACAGGTTGGTGGTGGCATCGGCACCGATGCCGCAGATCACCGTCTCGTCGACGATGAGGCCGAAGCGCAGCAGCTTCTGGTCGAGGCCGGCGGCGGCGAAGGCGCGGTTGAACTCGACGGCGCACTGGCCGACAAGGGCCATGACCACGACCTGGGCGGTGGAGGCGGCGATGGTGCGGATGAGGGACGAAAAGTCCAGCGTACGGGTCGAGACCAGCGCGGTGCCGACAAGTTCGGACTGCTGCTGGCGCAGGGCCTGACGGGCGGTACCCAGCGTGATGCGCGGCCAGATGTAATCGTTGCCGACGAAGAAGTAGCGATCGGCGTTGCGGGTGGTCTTGAGCCAGTGGAGCGCCGGGCCGAGCAGTTCGACATCGGTGGTGCCGATGGCGGCGGTGGAGGGGCCGACAGCGATGCCCTCGTACTGCGAGGTATAGATGTAAGGGAGGCGGCCGCTGACCCGGCGGGTGATGGTATCGCGCAGGTCGGAGGTGTGGCTGCCGATGATGGCGCGCACGCCCTCGACCTCGATGAGCTGATCGACTGCCGCCTCGGCAAGTTCGCCGGAGCCGAAGCCGCAATCGCCGAAGACGACCTCGAGCTCTTCGCCGAGGATGCCACCCTGCTGGTTGATTTCGGCGGCGCCGAGCAGCGCGGCCGCATCGAGCGCCGGCGACCACATGCCCGCAATACCCCGCCTCGCATGCAGCATGCCGACTTTCATGCACCGCTCCCCGCAAGAAATCGCAAAGCTTGCCGGGTGAACGATCTCCCGGGCTCTGAGAGATGGCACACTGACCAGTTGGCTCGCGCTTGTCAAACGAATGATGATTTTTTGACCGAATGGAAAAAGTGCCTAAATGGTAGGCATCCCCGTTTCGTCCAAGAGTCCGCTTGCGTTTTCGATATTTCCGTATTTGACTATCAGCAGAGACATCAAATCGGATTCCGCTCATGGACGCCAAGGCGCCGCACACTTTCGCTGCCATCGACGAGCTGCACTACCTCAGCCTGCCTGGGGTGTCGGAGCTGATCCGGACCGGGGTGGTGAGCCCGGTGGAGGTGACGCGGGCGCTGCTCGAGCGGATCGCGGCGCTCGATGGCAGGCTCAGGAGCTACGCCACGGTGACGGCGGAGCACGCGCTCGAGGGCGCGCGGAGGGCCGAGGCGGAGCTGGCGCAGGGGATCTGGCGCGGGCCGCTGCATGGTGTGCCGGTGGCGGTGAAGGACCTGTGCGACACGACCTTCGCGCCGACCAGCGCCGGGACTTTCATTCATCGCGAACACATGGCGGCGGCCAACGCGACGGTGGTGGAGCGGTTGGAGGGCGCCGGGGCGGTGATCCTCGGCAAGCTCAGCATGACCGAGGGTGCCTGGGCCGGGCACCACCCGAAGATGAATACGCCCGTGAGCCCCTGGGCGGACGGAGTGTGGACCGGCGCGTCGTCGTCGGGGTCGGGCGTCGCGACGGCGGCGGGGCTTTGCTACGGTTCGCTTGGGTCAGACACGGGCGGCTCGATCCGCTTGCCCTCGACGGCGTGCGGGCTGACCGGGATGAAGGCGACCTGGGGGCGGGTGAGCCGCGCCGGGGTGTGGGCGCTGGCGGATTCCCTCGACCATGTGGGGCCAATGACGCGGACGGTGGCGGATGCGGCCGTGATGCTCCGGGCGATTGCCGGGCATGACAGCAAGGATACGACGACGCTGAACGCTGCGGTGCCGGACTATCTGGCGGGGCTTGGGGGCTCGATTGCCGGGCTTAGGATCGGGCTCGACGAGGAGTATGTGTTCGCAACCGCGGCGCCCGAAGTGGCGGCGATGATGCGTGAGGCCATCGCGGTGTTCACCAGCCTCGGTGCGCGGATCGTGCCGGTGACATTTCCGTCGGTCAGCGAGATGGGCGCGCACTGGACGACGATCTGCGCCACCGAATGTGCCGCGGCGCATGGCGCGACCTATCCGTCGCGGCAGGACGAGTATGGCCCGGTGCTGACGGCACTGCTCGAGATCGGGCATGCGGCGACTGGCAAGGGGCTGGCCGAGGCGATGCAGTACCGCCTGAAGCTGGCGGGCGCGGTGGCGAAGACCATGCTCGATTGCGACATGCTGCTGGTGCCGGCGATCCCGACGCCCGCGCCGCTGGCCGACATGTTCAGCCGCTCGATGACGGCCGACGAGTTCGACGGGCTCACCCGCTTCACCGCCGTGTTCGACATGACCGGGCAGCCGACGCTGTCGCTCTCGGGCGGGGTCGATGTGCGCGGCGTGCCGATGGGCTTCCAGCTGGCCGGGCAGCACCTCGGCGAAGCCCAGCTGTTTGCGGCTGGTCACGCCTTCCAGGGCGCGACGAGCTGGCACGCGCGCCATCCGACCCTTTCCTGAACCCAACCGAAGAGGAACCTCCGATGCACAATGTCACCATTCCCGCCCACATCGTCGATCGTGTCCGCAAGGTGCGCGGCGGCGATCACATCTACGCCGGGCTCGACATGCGCAAGGTGGCGCATGTGGTGGTCGACATGCAGGTCGGCTTCGTCGAGGTCGGGGCGCCGATCGAGGTGCCGATGACGCGCGAGATTTTTGGCACCATCAACACGATCTCGGAGGCGGTGCGGCAGGCGGGCGGGGTGAATGTGTTCACCCGCTACACCTATGACCCGGCCGAAAAGCACAGCTGGGAATACTGGTTCGAGACGCTGGGCGCAGCGCAGCGCGACGGGCAGGCCAAGATGGCGGCCGGCAAGCCGGACTGGGAGATCGATCCGCGCATGGAGGTGAAGGCCGGCGACATCATCGTCGACAAGACCCGCTTTTCGGCACTGATCCCCGAGACCTGCGACATGGATGCCCAGCTCAAGGCGAAGGGTATCGATACGCTGATCATCACGGGAACGCTGACCAATTGCTGCTGCGAGAGCACGGCGCGGGACGCGCTGCAGATGGGCTACAAGGTGATCTTCATGAGCGATGCTAACGCGACGCTCAGCGATGAGGAACACCTCGGCACGCTGCTGTCGATGTACACGATCTTCGCCGACGTGATGGACACGCCATACCTGCTCGACCTGATCGACAAGTCGAGCGCCGTCAAAGCCGCAGCCTGACCCCCCGAGGCCACTTCGTGGCTTGTTGCGGCCCCAAGGGCCGGTCCCTCCCCCCGGGGCCGGCCAACCCTCACGTCATTCCCAGGAGATATGCATGAACGTCCTCGCCAAGCCGGTGGAAGCCGGGGATATCGACGTCACCGAGCTGACCATTGCCGATGTGCAGGCGGGGTTTGCGGAGGGCCGGTTCACCTCGGAGGCGCTGACGCTGGCGCATCTCAGGCGGATCGAAAAATACGAGCCCTACTACAACGCCTTCACCTTCATGAACGAGGCGGCGCTGGCCGATGCGCGGGCGATCGACGCGCGGCGGGCGGCGGGCGAGATGCTGGGGCCGCTGGCCGGGGTGCCGGTGGTGATCAAGGAGGCGATGGATTTCGTCGGGCTGCCGTCGACCGGGGGCTGGGCGCCGCTGTCGAGCCGGGCGGGCGGGTTCGACCTGATCCCGTCGGTGGATGCGCCGGTGGTGGCGCGACTCAAGGCGGCGGGCGCGGTGATATTGGGCAAGACCAACATCCCGGCGTTCAGTTTCGACGGGGCGCGGGCCAATACCAGCTGGGACGGGCCGACCTACAATGCGGTGAACCGCGACATCGCGCCGGGCGCCAGCTCGTCAGGCACCGGCACGGCGATTTCCGCCAGCTTCGCGGTGGTGGGACTGGCCGAAGAGACCGGCGGCTCGATCCAGAATCCGGGGGCGGCGCAGAGCCTGATCTCGGTGAAGCCGACCTTCGCGCTCATCCCCAATACTGGCGTTGCGCCGCTCGCCGGCTCGACCCGCGACGTGGTGGGGCCGCATGCGCGCACGGTGCGCGACGCGGCGATCCTGATGGACGTGCTGGCGGGCTACACCCCGGCCGACCCCAAGACGGTGGCGGCAATCGGCAACCTGCCCGCGGGGGGGTACACCTCGCTATTGTCCGGCACGGCGCTCAAGGGCAAGCGGCTCGGGCTTTATGGCGCGGGCTGGCGCAGCAAGCCGGTGGCCGAGGAGACGGCGACGCTTTATGCGACCGCGACCGAGGAGCTGAAGATGCGGGGCGCCGTGCTGGTCGACGACCCGTTCGCCGGCACCACATTCACCTCGCTCACCGCCAGTGTCGGCTTTGACTCGCGCGGGCTCGAATCCATTGTCCACGATTTCGAGAATTTTCTGCGTCGCATGCAGCCGGTGGGCGCGCCCAGCTCGTTCAAGGCGCTGGCCGCCATGCTGCCCTCCGACCCGTTCGGCGCCGACGGTATTCTGGGCAGACTGGCACAGAACAGTGCCGTGGTGCGGACGTCGCTCGAGGATCCGACGCTGCCGCCGGACCTCAGCGAGTTTCTCGCTGCGCGGGTTGCCTACCTGACGCTGTTCAACAAGGTGATGGCGGACAACCAGCTCGACGGGCTGGTGTTCCCGCAGTCGGAAGGGCCGCTGCCGGGGATTTTCGACAAGGCCGAGTACCTCGCGACGACGGTATCGGAGATCAACATTGCCGGCCTGCCGGGGGTCACGGTGCCGGCTGGGGAATATGCCAACGGCGCCCCGTTCGCGCTGATCTTCGTGGGGCGGATGTGGAGCGAGGCGGAACTGCTGGGCTTTGCCTACGACTACGAGCAGGCGACGAAGCACCGGATCGTGCCGGTGCTGCTGGAGACGGCGTATCCGGTGCCGGCGGTGTGAGGGGAAGGCCGCGAGGGGGGCATCGCGACAGGCGCTTCCCCTCGCTCGAGGTAGGTCGGAGTAGGGTGGGTAGGCCAGAGTCTGGTATGGGAACCTGAGTGATCGTGACCATTCGGGGCGGCAAGTGCATCAGCATCACGAGTTGGCTTTGTGGGCTGCCGATTGTGCGGACCATGTCCTCGCTTTATTTGAGGCTGAGTCACCGGACGACCATCGCCCACGTCAAGCGATAGAAGCGGCCAGACAATGGCAGCGCGGTGAGTTGGGCATGGCGGAGGCGAGGAAGGTAGCTTTTGCCTCTCATGCCGCCGCGAGGCAGTCATCAAGCCCGGCTGCGGTAGCAGCAGCCAGGGCAGCGGGCCATGCTGCGGCGACGGCGCACGTCGCCACCCATGCTCCCCACGCCGCGAACTATGCCCGCAAAGCCATGAAAGCGGCCGGTCAGGACCCCGAAATCGAACGCAGATGGCAAGCAGAGCGACTTTCGCCGCAGCTATGGCGGGTCCATGCCTTGCTGGGGCGTGGGTGCTAGCCCACGTGGACGACGGAACCATGGCCCTGAAGCGCTAGCCGCGGTGAATTGCTTGCCGACACCGCCAGTTGCGGCTCGATTGGTGCAGTGCCGTTGCCGACCCCCACCCCCACCTGCGCTACCTCGCTGCGCTCGCAAGCTTCGGTACCCTCCCCGCAAGGGGAGGGAGGGCAGCGGCTCAACTCCGGCCATCGGCGATGGCCGGTCGGCAGGCGGAGGCAGTTCGTCAGAGGTGGGCCTGCGGCACGGCTTGTGCCCCGCAGGCGGGAGAGGATGCTCCGTGACGAGGCCGTGCAACGGCCTGTCGGCGCTCACACCGGTCACTGACGATCGTGAGCAGACCGGATGGCCTTATGCCAGTGGTGCAACAGGAGGCTTTTTTCCGGTCATTCTGGCCTTTTCCTGCTCAAGCATGGAATTGAGCAAAGCAAGGCGACCCGGGTGGGTCTCCGCCCTGATCCTGGCCTCGAAGTTCTTGATATTCTCGCTGTGCAGGAAAGCATCGAAACGGTTTGGCATCATGTGCCCCTTTTCGTGGATGCCAACCCTAGACTTTCAGCCCGGACAAGTCGACCGGTCTGCACGAACTCATTGCTTTGGTTGACCGACGCTGAAGCTTCACCGCTCCCTAAGCCGCAAACGTGCGGTGGGTGGAGGCGCGGAAATGGGCTTCGAGCGCCGCCACGGCGGCTTCGACGTCGTGGTTTTCGAGGGCGTCGATGACCCTGAGGTGTTCGTCGACGGTTTCGAGCAGGGCGCCGCGGAAGCCGGGGCGGCGGTGGACCTGCTGGGCCATGCGGATGTTTTCCTGCAGGCGGGTGTGGGTGTCGAGGATGGCGCGGTTGTCGAGCGCCTCGACGATGTCTCGGTGAAAGCGCATGTCGAGGGCGAGGAAGCGCAACTGCTCTTCCTGGAAGGGGCCGCCATCGGTGAGGTTGCCGCGGCATTCCTCGTGGCTTTCGCGCATGTTCTCCAGCCATTCGGCGGTGACGGTGTTGCCGAAGCTGCGCAGCGCGAACTCCTCGATCATGATGCGGAACTGGTAGTTCTCGCGGATGAAGGCGACCTCCGGGTAGACGATCCGGATGCCCGTGCGCGGCTTGATCTCGACGAGGCCGAATTCCTCGAGCAGCACCAGCGTTTCGCGCAGCGGCGACAGCGAGAGGCCGAGCAGGTCGCACAGTTCGTTCTGCGTCACCACCATGCCCGGCTGCAGCTTGCCCTCCTGCATGGCGGCGCGGAAGCGGCGGTAGCCCTCATTGTCCTGGCGGATATCTGACATCGAACTCGTTCGGCAGGTGTTTGGCGGAGTTGCCTCCCTACCTTAGTCGATCATTCCTGGAATTTGAAATATCAGGTTTTCCCCAGCCGAAGGGCGGCGGAACAGCGGTTTGGCGTGATGTCACGCGGGGTTAGCTATCGTTTCGACCTTTGTTGGGGGTATCGGCGCTTGACTTGAGATATCAATTCCGCGCAAAAATATCTCAGCGGAGGGGATCATGACGCTGACGGACTGCATTCGCATGGGCGGGGGCTGCTGAGTGGCCACTGTCGAACTGAAGAACGTCAGCAAGTCGTTCGGCCCGGTGCGCGTCATCGAGTCGGTGAACCTGACGATCGGCGATGGCGAGTTCGTGGTGTTTGTCGGCGCCTCGGGCTCCGGCAAATCGACGCTGCTGCGCATGGTGGCTGGGCTCGAGCAGGTCTCGGGCGGCGATGTGCTGATCGACGGCAAGGACGTGACGTTCGCCGAGCCGGCGGAGCGCGGCATCGCCATGGTGTTCCAGAGCTACGCGCTCTACCCGCACATGAACGTGTACGACAACATCGCCTTCAACCTGCGGCTGGCGCGGTTCTCGCGCGACGAGATCGACAAGCGGGTGAAGGAAGCGGCGCGGATCCTGCGGCTCCACGACCTGCTGAGCCGCTCGCCGGCGCAGCTGTCGGGCGGGCAGCGGCAGCGCGTGGCGATCGGCCGAGCCATCGTACGCAACCCCAAGGTGTTCCTGTTCGACGAGCCGCTGAGCAACCTCGATGCGGCGCTGCGGGTGCAGATGCGGCTCGAGATCGAGCGGCTGCATCGGGAACTGGGCACCACGATGATCTACGTGACGCACGACCAGGTGGAGGCGATGACGCTCGCCGACCGGATCGTGGCGCTCGACAATGGCCATATCCAGCAAGTGGGGCCGCCGCTCGAACTCTATTCTCGGCCGAACAACCTGTTCGTCGCGGGCTTCATCGGCTCGCCCAAGATGAACCTGCTGCCGGGCCACGTGGTCTCTGCGGAGGGCGGGGTGGCGACGCTCGGGCTCGAGGCCGATGCCGGCGCGCGGATCGCGCTGCCGATGCCGGCCAAGGCCGGTGACAAGGTTACGGTGGGGGTTCGTCCCGAAGCGGTGGAAATCGTCTCCGGCCCGGCCGCCGGTGACACGGCGCTGCCGGCGAAGGTCGAGTCGGTGGAGCGGCTCGGCAACATCACCTTCGTCTACCTCGATGCGGGCGCACCCGACGTCATCACCGTGCAGGTGATCGGGCAGACGGCGCTCACGCCCGGGCAGGCGGTGCAGATCGGGCTGCGGCCCAGCCAGCTCTATGTTTTCGACGCTGCCGGAAAGGCCATCGCCTCGGCGGCGAACCCATAAAGCCCCGGCACAAAAGCCGGCGCGCAACAGGAGGGACTAAGCATGCGAATTCTCGGAAGGAGCGCTCTGGCCATCGCCGGTGGGCTCACGCTTATGGCGGGCACTGCGGTGGCGCAGGAAGTGACGCTGAACGTCTGGTCGGACCCGGTCCGGCTCACGATGTTCGACCTCTACGACCAGACGCACGACAACGTTAAGCTGAACGTCACGACGATCGACCCGGCCGGCCTTGTGGCCAAGATCCAGCTGGGCATGCAGTCGGGGTCGGAAGTGCCCGACGTCATCTTCATGAACGATATCGGCTATGCGGCGCAGCTGTCGACGCGGCGGTCGAACTACCTGCTCGACCTGACCGGCCTTGTGCCG
>CAIMLX010000190.1 GCA_903842455.1 uncultured Hyphomicrobiales bacterium | reverse complement strand
TTGATGTCGGGGTGTGCCTGCAGCATGTCGCCGGCGGCCGGGTTTGCCTTGTCGATGGTTGCGCCGCCGTCCACAGCCTGTGCGATGGTCGCGGTCGGGATGATCGACAGGAAGCCCTTTAGGAAGCCGTTCTTCCGATCCTGAACCTGCGGCAGGATCGGGTAGTCGACCACGCCGATCACGGCGGCCTTGTCGCCGAAGCGCTCCTTGAAGTAAGTGGCTGCATTGCAGCCGACGATCAGCGGGCCGTCGTAGTCGTTGGCGAAGACGCGCGGGGCCACCACTTCGGTTGGCTGCACGTTGTAGGTGACGACCTTGATGCCGGCTTCCTGGATGCGCTTGACCTGACCCACGGCGGCGGCGCTGTCGAGCGGTGCGAAGGCGACGGCGTCGGGGGCGTCCGAGATCACGTCATCGACGATCTTCTGCACGGTGCCCGCGTCGAAGCGGCCGTCATAGACCTTCAGCTCGAAGCCGTACTTGGTGGCCATCCTCTCCCAGTGTCCCTTGATCGCCAGAAAGAATGGCTGCCCCAGCCCCATAGCCGTGAGCGCCACGCGCTTGCCCTTGAGGGCGCTGGCATCGGCTTCACGAAGCCAGTCCCCAGGCGCCGATTCGTAGCCCGTGAAGCCTGACACGCCCGCTGGAATGTTGGCCACCGCCGCGGGATCCGCCGGCGTGCACACTTCAGACGAGAACGTCTTGGCGGCGATTGCAACGCCATCCTGAGCATAGACTGGATTGGCGACCACAAGCCCCAGCAGTGCCGCAAACGGCACCAGGGCGGCCGTCCATTTCGTATTGGACATTATCTCTTCTCCTCCTTGTCGACATCTCATTGGGTTGCACCCAAGGATGATATATGGCTATAGGATGTCATATGACATGGCAAGTGTGTAGGAGCGGAAGTGTGGAGGAGGCAGAAATCTGTGTTGTGCATCAGGCGAATGCGAGCCTGGGCGAGGGGCCGATCTGGGATACGCGCCTCGAAGCGCTCTACTGGGTCGACATCCACCGCCGCAGAATTCATCGCTATCGCATCAGCGAGGCGCGCCAGGATGGGGTCTGGATCACGAGGAAAAGCCCCGGCTGCCTTGGCCTGACCGAAAGCACGGACGTTGTCGTCGTAGCATCGGGCGCCGATGTCCTGCTGGTGGATCTGCGTTCCGGAGCGGAAACGCCAGTCGCCACATTGCCGATCGACACGCCGCTCATGCGGGCCAATGATGGGCGCGTAGACGCTGCCGGCCGGCTGTGGGTCGGCACGATGATCGATGACATCCATGCCCCAGCGAAGTTCACCGACGGCAGGCTGTTTTCCGTAATGCCGGATGGCCATGTCTCGGACAGCGGCTTCGTGTTCGAGTTGCCGAACGGCATCGACTGGAGTCCGGACGGCCGGACCCTCTACCTCAATGACTCGACCGCGCAGAAGACCTTCGCCTTCGACTTCTCGGTGGAGAACGGAACGATCAGTCGCCAACGTGTCCTCTTCGATCATCCGGCGGCCGAGGGACTTCCGGACGGGCTTTGCGTAGACAGCTCCGGCACCATCTGGAGCGGTCAGTGGAACGGCTGGAACATCAAGAGGATCGCGCCCGACGGCAGGCTTATCGAGACGCATAAGGTGCCTGTTCAACGACCGTCCAGTGTCTGCTTTTTCGGTCACAACCTCGATCGACTGGCCTTCACCTCGGCTGCGAACGGCATGAGCACCGCCGACTTCATTGCGGCGCCCGATGCTGGATCGCTGTTCGAACTTTCGGTCCGTGCCGGCGGTCGGCGCGAGCACTATTTCGGGAGCCTGGCGGCTCTCAATCCAAGCACGGTGAGCAGCTAGAATGGACAATCAGAAAGCGGTTTGGGATCGCGGGGATTTTTCGGTAGCCGCTGTTGGCGCCATGTGCGCCCCGGCCAGTTTCCGGCTGGACGACGGTCGGACGATCCAGCCGTTCGCCATTGCGCCATGGTCGGACAATCCGGAAGGCGATCCGCGGTATGACGAACTTCCGCCGTTGCTGAAGCGTCTGCGCGGCGATTGGGCGTGCATCCCGTTCGGCATGCCCGAAGCACGGCCCGATCTGCCGTCCGCCTGGGTCGGTAATCAGGTCGATACCGAGAGCCTTAGACAGTATTTTCACGGCCCGAGTGCGAATCTCCCGTTCAAGCTCGAGAGAGCCGATGGGGGCTGCCTGGAATTCAGGCTGGACTTCCCGGAGGATCACCCGATCGCGTGGGTTCGCCGTGTCATTGGTGGCGTACCGGGCAAGGCCATGCTTGAGTTCACTCTCGAAATCATGCCGCGCGAGACCATCGCCCTGCCGATCGGCGTGCACCCGGTCTTTCGCCTCCCCGATGCCGTCGGGGCAGCCGAACTCGACGTCGGAGGGGAAGCGATCAAGGTCTACACCTACCCGGTCGATGCCGAGCCGGGAGTCTCGAAGCTCGCCCATGGCGGGGTCTTCGAATCGCTGCAGGCCGCCCGCGACAAGAACGGCGCACCAATGGATCTCTCGCGCCATCCTCTTGCGGTGGTGACCGAGGAGGTCGTGCTGGTCGGACATGCTGACGGGCATGCTCGGTTGACCAACCGAGCGGACCGCTACCGCGTGGATCTGCACTGGAAAGCGAAGGACTTTCCGTCCTGCAACCTCTGGATTTCTAACCGCGGGCGAACCGCGTTCCCGTGGAATGGACGCCACTGCGCGCTCGGGATCGAGCCGGTGGCTGCCCCCTGGGACCTTGGTGTTGCCGTTGCCAGAAACGATGCATCGCCGTTGCGCGCCGCCGGGGTCCGGACAGCCACCGACTTCACCGGGGGGGTGCTCTGGAAGACCTCGTACTCGATCGAAGTCAGTTCGCTATGAAACGCTTTGCATGTGTCGAGGACCTGCGCGTTGCCGCACGGCGCAGAGTGCCCAAGATGTTCTACGACTATGTCGATGCAGGCTCGTGGACAGAGGCCACCTACCGTGCCAACGCCAGGGACCTCCAGGCGATCCGGCTCAGGCAGCGGGTGGCCGTGGATGTTTCGGCGCGTTCGACCGCCAGCACCATGCTTGGAGCACCCGTCAGGATGCCGGTTGGGATCGCTCCGACCGGCCTGACTGGCATGACGTGGCCCAATGGCGAGATCGCCGCGCAGCAGGCCTGCGAGGGTTTTGGGATACCCTACACGCTTTCGACGGTCTCGATCGCGTCTATTGAGGATGTCGCCCGCGTCGCGACAAAGCCATTTTGGTTCCAGCTCTACGTGATCAAGGACCGTAGCTTCACCGAAAGCCTGATGCAGCGGGCCGAGGCGGCGGGCGTCACGACCCTCGTCGTGACGCTGGACCTGCAGATGGTCGGGCAGCGCCACAAGGACATCTACAATGGCCTGTCCTCGCCGCCCAAGCCGACGCTGCGCAACCTGTTGAACCTCGCAAGCAAGCCCGCCTGGTGCGCAGAAATGCTGCGCGTTAGGAAGATGGACTTCGGAAACCTCCAGGGACACGTCCGGGACGTCACTAGCAAGACCAGCCTGGCCGAGTGGACCGATGCGCAGTTCGATCCAAGCTTGAACTGGGACGACGTTCGCCGCATACGCGATCGCTGGAAGGGAAAGCTGGTACTCAAGGGACTCAACGATCCCGAAGATGCCATCACCGCGCAGCAGGTGGGCGCGGACGCACTCGTTGTCTCCAATCACGGTGGTCGCCAACTCGACGGAGCGCCATCGACGATTGCGGCGCTGCCTGCGATTGCGGCGGCGGTCGGTTCCAAGGTCGAGCTGCT
>CAIMLX010000189.1 GCA_903842455.1 uncultured Hyphomicrobiales bacterium | reverse complement strand
TGGATCGCCTGCTCCAGCGCATCGAGCACGAAGCCGGCCGTGGCGCTTGTGCTGACCTTCCAGCCAACAATGAGCCGGGCGAAAGCGTCGATGACGAAGGCGACGTAGACGAACCCGGCCCAGGTATGGACGTAGGTGAAGTCGACCACCCACAGCCCGTTGGGCCGCGAGACCTTGAACGCGCGGTTGGGGCAACGTAATAAAGTATGCCGTTCCTGGCTTGCTTGCGCCGCTATCGGTTCAGATCGGGCGAGCACCAGACGCCTCTCCCGTTTCCTGAGATGCGTATTCTTGGCAGAGCCCGGTGTTGGCCGGCTTCAAAACTCTGGTACGAGGCCGGCTACAAGCAGACAAAGACATGCAATCGCACCGGTGATCGGCACCCAGCGGTAGACGAGGAACGTTCCTGCGGGCGCCGGCGTTCCGCGTGCCCGGATGCGGGCCAGCGCCAAGCAAACGAGCGCAAACACAGCAAGTGTGATCGCTGAAGTGAGTTCAGCCAGTTGGATGATCGGAAAGATTAGTGCCAGAACCAAGGTCACGGCGGTACAGACCATCGTAGCCCGCACGGGCGTCGCTGTACGAGCAGACAGACTGGCCAGCCCGCGCGGCAACTCACCGTCCCTGGCCATGCCAAATACGACCCGACCCGCCATCAGGATCTGGACGATGACGCCGTTCAGGGTGGCGACAGAGGCAATTGCGATCAGAACGATTTCCGGAAGGCCGGTGTTGCGGACAAAGGTCAGCGTCAGCACTGACTGATCATTGGAGATCTCGCCCAGGTCGTTACTGGCGAGGACGGTCAGCACCACCCCAAGATACAGAAAAGTCGTGATCAGGAGGGTCAGGAAGATCCCTCGCGCCAGAGTTTTCTGAGGGTTCTTCGTTTCCTCGGCGATCGAGTCGATATCCTCGAAGCCGATGAAGGCAAAGAAGGCCAGCATGCTGGCGGCCATGATTCCGGTCCAAACCGCCGCCGACAAGGTGGCCGGCACCGCTTGGACTGCCAGACCCGAGATATCGCGCTCGGCCCAGAAGCCCCCGCCGATGATCAGCACGAGACCGCCGATCTCTACAACAGTCAGCGCGCCGGCAACTCCGACCGAGGACTGTATGCCAAGCGACGCCACGAGCGCGCACCCGCCGATGACCAGGGTCAGAAGCACCGCCGGGGGCAGTTCGAACACGCGCGACAGGTAGCTGACGGCACCATGCGCGATGGCGGCGGCAGAGACGATTCCGATCATCGTCACCCCCAGCCCGACCAGCACGAAAAGGGCACGCGATCCAAAGCCTTCGCGCACGAAGCGGGCCTCGGCCGCTGCAAAAGGATAGCGCCCGGTCAGTTCGGCAAAGCAGGCGGCCGGAAAGACCATGACAAGCGCCGCCAGCACGAAGGCCACCGGCGCGTGAACCCCGGCCAGCGCAATCGTGCTACCCACAAGAGAATAGATCCCGGCCCCGACGGTTACACCCAGCCCGTAGAGCACGACATGCAACAGGCCGAGCCGCCGCTTGAGGGACAATTCAGTCATTTGAGGACTCCGGGGCACTCAGAATGCCGACCTGCCCGACCCGTGCATGCGCGAAGTCCAGAAGCCGGACCTCGATATTGGCGTTGATAGAGCCCGTCTCGAACTCATCATTTGCCGATCGCTGGCCTGCGGGCAGACCCGTCAGTTGGGAAATCGCCTCGTCCACATGGGAAACGGAATGGATCTGGAACTTGCCTGCTGCGACGGCCTGAACCACGTCGTCGCGCAGCATCAGATTCGACAGGTTGCCACGCGGGATAAGAACGCCTTGCCGTCCGGTGAGGCCCCGCTCGGCGCAGATGCGGAAGAACCCCTCGATCTTTTCGTTGATGCCGCCGACCGGCTGCACATCGCCCAGTTGGTTGACCGACCCGGTCACGGCAAAGGACTGCGATATGGGGACTTCGGCCAGTGCTGACATGAGGGCGCAGAGTTCGGCCAGCGAGGCGCTGTCGCCCTCGATGCGACCATAGCTCTGTTCGAAGACCAGCGAGGCCCAGAGCGACAGCGGCACATCGGCCGCATAGCGGGCCGCGAGGAAACCCGACAGGATCAGGACCGCCTTTGAATGAATCGGTCCACCCAGCTTGGCCTCGCGTTCGATATCCACGACGCGGCCAGATCCCATTCTGACCCGTGCGGTGATCCGTACCGGCATGCCAAAGCGCAATTCTCCGATCTCGGCTACCGTCAGGCCGTTGACCTGGCCCACTACACTACCCGAGGTCGCAATCAGAAGCTTTTCGCCGCGGACCATCTCCAGCAGACTTTCCCGCGTTCGGCCCAACCGCCTCTCCCTGGCGGCGATCACCGCGGCGACATGCGCGCCGGTAATAACGCCAGACCCGTCCTGCAATGCGCCGTGATCGGCCTCCCGCATCAGATCGAGCACCTCGGATGTCCGCAGTGACAGCTTCTGCTGGTCTTCCGCCGCGCGCGACGCGGCGTCGATCAGGGCTGCCACGCCATCGCGAGCCACTGGGCGCAGCCCCTCTTGGCTCCCGACCGTGACCAGGACACGCGCGAAAAGCTCCATCGCGGCTGCATCGCGTGGCATGTCGTCGGCGAATTCTGCCGACACGCAAAAGAACTGGCCGTAGTCGGGGTCCAGTTCCGACAGGAGCAGCAGCAGTTGCTGGTCGCCGACCAGAACAACCCGCACTTCCAGAGGAATGGGCTGCGGTTCCATCGAGGTAGTGGCGATCAGGCCCAGCCTGTCGGCGGCGGTGGTGATCTGGATCGTCCGCGTCTCGAGGCTGCGCTTGAGGGCATCCCAAGCGAACGGCTCGTTCAGGACACGCCTGGCATCAAGCAGCAGGAAGCCGCCGTTCGCCCGGTGCAGCGCACCCGGCTTGATCTGGGTGAAATCGGTGACAAGCGCCCCTTGCTGGGACATGTAGTCGATCCGGCCGGTCAGGTTTGACAGCGTCGGTATGGTTTCGACAAGAACCGGGGCGCCCGATGCGTCCTGATGTGTCACGACCACATTCACGGCATATCGATGAAAGCTCGGGTCGTCGTGCAGAGCGGCGGGTCCGCGCGGAAACGGCGCCTCGGTGCTGCTGCGTTCCCAGGCCAGGAATAGGTCCGCATTCAGGACCAGATCCTTGTGCAGTGCCTCGAGATAGGGCTTCACTGCGGGGTTACGCGTAAAACCGCGATTCATGCGCGACATCGCCGATTTTACAGCGCTTTCTGCCATGCGCGCGTTCAAAGCGGCCAAGGCCTCTCGCTGTTCGCGGCCCAGTTCGGGCAGCGATACCAGGAAATCCTCCAGTTCTTCATGGGTGACCTCGAGATCCGCCTCGATCCGGCCCCGATCCCCCTCGGCCATGGCCGCCATGGCCTCGGATTTCAGGATTTCGCCCTCCCGCATCGGGGCCAGAGTGAAACCCATGGGCGTGCGGAGGATCGCGACGTTGCGTTTACTGGCGCTATCGGCGAGATCCTTGAATGCCGCCTCTCGCCGCGTCGAGAATTCCTGCTCGATGGCAGCTCGACGAGTCTGGCAATCCTCGGACACGAGTACCGCGGGGATTCGGCTGGCCAGATCGTCGACCATGGCTGCCACGGCATCTCGGAGTTTTGGGGCCTCGCCGGACGGAAGGCTGATCGCAAGGGGTTTGTCAGGCTCGGCAAAGTTGTTCACATAGACCCAGTCGCTCGGGATGGAACGGCTGGCCGCGACGTTCTGAAGGATTCGCAGGACCGTAGAATGCCGCCCCGAGCCTTCCGGTCCATAGACGAACAGGTTGAAACGAGGATGACGCATGTCGGCTGACAGGCGGATGGCCTCGACGGCAATGTCCTGTCCCACGGGTCCGTCCAGCGGGGCGAGGTCCGATGTCGTCTCGAACGCAAAGCTCGACGGGCTGCACACGACCCTGAGCCTGTTCGGGTCCACCATAGTATCGCCCATCGACCACTCCTCTTCTTGGAACCTTATGCCGTTCCACGGCTCCGAACCGTGGCTTCGTGCTCCTTGGAGTCAATCGCTTTCTTGGGCCCGAAAGGCCATCTGCATCCACAAGACGTCTCCGCGCAGCGCGGCGCTTTCTGACTTACCTGATTTGGAGAATGTTCCACGTCAGGCCTATCCTCTCC
>CAIMLX010000188.1 GCA_903842455.1 uncultured Hyphomicrobiales bacterium | reverse complement strand
GTGAAGGCCTCCGTGCCCGCCGCCAACACCCCAATCACGGCCACGACACCTATCAGGAATAGAGTATAAATTAGGCAGGAGCCCCAATACTCTTTACGTCGTGCCCTGCCGTTGAAGTTGGCGTAGTAGCTTGTATACGCTCTAGTGAAATATTGAAACATGCCCAATTCTGGTTCGGCCGTTACGCCGGACCCGAGGTTGGTTGGCGCACCATAGCTGCGCATCTGCGGCGCCGGGGCATCGACAATGAATATATCAGTCGCGGTGCGACCATCGACATCGAAATCCACCCTGGTCCCCGGACCAATCGGCCGGAGTTGCTTCAGATCAGAACGGATAAACGTATAGCGTATTCCATCGTCGCCAGCGATGTAACCCGTACCGGAATTGTCGTCGTAGTGTAAAATGTCGCCCTTCATTCGAAACCCCCGAGTATTGGAGCCGCACAGTGGCGTCTCCTAAGCTTCTTCGCCAGCGGGTGTCAACGACTGGAAACCGCCACCCATAAAGGTCGTGTCCCCGGACGTTCTCTAACTAATCGCATTGGTCAAGCTCTGATCCTGTGCATTCTCTCCGCACTTGCCGGGCTCTAGGGTTCTCTCCGCGGTCGTCTCTGGGGACGCCGCCTGTTTGCGTTCAGGTCGGGTGGATCGAAGTGGTGTGCGCGGTGATAGCCGCAGTCCAGGGAACGATCTTACCCTCGCCGCGCGTCCCGGCAGGACGCATGGGGTGCACCGCCGCTCAGCGGCCTGGTGCAGGCATCTCAGCTATCACGCCATTGCAGTGTCCTTGAACGCATTGGTGGTCGAGTTGGTGGGGCTGTCCTTGAAGACCGAGCCGGTGCGCCAGATGGCGTGCAACGTCACGGCCAGCTTGCGTGCAAGAGCCACCTTGGCTTTTCGCGGCCCGGTTCTTTGGGCGATCGAGTGGGCCCAGTCCCGCAGGCGTGATCCACCGAGGTTTCTGCAGTAGATCGCGTTTGCGGCCTCGAACAGGCATGACCTGGCGAACTTGTCGCCTTGTTTCGATACCCCGCCGTTTCGGCTGATCTCGCCGGACTCGTAGCGTCGAGGGGGCAGGCCGAGATAGGCGCCGGCGCTGCTGGATCGCTTGAAGCGATTTGGCGTCGTCAAAGGCGGCAAACACGGCAAGGGCTGTGATAGGTCCAACCCCAGGAGCCGTCATCAGCAGCTGCACTGGCTTGTGGCGACGGACGACGGTGCGGATCTGACTATCCAAGGCCTTGATCCGGGCGAGGATGTCGCGCCGCGCCTTGATCAGGGCTTCAAAGATCGGCACTAGCTCAGGCGCAACCGAGGGCTCGCCACTGATGATTTCCTCGGCGCGCCGCTTGAACCCGCCAACGCGCTTGCCGAACATGACGCCGAAGGTCTTGAGCAGGCCGCGGACCTCATTCTCGAGCCGAACCCGCATGCCCACCAGGGCATCACGCGCAGTCAGCAGCGCGGGGTGACATAGGCCTCGTGGCTCTTGATCTGCAAGGCCTTGTACCATCCGGTCCGAACGATCTGTGCCAGGCCGCGCGCATCATGCCGATCAGTCTTGTTCGGCATCATCTTCAACACGCCATTGGCATGGCGGGCGTCCAGGCAGATGATCGGCAAGCCTCTCGCCACCCGAGTGTTCCACAGCCAGACGGCCAGTGGGCCAGTCTCCATGCCGACGCGCTCCAGTTCGTCAGACCAGCACTCAAGATACGCGGTGATCGCGTCCAGGCAGGTCGCGACCTTCGCTTCTGCAATGATAGACCCTTCCTGGTTGACAACGCAGACGGCCGCCAGCTCCTGCGACACATCAAGGGCAGCAAATACGCTCATCGTCTCCTCCACATTAGCTAGCCCATCCTATTCATCAGGAGCGGGGCTTGCGTCGCGGCTAGGCTTGAGACGCGCGTTTTCGCGGCGGGCTTTTCGCCGCGGCTGAGGCTGGACTTGAGGAACGCGTTGGGGGTTGAGGGGACTGGCTCAGCGGGGCGGCTTGCCCCGTCGGCTATGGTTCGGCAGGCTGCAGCGCGATGGCGATGGTGCGGAAGAGCTCGGCTTGCGGGCAGGCGGCGGCGAAGGCCAGACGGACGCGCGAGACCGTCTCGATGACGCGAGCGCCGAGCTTTAGAAGGCGCAGGCGCAGGGTGGCGAACTCGGCCGTGGCCAGGGC
>CAIMLX010000187.1 GCA_903842455.1 uncultured Hyphomicrobiales bacterium | reverse complement strand
GTTCTGCCCGCGCCGCGCCTCCCGCGCCGCCCTGTCGAACCAGTAGTGATACTGGCTCGGCCGGGGGCTGATCGACACCACGTCGGGATTATCGAGCGCATAGCCCACCACGCTGGCGCTTTCCCATTTCGACGAGGCGATGAAATCCGGCTGGTATTGCGCGATCGCCGCCTCGATCGGCGCAGCGATCTCGTCCCAGCCATAGTAGCGCTCGCGCGTCGGATCGGGCCGATCGATCAGGTTCAGCACCGGGTAGACCGATGACGAATAGACGTAGAACACCGACAGCAGGATGCCGAACATGATGTGCCCCCAGAACAGCACCGCGTTCCGCATCACCTTGCCCATGAACGGCATCAAGAGCACGTAGGCGCTGAAGTTCCACCATGGGAACAGCTGCTGCGTCAGCGCAACGAACAGGAAGCCCAGCGTCGAGAGCCAGAAGAACCAGCTGCCGAACCCCCACGCCGTCCGCTCGAACCCGTCCTTCGGCGCCCTGAACACGAAGGCAATCATGCCGAGCAGCCCGAACGGCGTCGCCATCAGCGCCGACTGGATGACGAACTCGATGATGTGCCGGTCGGTGACATTGTGCAGGAAGCCCGAGTCATGCCGCGCCACCAGGTGAAACTGGAACGAGGCGAAGCCGTTCGAGATGTTCCAGATCAGCACCGGCGAAGCCACCACCGCCACCAGCAGCGCCGCGAGGTAGAGGTGCGGGTTGCGCAGCAACCCCCGAAGCTTCGGGCTCGCCACGATGTAGGCGAACAGCGCCACCCCGAAGAACAGAGCGTTGTATTTGCTGAGGCCCGTCACGCCCATGAACAGCGCACCGAGGTACAGGTCGCCGAGCCGCGCGGTGCCACGCTCGCGCACCGCTGTCAGGTAGCTGATGAAGAAGTGCCCCGACAGCAGGATGAAGAAGAACAGCACATGGTCGGAGGTGGCGAAGGTCGGGTAGACCCCGAACATCGGCGCCGCCAGCCAGATGCAGGCCGAGCGCCAGAAGATGCCCTCCCAGTCGGCCCCGCCGAACCGCTTCGCCCAGTTCCAGAAAATCGCCGCCGTGCCGATCGTCGTCAGCACCGACCACATCCGAAGCTGGATGATGCCATGCCCGAACAGCTGGCTGGAGATCCAGATCATCCAGGCGTTGAGCGGCGGATGATCGAAATACGACAGCCCCGGATGCTGCCCCCACATCCAGTAATACGCCTCGTCGGAAACGAGGTTCACACTGACCAGCGACCACAGCTTGATGCCGATGAGGACCGCCGCCAGCACCTTCAGGACGAGATGGCTGGGCCGCGCCGCGGTTGCGGCGTCGGCGTTGCCGGAGGCGATCGTCAAGCTCAGGCCTCGTCGTCTTCGGGGTTCAGCAGCCGGTGCAGGTGAACCACGAAATAGCGCATCTCGGCATTGTCCACCGTCTGCTGCGCCTTCGATTTCCACGCCAGTTGCGCGGCGGCGTAGTTGGGATAGACGCCGACCATGTCGATTGCGGTCAGGTCCTTGAACACGATCTCGTCGCCCTTTTCCACTTCACCCCCCATCACGAGGTGCAGGAGTTGCTTCTGCGGGGCTTTCTTTGGGGCTTTGCTCACGGCTGCGGTCTCTCCAGATCGACTTCCTGCGGCTGCGGGCAACCATAGACCTTCACCAGCGCAGCATGTAGGGGGGCTTTTAGCGAAGCCTCGCCAAGCGCCGCAAGCGCGCCGTGCCGGATTTCCGGGCGATTGAACCGCAATGCACCTATGCAGACATCCTCGAACCCGAGCCCGACCTCGGTGAGGATGCAAGCCGCCCCGGCAATATCCCAGTCCCGCGCCCCGCGCCGTGCCACGCCCGCATCGATGCTCCCGGTCGCCACCTGCACCATCTGGTAGGCGAGCGAGGGGAAGAACGGCCCGCGCGTATACTCGAGCCCCGCCGCCTGCAGTTCCTGGTGCACGGCGCCCGGCGCCGGGATCAGTGGCGATGTCCGCCCGGGATGACGATGCCGCGTCAGCGGCTGCCCGTTGAACCGGGCCCCGAGCCCCAGCGCCGCGTCATACATTTCGTCGCGCGCCGGCGCATACACCACCCCGGCGATCGGTATCCCGTCCTCGACCACCGCCAGCGACACCGTCCAGCTGTCGTCGCCGCGGATGAAGCCGCGCGTCCCGTCGATCGGGTCGACGATGAACACCCGGCGATGGTTCAGCCGGATCGGATCGTCCGTCGATTCCTCGCTCAGCCAGCCATAGCCGGGCCGGGCCGAGGTCAGTGCGTCATGCAGGTAGTTGTCGAGCACGATGTCGGCCTCGCTCACCGGCGAGGTCCCGTCCTTCGTCCACGTCTTCAGGTCACGCCTGAAATATCCCGCCGCGAGGATCCCCGCCATGACGGCCGAAGCGCGCAGGAGCTCGCGATCCTCGGCAGGCGTGGTGATCGTGACGGCGTCCATAAGCATCCCATGCTGTCCGCGCGCCTTCTAGTCCCAACCAGATGGCGGAACAAGGGCACGTTGAGGACCGGGCGCTTACGGTCGAAAACCTCCCGGCTTGCGGAGGAGCAACCGCCTATGACGACATTTGGCTGCTGACCACCTCCCGCCCTTGCGGGGGAGGTAGCGTCGCTAGGAGCGACAGCGACGTAGCAGAGCTGGGAGGGGGGTATGACCGAGGCTAGTTCCGATACCCGAACCTCGGTGAAACCCCCTCCCTACCTCCGCTAGGGCGCTGCCGCACCCAAGCTTCGTTACCCTCCCCGCAAGGGGGAGGGTGGTCAGTGGCCTGAGCCGACGTCCTCTGGTTAACCCCATCCGAATCCTCATCATAAACAGCCCGTTACACCCGGTGACACCCCGTAAACCCTGCTCAAAACACACATAAACTTAACTCCGTTTCTTAAGCGGGCTGGCAAGGGCGGCGCGTAGATTGGGGCCATCAAAGAGGGCGGCAAAACAACAAGCTCTCGAAAGTTGACAGTGAGGCTTCCATGAATTCTTCCGTTGGGATCGACGGTTCCACCGTCGTGCTGCTGTTCGGCGAAGGCCGCGCTCCGCGTCGTGCCGCAGCGTCTGCCCGGCACTTCGGTCCGGCCAACGACAATGGTCCCAAGGAGCCGGTGAAGACCGTCACCGTGCGCCGCAAGCTCGAAAAAAGTGGCGTGGCGATCAAGGTGAAGGTTCCGGTCGACGAGTTCGTCGGCGTCGCGGTGTCCACCACCATCTCCGAAGAGGGCATCCTCTCGAGCGCCATCGAACTGGTCCATGGCGACCCCGATCTCAACTACCGGGTGTTCGAGGAAGTGGGGAACGCCAACGTCGTGGCCGAGTGGCAGAACTGGGGCAAGAAGCTCCGCCTGCCGCTCTTCATCAAGGCCGGCGACGGCAACCTTCTCCCCTATTCGCAGACCGTCGACGGCGTGCACCTTGGCCAGAACAACGGCCGCCGCAAGCTCGTCGCCGAGGCCTCGCGCCGCCCCGCCTTCCTCAATCGCCGCAAGCCGGGAGAAAACACCGGCTCGTGATGCAGATGCTGTGCAACCCGAAGGGGTTAATCCGCATTAACAGTTTACCAACCGGCGACGATCCCATGCACGTTTGACTTGCCGGATTTCCTCGTACGACCTCCAAACATACGAGCCGGCCGACCCTTTTGCCGGGGTCGGCCTTTTTCTTGTGCGCTACCAGAGCCACTCGGCGATCAGTGCCAGCGTCAGCGCCAGCCCGACCCAGTGGTTCGAGCGAAACCGGGTCAGCGCGCTCCTGGTGTCGCGCGGATCGAGCGACCAGACCTGCCAGGCGAACATCAGCGCCACCGCCACGAGCCCGAGGGTGAACACCGGCCCGGCCCCCACCAGCGCCGCAGCCACGCCCCAGGTCATCGTCGTAGCCGCATAAAAGAGGCCGATGATCATCCGGGCCCGCCGCCCGAACAGCCGCGCCGTCGATTTCACCCCGATCAGCGCATCGTCCTCGACATCCTGCAGCGCGTAGATCGTGTCGTAGCCGATGGTCCACAGGATCGCCCCCACATAGAGGACGACCGGCGCCCAGGTCAGCGACCCGGCCTGCGAACTCCACCCCACCAGCGCGCCCCAGTTGAACGCGAGCCCGAGGAACAGCTGCGGCCACCAGGTGATCCGCTTCATGAACGGATAGATGGCCACCAGCACCAGCGACGCTGCCCCCAGCCCGATGGTGAACCAGTTGAACTGGATCAGCACCAGGAACCCCGCCAGCCCCTGCGCCACGAGGAAGCCGACGGCCTGCCGCTTCGTCACCTGTCCCGACGGGATCGGGCGAGATCGCGTGCGCGCCACTTTCATGTCGATGTCGGTGTCGACGATATCGTTGAAGGTGCAGCCCGCGCCGCGCATCGCCACCGCGCCGATCAGGAACAGCACCAGCGCGCCCCAGTCGAAGCCATGCGCCGGCGCCGCGATGGCATAGAGCCCGAGCCCGAATCCGCACGGCCAGAACAGCAGCAGCAGCGGCAGCGGCCGATCCCAGCGCGCCAGCCGGGCATAGGGCTTCAGCCAGCCCGGCGCATGGCGGTCGACCCAGTTCCCGTGCGCCGCATCCGCGACCCGGCCTGCCGATTTTTCGGTACTATGCAATTGTGCCTCCGGCATGCGCTAATGGGTTCGGCCCCTCAGTAGCTTGTCGCCCTATCACGATGCCCCGAACGCATAAATCCCTGCCGCGCCTCTATCTCGATGCCCCGCTTGCGGCGGGCAGCCGCATCGCGCTCGAGCGCGAGCCCACCAACTACCTGCTCACCGTGCTGCGCATGAAGGCCGGCGAGGCCGTCGTTGTGTTCAACGGCCGCGACGGCGCCTGGCTCACCCGCATCGCCGACGACCATCGCAAGGGGGCTGTGCTCGAAGCGGTGGTGCAGACCGAGCACCAGACGGAAAAGTCCGACCTCTGGTTCGGTTTCGCGCCGCTGAAGACCGGCCGCCTCGACTACCTCGTCCAGAAGGCGACCGAGATGGGGGCAGGGGTCATCCAGCCGGTGATCACCCAGTACACCCAGGTCAGCCGGCTCAAGGCCGACAAGCTCCTCGCCAACGTCATCGAAGCGGCCGAGCAGTGCGAGGTGCTGTCCGTCCCCGAACTCGCGCCCGAAACCGCTCTCGGTGACCTCATCGCCAGCTGGCGCCACACCCACGGCCTGCGCCGCTTGATCTTCTGCGATGAGTCCGCCCCCAGCCACTCCCCGGCCCAGACCCTCGCCGATCTCGAAGGCCTGCCCGTCGGCATCCTCGTCGGCCCCGAGGGCGGCTTCTCCGATGACGAGCGCACCCTGTTGCTGGCGCAGGATTTCGTCGTCGCCATCAGTTTGGGCCCGCGCATCCTTCGCGCCGACACCGCCGCTGTCGCGGCTCTCGCTGTCGTGCAGGCAACCATCGGCGATTGGCGATAAAAGCCCATTGCTTTAAGCGAAACCGCCGCTATTTTCGCCGCGGCCCGGTCACAACCGGGTTGCAGAGCGTTTTCAGGAAAGGTTGCAGACCTTTCCGCTTCGAAAGCGCGGCAAAAAAGATGCCTATGTAGAGAGTTTCCATGTCCGGTGAAGAGCATGCCCCGCTGATCGAATCGCGGGACGACCTGATCGACGTCATGGCGCAGGGATCGAAGCCCCGCGCCGAGTGGCGGATCGGCACCGAGCACGAAAAGCATGTCTACCGCAAAGGCCCGCTCGCTCCGGTGCCCTACGCGGGCAATGACGGCGTCCATGCGCTGCTCGATGGCGTCGAGGCCCGCACCGGCTGGCAGCCGTTCTTCGATGGCGAAAACCCCATCGGCCTTCGCAACGACACCGTCGGCGGCATCTCGCTCGAGCCGGGCGGCCAGTTCGAACTGTCCGGCGCTCCGCAGGTGACCATCCACGACGCCGCCGCCGAACTCGACAGCCACCTCGAGGATTGCCGCGCCATCGGCGGGCCGCTCAACATCCACTTCCTCGGCCTCGGCGTCACCCCGCTCTGGGCCGTTCGCGACATCCCGAAGATGCCGAAATCCCGCTACGGCATCATGACCGCCTACATGGACAAAGTCGGCAGCCTCGGCACCTCGATGATGTACCGCTCGTGCACCGTGCAGGCGAACCTCGATTTCTCCGACGAAGCCGACATGGTGCAGAAGATGCGGGTCTCGCTGGCGCTGCAGCCCATCATCACGGCGCTCTTTGCCAACTCGCCGTTTGTCGATGGCAAGCCGTCCGGCTATCTCAGCTTCCGCTCGCAGATCTGGCTCGATACCGACCGCGCCCGCACCGGCATGCTGCCGTTTGCCTTCAAGGACGGCTTCGGCTTCGATGCCTATGCCGAGCATGCCCTTGATGTGCCGATGTATTTCGTCATCCGCGACGGCAAGTACATCGACACCGCCGGCGAGAGTTTCCGCGCCTTCATGGATGGCAAGCTGCCGCAGCTCCCGGGCGCGCGCCCGACTGTCAAGGACTGGGAGAACCACCTCTCCACCCTGTTCCCCGAGGTCCGCCTCAAGCAGTTCCTCGAAATGCGCGGCGCCGACATGGGCGATCGCGACCATGTGCTGGCGCTGGCCGCCATCTGGGCCGGCCTGCTCTACGATCAGGATTCGCTCGATGCGGCCTGGGAACTGGTCGAAAACTGGACCGACGAGGAGCGGGAAACACTGCGCAACGAGGTGCCCCGCACCGCGCTCAAGACGAAGTTCCGCCAGGGCACGGTCGCCGATCTCGCCCGCCTCACCGTCGATCTCGCCAACGATGGCCTGCGTCGCCGCCGGGAAGTCGTGGCCGGCGAGGATGAAACGATCTACCTGCGCCCGCTCGAGCACACCCTCGAAACCGGCATGACCCAGGCCGACCGCTGGCTCCACAAATACCACAACGAGTGGCAGGGCGACCTGACCCGCATCTTCGACGAAGCCGAGATGTAGCGCCCGCTACGGCGCCGCGCTCAAGCTCGGGTTCGACAGGGTCAGCGTAGTGTCGACCGTCTCCCCCGCCTGCACCGAGAGCTGCACATAGGGCAGCAGCTTCAGCGTGTCGGGCGAGGGGACGCCCGTGCCGCTGAGCGTCGCTTCGAGATCGCCCGCATTGATCCGGATGCCGTCGAACAGCTCTCCCAGATAGCCTTCGGCGCCGATGCGCGCCGTCCTGAGCCAGACGGTGCCGGCCGTATCGGGCGCGGTGTTGCGTCTCGCCGACACCTGCGTCACCCAGGAGCCGGCCGCCGCCGGCAGTACCGGTCCGACCTCCACGTTGAAATAGCCACTCTGCGCCGCAGTGCCGCTGAAACGGATCACCGCTTCGTCCGGTCCGGCCGACACCAGTTCGACCACCAGCCCCAGCGTGCCCCGGCCGCCATTGTCGTTGAGGCGCCAACCCTCGGGCAGCGCGGGCATCACCGCGACGGCGACCGGCTGCTCCTCCGGCGTCACCGGCGCTTCCGCCACCGGAGTCGCGGCCGTAACGATCGGATCCTCTGCCACCGCCGGTGCCAGCGCCGCAGCGACTGCCTCGGACACAGCCGCGATGCTCTCAGGCAGCAGCGGTCCCCGGATGCAGGTCTCGCCGAACCCCGCCTCCCGGCAGTAGCCGACGATGGCGCGGATCGTGGCGTTGGTCAGCTGCCCGTTCACCGCTCCACCATAGGAGCCGATGTTCTTCAGATAATCTTGCATGAACAGCACATAGGCGTTGGGGCTGTTCTCACCGAGGGACCTGATCTCTCCGGCGAGTGGAGGAGACGAAAGCGCGTCGATATCGCGCTGCAGCCTGCTGTCGTCTTGCGCTATTGCCCCTGCAACCAGCGCCAGCATCGCGAAAAGACCAAAAACACTTCTGAGCATCGTCCAACCCCCCTGTCAGATCAATCGATCCTCGAAAAGGCGACGAAGTCAACTGCTCATCGTCTGGCGATCACGCTGGATCTGTTCGGGTCGGGCCAAATCCTTCATCTCGATCGCGAGACTTACTCCGCCGCCATCGGCAGCGCATCGCGCCCGTCGAGGTTGCCCATCGAGGCCACGATGTGGCTGGCAAGCGCATCATAGATCCCGCCATAGGCGTGGCTCGCCCGCATGATAGCGATCTCGGCATCGCGCAGGCGCGGCAGGTCGCGATCCTCGGCGATCACCCGCATTCCCGGCTGCAGAGCGCTCTCGGGCAGGAACCCGACGGCGAGATCGGTCAGCACCGCGCTGGCGATCGCCATGGCGTTCGAGCTGGTATAGGCGATGCGGTAGTCCCGGCCGATCCGGTTCAGCGCTTCGACCGCGTTGTCCTTCCAGCAGCAATGCAGCCCGCCCGCGAGCGGCAATGGCTCGGTCGACAGTGCCTGTCCGCCATGCGACGCCACCCAGAACATCCGCTCGGTGCGGAACAGCTCGCCATACTCGTGGTTGGTGCCCTGGGTGAAGACGACGAGGTCGTACTTGCCCTTCTTCATCCCCTCGAGCAGTTCCTCCGAGGGCTGGCAGCGCACATCCACCACGATCTTGGGATGCGTCCGCTGGAAGCTCGAGAGGATCACCGGCAGCAGCCGCACCGCATAGTCGTCCGGCACGCCGAAGCGGATCGAACCCTTCAGGTCGCCATCCGAGAAGTGGTCCATGATCTCGAAATTGATCCGCAGCATGCGGCGCGCCCGCGAATAAAGCGCTTCGCCATGCTCGGTCAGCGCCACCGTACGCCCGTCGCGGCTCAGCAATGGGTGGCCAAGCCGTTCCTCGAGCCGCTTGATCTGCATCGACACGGCCGACTGCGTCTTGTTCACCCGGCGCGCCGCCTCGGTGAAGCTGCCGCAATCGGCAATGGCGCAGAAGCTCTGCAACTGGTCGAGGTCGAGTGGTGCGGTCATCGCCAAGTCCCATCACGAATTTTGATGAACGGGATGAAATCTATTTGTTGGACGAATGGAAGGCAAGACCATAGATCAGGGATCATCAGCAGTCCGAAGCATGCGGCCTGCGTCCCGGCCCCGGCGCTCCCCGCCCTGGCCACAACCGAGAACCTGGAGAAACACTATGGTCCACTTGCTTTCGAGCGAGCGGCCGTCGATGGCTGCCGCATCGTCCAACCCATTGAGCGCATTGGTGAACTGGTTCGCCAAGGCGCGGGCGAAGCGGGCGCGCCGCGTCGCTCTCCAGTCGCTTCTCGACTACGACAGCGCCCGTCTCGACGATCTCGGCATCAACCGCCAGGACCTGTTCGAATCGCTGGAAGCCCCATCGCAGCGTCCCGGCCTGCGCCTCGCCCAGAAGCGCGCCGAAAGCTCCCGCAACTGGCTCAATCCCTGACGGGATTGCTGCCTCCGCCTGGCACGACCTCGATTGTGCCATCTTCGGGCCGGCCCACCCACCGGCCTTGTTTCCTGATGAACTGCCGAGCCTTCGGGCTCGGCTTTTTTCATTGTTCGAGGCCGCCGCGACAAGCGGGGCTGGGTAGCCTACGTCGCCTCGTCCAGCCGCTGCGCCACCATCTCCTGCAGGCGCCACAGGTGCGGATCGTGGATCCCCATGCGCTCGAGATGGTCGACCGTGTGGAACAGGTACTCCACCATCGAGCCGCGCCCGCCCACGGCCTTCGCCAGTACGTCGGCGATCCGGCTTTCGTCGAGCCCGGATACGTAGCGCCCTGAATTCCGATCGATGCAGAACGTGACGGCGCGGACCGGCCCCCGCTCGGTCATTGCCGTTACCCACCGCGGCGGAAACGGCGAGGGCTTGTAGCCCATCTCACGGCGGCAGAGCAGTTCGACATTCTCGGTCTCGAGGCCGGGGGGCAGTCGATAGAGTGCGCCTTTGCAGGCGCCACCGCGATCGAGCGCCAGCATCAGCCCGGGGTTTTCCTCCGAGCCGCGAAACCGGGTGTTCCAGCCCAGGCAGAAGGCCCGGTGCCAGCCGCGCACCGTACCGGTGCGGACTTCGACGAACGCGCAGGCCGGCTTCCAGATCAGTGAGCCATAGGCGAACACCCAGATCTCGTTCGGATCGTTCGCCCCCGCGATGATGTCGCGGGCGAACCCGCGAATATCCTCGTCCGTCGGCGCCACCAGCGGCGGCGGCGGGGCCAGGGGTTCGGTATCCGGCACGACCCGAAGCGCCATCCGGGCCACGTGAGCCTCGGTCAAGTGCATCTTCCGGGGGGCTAGAGGCATGGAAATCCTAGGGGAGCTGCTGGAATCCGTCGGCAAAGCCGTTGAGCGACACGGGAATTCCGACGCCTTCCTCGGGGGTGCGGAACACCACAAAGATGGCATTCTGGCTGCTCTGCAGCTGTCCGATCAGCGCGTCGTCGAGCACCACCTCGGCGACGCAGCCATTGGGAAGGCAGCGCACGAAGGGCACGCGCCCGATATTGGCATCGTCGATGTTGAGCCCCAGCCCGTTAGGCAGCAGCACCCCGAGCGGCGCCAATACGCGCAATAGGCGAACCTGCTTGTCAGCGGTCTTCAGCACGATGACGGACAACCCGACATTGGGCTGGTCCTCGGCGGTCACGTTCTGGATCAGGGCGCACTGCTCGAAGCTGGCCCCGGGCGGCGTGTCGCAGCTCATCTGCCAGTCGCCATACTGCGCTTTCACGACACCCTGCGCCTGCGCCTGGCCAACCGAAAGCCCAAGCAACAGGCCGAGAATCGAGCCAAGCGCGGCGGCCGGAATGAGCTGCTTCAAAATCGTCGGATCCTTCGCGTGCGGTGGACGAATCCGCTGTCGCGGTGGGCGTCCACTCCTTAGTCCTTTAGCCCGGCGACCTTGTCAACTTCGGTCCCGGCCATGGCGTGGCGACAACGCCTGCAGAAAAAAGGCGGTCGTGAGGCGAGCCGGAGTTGGCCGGCGCAAGGCGTTTTGACGCATGACGCGACAGAGCATTGAATTGCCTTGGGCTAGCCGATGTGGTTTAGACACGTTCCAAGTTTAAAGCGCTCCGAGGTTGAGTCGGGGCGGCGTTTGCTATGCCGCATCTAGCCCCTCAACCCCGCTGCCGCTGACGACGGACCAGACGGGATTCCCAAGGGGGTTATTAGGTGACCGGCAAACTGTTCAGCTCGATTGGCGCCCTGGGCTCCCTTGTCCTCGCATTGCTGCCCTCCGCCGCGTCGGCGCAGGCTGGAGGGCAGGAGGTCCTGGGTTATTCGGTTCCCGGCGAGATCGGGCTCCAGCCCAGCGTCACGCCGATCATGGATTCGATCCGCTCCTTCCACGATGGCCCGCTGCTGTGGGTCACCGTCTCCATCACCCTTTTGGTGCTGGCGCTGCTCATCGTGGTGATGGTGCGCTTCAACGCCAAGTCGAACCCGACCCCGTCGCGCACCACGCACAACACCCTCATCGAGGTGGTGTGGACCGTGGTGCCGATCCTGATCCTCGTGATCATCGCCATTCCGTCCTTCTCGGTGCTGACCGACCAGCTCACCGTGCCCGATGGGGAGCGCAAGTATCTCGGTTCGAACATCTTCTCGTTCGGCGAAGTCGAGGTTCCGGCCCCCACCGTCACCGTCAAGGCCACCGGCCAGCAGTGGTACTGGGACTACGAGTACGTCGATGATGGCCTGACCCTCACCTCCTACATCCTGCCCACGGGCGACGATGGCAGGCCGGTCGGCAAGCCCGCCCAGCCCCGCCTGCTGGCGGTCGACTACGAACTCGTCGTTCCGGTCAATGCCACCGTCCGCATGCAGGTTACTGCCGACCCCACCGGCGTGATCCACGCCTTCGCGGTGCCGTCGTTCGGCATCAAGATCGACGCGGTGCCCGGCAAGCTCAACGAAACCTGGTTCAATGCGCGCAAGGAGGGCATTTACTACGGTCAGTGCTCCGAACTGTGCGGCAAGGACCATGCGTTCATGCCGATCGCTGTCCGCGTCGTGAGCGCAGAGCAGTACGCGGCCTGGATCGAGGCCTTCAAGGCCGGCGATGCCGACGCCGCCAACGCCACCCTGCCGCCGATCACCTGATAACGGAAGCGCGGGGCGCGGGCCCCGCTGCACGCCAACCGAACAGAATAAGAGGACCTGTCGAAAATGGCCGATATCCACGCACTGGAAGCCCATGGTGGCCAGGCGCCTAGCGCGGCGCACGACCACGGCCATCCGACCGGCTGGCGGCGTTACGTCTACTCGACCAACCACAAGGACATCGGCACGATGTACCTCATCTTCGCGATCGTCGCGGGGGTGATCGGTGCCTTGCTCTCGGGGGCGATGCGCCTCGAACTGATGGAGCCGGGTATCCAGTACTTCCATGGCCTTGCCGCCATGGTCTACGGTGCCGAGGGCGATGCCGCGCTCGATGCCGGCAAGCACATGTACAACGTGTTCACCACCGCGCACGCGCTCATCATGATCTTCTTCATGGTGATGCCGGCGATGATCGGCGGCTACGGCAACTGGTTCGTGCCGCTGATGATCGGCGCGCCGGACATGGCCTTCCCGCGCATGAACAACGTGTCGTTCTGGCTGCTGCCGCCGGCCTTCCTGCTGCTGGTGCTGTCGATGTTCTTCGAAGGCCCGGCGGGCGCCATGGGCGTCGGCGGCGGCTGGACCATCTACCCGCCGCTCTCGACGTCCGGCCAGCCCGGACCGGCGATGGATTTCGCCATCCTGTCGCTCCATATCGCCGGTGCGTCCTCGATCCTCGGCGCCATCAACTTCATCACCACCATCTTCAACATGCGCGCGCCGGGCATGACCCTGCACAAGATGCCGCTGTTCCCGTGGTCGGTGCTGGTGACTGCCTTCCTGCTGCTGCTGTCGCTCCCGGTGCTCGCTGGCGGCATCACCATGCTGCTGACCGACCGCAACTTCGGC
>CAIMLX010000186.1 GCA_903842455.1 uncultured Hyphomicrobiales bacterium | reverse complement strand
TTACTCCTGATGGAAGTCTGGTCGCGGTCGACCCTTTGAGTACGGTTGACGCGCAGTTCCCGCTGGCCAGCGTGACGCTCGCGGACCAAATGGGACTCGAGGTGCCGATCTGGAAAAGCAAGTATCCGCTGACACGGGTAGGCGCCACGTTCAGCATCAAGCGAGGCAACCACCTGCCCCCCAATGGCAGGTCGGTCGCTCACTTGCCGCTGCGGGCGGTACTGCATCACTTCAAGTGGCGTGATCGATTGCAGCACGCCTTCGCGGCGCCGCGGGGCCCGCTCAGCAACCAGGCAGAGATGGACGCGTATGGCCAGTGGCTCTGCGAAAATGGCAACCGGCTGCCAGTAGCACATGCGCGCCCGGCTTCGCGCCAGATGATGGTCGAGCGCGGCTGGCTGGTCGCGCCCGACGACGACGCAAAGGGAATTGGCGCTGAACTAGCCGCAGCGCGGACCCGCCTGCTGACGCGGCAGCCGCGCGTCGCGTTCGTGACGTTTGAAATCAGCGAAGCGCGGCATGGCGGCGGTATCGCCACGGCCATGTCGGCGCTGGCGAAACTGCTGGCCAGTCACGGCTTCAGCGTCGAGATCATATATTGTCCATGGCGCAACGACGAACGGCTGAACAGAATCTGGCACGATTACTGGGCGAGCTTCGGCGTGCGTCTGACTTTCTGTCCCGTGCGGCCGAAGGAGGCGCGCTCAAGCTTCCGGCAGCGCCTGATGCGCACCGTCGACGAACTGGGCCCCCTCGACGTGCTGCATGTGCACGAGGTGCAGGGCTATGCGGCCTGGTTCCTTGAACAACGGCTGCTTGAAAAGCGCCATCCGGCTCCAGTGGTCGTCCTGACACTACATGGCGGGACGCAATGGCACAACGAACTCAACGGCACGCCGTGGCTCGTCCATGAGGCTGAGCGCGAGAGCGAAGCCATAAGGATGGCCGATTTCGTGATTTCGCCGAGCCGCTACATGCTCGACTGGTACGCGCAGAACGGCGCCGTCCCCAAGGTTGCCAGCGTGGTGACGAACCCACTTTCCCCGGAAGGATAGAAATTCGGCGCCAGTTCCATAGCAAAGGTGACGCCGCAGGCGGTCGCGTTTTTCGGTCGGCTTGAGAGGCGCAAGGGCATTGAGCTCTTTATCGGGGCACTGCGGCTACTGGCCGAACAGCATGCCCTGCGCCCGAAAGTGCTGTTCCTCGGCGGCTTCGGGCTGGGATATGCGCGCCCTGACCTCGACCGCGCCATGAAAGAGCTGGGGCTCGACTACGAGGTGCTTTCCACCCTCGACCCCCAGAACGCCATCGAAGTGCTGCTCGAACGCGAAGCCGTAGCGGTGGTGCCATCCCTGCGGGAAAATGCCCCGTATGTGGTCTATGAGTGCGCCGAGGCTCGGATTCCACTTGTGACCACGGCTCCAGGTGGCGCCCCGGACATGCTGGACGAACCGACGCGCGTAAGTGCCATCGTTGCGGCCAATGCCGAAGCCATCGCGACGAGGCTAGCCAATGTGCTGACCGAGGGCGTTGTGCCGGCTCGGCTGGCCTTTTCGGCGCTCGCGGTGGACCTGCAACATGTGCGGCTGTGGGAGGGGCTCGTTGCGCACCGGGCGCCGGTACTGGCCGATCCCGCCCGCGTGGTTCGGGTCGAGACGCCAGCCGCCAGCGAAGCGCAACGCGCCAGGAACGGGGCGCTCATCTGCGTCGCACCAAGCAACAGCCCGATCGATGCAGCCATGTTCGATGCGCTCGGTCAGCTGCTGATTGAGTCGGGAGCAGATGTGCTGGTCGCCAATGCGTGGATCGAAGCGGACGGAGCCGATACACTCGGCCTGATCGAAGCGGAAAGGCCCGATTGGCCGGCATCCTTTTCCGGGCTTCCGGTGATCTGTCGGGCGGAAACACTGCGACGACTCAGCCGGGACCTGCCGCAAGGCGAGGATCCTTCAGTTGCGCTGCTGCGGGCGGCACTTGAGCTGAAGAAATCCATTCTATGCCCGGCCGTGCCGCAACTGAGCATCCCCGCACGCAGACCAGCAGCTTCCGCGCAGGCCTCCCCCCAGGTACTAAAGGCAAAAGCGCAACCATCCGCGCCAGAGAGGGGGGGCGCCCTGATCAATGGCCCCTACCCCCTCAGCGAGAACGACGTGCTGCGAGGGCTGGTGCTCTCGAACCGTCCCTACGCAACCCTTTCGATGTTCACGCCAGCCTGCCCCTTCGGTGCCATACCCCTGTCGCCGGGGCGGGACCGCTCAGTGCACTTCATCCACCACGATTATTCTCTGACAGGCAGGGCCGAGAACCTGCGCAAGCGGCTCGACGAAATCAAGTCGCTCTGGCCGCTTGCCCGCACGGTGATGCTGGCGGCCGACCCGGTGGAACTTCAGGACCTTCGTAGCGCAGGGCTCGACGCCATGCTGGGCAATATCAACATGTTCGTCGACGAGACGATCTATGCGCCGGGCATGGACATGCCGCCGGGCGAGCGGGCGCTGTATGTGGCACCGCCCGTCGCGGGCAAGCGCCACGACCTGGCGTCGCGCGTGGAGGCGCTCGATCTGGTGTTTCTAACCTATCCCGGCATGCCCGATCGGAGCGCAGATATCCGTGCCGGGCTGGCTGACGCCCACATTATCAACCAAAACGCTGCAGGTGATGGCTATGACCATCTCAGCGAGGAAGACATAGCCCGGGCGATGGCCTCGGCAAGCGTGGGGCTGTTCCTCAGCGCGGAAGACGGCAGTTGCCCCGAAAGCCTGATGTTCCTACTCTCGGGGGTACCGGTCGTCTCCGTGCCGAACCGCGGCGGTCGGGGGCTGTTCCTTGACGCACCCCTCGCGATAGAGGCGGCAGCAACGCCCGAGGGGGTGGCTGATGCCATTGACCATCTGCAGAGCCTGGGGCTCACCCGCGAGGCCATTCGCGGGCAGGCACTTGATCGACTCCAAGCCATCAGGCAGCGCTTCGAAAGCGATGCTGGCGAAATCTGGCGGCACTGGCTAGGCAACGCTATGCCGCCGCTCGACTGGCCAAGCCTAAAGCCTGCCCTACGATACCGCCGGTTCGGTTTCGCCTTTCCGGGCGCGGCCAGCCGCCTTGCGGACTTGAACAGGACTGCTCGAACTGAAAGTGACGAGACATGATGCCTAAGCCCCTCGCCGTCATTGGTGCCGCGCGCACCGGCACGAACCTGCTGCGGGATATCCTTGTCGGCACGAAGGCCTACGCTAATGCCGGGGAAATCCTCCTGCCGCCCGACGAGACACAGGCGTTCCAC
>CAIMLX010000185.1 GCA_903842455.1 uncultured Hyphomicrobiales bacterium | reverse complement strand
CGCTAGGCTTCGACTGCAGCAGGAGGGTAACGACGTCCATACGACTACCCGACGCCCCCGACCACTAGAGCCGCACCGCGATCCGGCGATTGCGATAGCGAGGATGCAATGAACAGCAGTGCTTCTGATCAACCAACCTCCACGATTCCAACTGGCGGTCTGCTTGCCGGTTTGGCGCCCGGCGCCGCGACGACCGACCGGATCACCTGGGTGAAGCTGTCGCTAATTCTGTTGCCGCTCAAGGCACCGATCAGCGACGCCAAAGTCCTGACCGGGCGCCAGAGGCCGCTTACCGAAGTGGCCATGCTGTTCGCTGAGATCGAAAGCGAACGCGGCCACTACGGCATCGGCTTTAGCTATTCGAAGCGCGCCGGCGGCTACGGCCTGTATGCCCATGCCAAGGAGATCGCCCCCAACCTAATCGGCGAGGACCCCAACGACATTGCACGCATCTGGGACAAGCTGGTCTGGGCCGGCGCCTCGGTCGGCCGCAGCGGGCTCGCGACGCAAGCCATCGCGGCGTTCGATGTGGCGCTGTGGGACATGAAGGCCAAGCGCGCTGATCTGCCACTGGCCAAACTCCTCGGCGCCCGCCGGGACTCTGTCCAGTGCTATAACACCTCGGGCGGCTTTCTCTCGACCCCCACCGACCAACTGATCTCTAACTGCGAAGCGTCCATCGAAGCGGGGATCGGGGGCCTCAAGATCAAAGTCGGGCAGCTCGATCCGATGGCCGACCTTGCGCGCATGGAAGCGGTGCAGAAGGCTGTCGACGGGCGCGTGCCGCTGATGGTCGATGCCAACCAGCAATGGGACCGCCCGACTGCTGAACGGGTCGGACGCGCCCTCGAAGAGTTCAACCTCGTCTGGATCGAGGAGCCCCTCGATGCTTATGACGTCGAGGGCCACGCCCGGCTGGCGGCCCAGTTGGTGACCCCCATCGCCTCCGGCGAAATGCTGACCAGTGTCGCCGAGCACCTCGCCCTTATCGACCATGGTGCGGTGGACTTTATCCAGCCCGACGCCCCGCGCGTCGGCGGCATCACTCAATTCCTGAAGATCGCGACCATCGCCGAGCAGAAGTACCTCAAGATGGCGCCCCATTTCGCCATGGAGATTCACCTCCATCTCGCCGCTGCCTATGCCCACGAGAGTTGGGTAGAGCACTTCGATTGGCTCGACCCGCTGTTCAACGAGCATCTCGAGATCAAGAACGGCCGTATGCTCGTCTCCAACCGCCCTGGCCTTGGCTTCACCCTGAGCGACCAGGCCCTTGCCTGGACGGTTGACCGCACTGAGATCGGCAAGCGGTCCTAGATGCTGAGCTGCTGAAAATCACCACGATCCATAGCATTATGGATTCCGGGATTTACCCCGCTGACAAGGGGGTGGGTAATTGCCCTAGTTGTAGATGTGCTGCCCCGTAGCCGTGCTGCAGCAGGTCGATCATGCCGGGGAACAGGACGGCGCCCTCCCCGTCTATCGCCTGCGAGTCATCGCGAGTGCTGGTGGTCGAAGGAACGATGCCGGCAATGCGGACGCCATCGATCAACAGGTCGCTCGCGCCTTCCGCCGTCGGGGACACGACCGTGACATTGGTCCAGCGGGTCTTCACGAGACGGGCTCCCAGGACATCTGGTTGGCGAGGATGCCGCCGTCGACATAGAGCATCTGCCCGGTGATGTAGCGGGCAGCGGAAGAGGCGAGGAACACCGCCGCGCCGCCAATATCGTCCGGCATGCCGATGCGGCCGAGGGGAATCTGGCGTTCGAGGGCAGGGCGGACGCCGGCCGTGGCGAGGCCCTTTGCGCTCAGCGGCGTTTCGACAATGCCCGGACCGATCCCGTTCACACGGATGCCGCGCTCGGCGAGCGTGACCGCAAGGTTGCGGACCAGCATCAGCACTGCGCCCTTCGAGGTATCGTAGACAACGCTGTTCTTTTCGGCCGCCAGGGAGTTGGTCGAGCCGGTGCAGACGATGCTCGGGTTCTCCTGCCCCGGCACCAGACCTTTCACGAAGGCCTGAGAGGCGAACAGGTAGCCTTTCACGTTGAGATTGAAGGTGCGGTCGAACACCGCCTCGGTGAG
Organism: uncultured Hyphomicrobiales bacterium; assembly: GCA_903842455.1. GTDB lineage: Bacteria > Pseudomonadota > Alphaproteobacteria > Rhizobiales > Devosiaceae > Devosia_A. Next base: position 1,001 of record CAIMLX010000185.1, on the reverse strand, counting down.
GTCGTCGAAATTGGTGTCGAGGTACGTGCCGGCGTTGTTGACGAGGGTATCGAGCCGCCCGAGCTTTTCACGCGCCGCCGCGACGAATCCCTGCGCACCGGCGACGGTAGAAAGGTCCGCGTTCACGAAATGGCACTCCGCCAACTGGCCCAGCCGTGCAGCCGCGCCGCCATCGTCACTCAAGTGCGAGTTGATCACGAGGCGGGCACCATCGCGGGCGAAAGCTTCGGCCATCGCGTAGCCGATGCCGGTGGTAGAACCTGTTATGGCGACGCACTGGCTCATGCGAGAGCGTTCCCGGCCAGCCCGGCCTCGACGCTCAGCACGGCGCCGACCAGCGCCTGCGTCGCCCCGGCCTGCGGGTTGCGGAACAGGTTGAGCGGCCTGCCGACTTCAACGATTTTGCCTGAGAACATGACGTAGACTTTGCTGGTGGTGTAGGCGACGACCGACAGATCGCGCGCGATTTAAAGACTAGGCCGAGCTCGAAATCGCAGACAAGGTCATTCAGCAGGTTCAGGACCTGCGCCTGGATGAACACATCCAGCGCCAAGACAGGCTCGTCGGCGATCTGCACCCGTGGGCCGGGCAAATCACGAGTGGAACATGCGGTCTCTGCCCGGCGGGCTTCCGCGAAAATGAGAGGGATTGCCTAGAAAGAACGCTTCCCGCAACTTCGCTCAGGACTTCTCAGCCCCCCGCCGAGAGAGTTGGTTGCCAGTGCCACTCGCTCCGCCACTTCCCTCGCTGAGCCATGCCCTATGTCTTTGCCGCTCTAGCATTGGATAACTGGGCTTGCGCTGGTGATAGCTGCACTGGACTTCGCCTATTTGGCGAGGCCATGGGCCCGGTCGCGGCGTAGATGTCGGGCGAGTTCAGTCTGAATGCCCTCGACATCGGAGGCGGTGCTGTCGAGCGCGAGGCGGGTGTCGTTGATGCGGTCGTTGGCTGCGACGGAGTTGGCGAGCGATACCGTCAGGTCGGCGAAAGCAACCTGTTCG
>CAIMLX010000184.1 GCA_903842455.1 uncultured Hyphomicrobiales bacterium | reverse complement strand
TTTTGCGACTTCCCCGGCGAGGTCGAGGTCACCAACAACGGCTCGGAGCGCAAACTCAGACCCTGCGTGATCCAACGGAAAGTGACCAACGGCTACCGGGCCATGTGGGCCGCAAAGGCCGAGGCGGACGTGCGAACGACAGTCGACACCGCGCGGCTCAAAGGCGCAAATCCCTTCGATGTCATCCTCGCTACCCTCGCCTGAACGCGCCCAGAACGGTCAAAACGCGGCCTGCCGAAGGGGTGGGTAATTACCGTTCTGCTGGGCAACGTCGTCGAGCCCGACGTTGGCCGTCAGGGTATTCTCGGAGCCGACGATCTGATTGTACGAACCGGTGGTGGTCGGAGCAGCAGCCGTGCCGGTGCCGATGAAGTTGTCGGAACCGAGCACCTGATTGTAGTCACCGAAGATGCCTGTCTCCACGCCGGTGAACAGGCCATCAAGCGTGCCGGTGCCATTGTTGGTGCCGATGACCTGGTTGTTGTCGCCGGCCACGAAATTGCTGTCACCGGTGACCTGGTTGTTGCTGCCGACGATCTCGTCGGGATCACCGATCACCGAATTGCTGGAGCCGTTTACATAGTGTCCGGTACCCAGAACGGTATTCTTCGAGCCGCCCTCAATGGTGATACTGCTGCCGAGTGCGGTATTGTTGCCATACGGATCGTTAATGTCAGGGCTGTTTGCAATGAAGTTGCCGGTGCCAATGGCGATGTTATCGGTTCCGTTGCCGGAACTGCTGCCATTGCCCATGGCGATGCCATTCGTTCCGTCGGCGATGGACTGTCCGATAGCGATCGAGTGTGCGCCGTTCGCCTGCGCCCCATCACCGATAGCCGTTGCGAAGCCATCGTCAGAGCCGTCGCCCGCATGCGAGCCATTGCCGATCGCGATATCGCTAGCGCTATCCGTGGAGGCCTGATTCCCTCCAAAGCCGGCACCGGCTAGGGCACCACCACCCAGCGTGATGCCGTTGTAGTAGGAGTTCGAGTCGCCCTCCGCGCTGGTATAACCGAGGTTCAATGCGCCATCGAAGGCATTAACGCCCATTTTCGAGACGACGTTGGCGTAGGTCGCTATCGAACCGGTGTACACGGCCTCGCAGTTGGGCAAGTCGTTCGCCACGCCCTCCACGATGATGCCACCCAGGTTCAGGCCAATGCCCACACCCTGGATGATGTTAGAAGCGACCTCGAGGCCAAACCACGAGCCCGGGCTGGTTGCCGCCTCGATGATGGCGCCAGCGAGATCGGTGCTGAAACCGGCAACGCTGAGCCCATAGCTGAGCGGGGTCAGCTGGTCAGCACACGAGGCAAGCGACGTATCCGTAGGATTGTCTGCAATAAATTGGCTCAAATCATCGGTACGATCCGACGCCTGATCCAACAGTGCATTATACTGAACGAGGTCAGCTTTCCTCGCCTCCCACTCATCTTGGGCTTGTTGGTTGCCGTTTGGATTGGGGCCGACCCAGTCGTCGATGCCGTCACTGTTGCTATCGCGCCCGATTCCGGGCTTTCCATCCTTGAAAGCGGTTATATTCTCTTGGTTTGTTCTGAGTCCCTCGTAGAGACCTTTGAATTCAGCCTGCTGATCGGCATCATAGCCACCGGTAAACCCTTCAGACGTCGTGAAGAAGGCCGGGGCACCCTCCACGACAGCGCCATTACCGTTCGGGTTGGTCGTTGGAGCGTTGGTGGAGCCATCAGGCAAAGGCCACGTGTTGGTGTAGGCAGTCTCAGGATTGGGGGCGGTGCCCAGACCGGGGAAAACGATCGTTTCTTGCGATTGGGCGGAGGCTGTCGCGACCAAGCCGGCCGCAAGCGTCGTCAGCAGGCGCAGGCTTACCAACCCAAGGCGGGCGTACTGACGCGGCCGAGCCTGACGATGGGCGGCCGACGACACGTCACGGCCCAAAAACGCATTGCCCAAACGCAGCATGACTTACCCCCGAGAAACTCATGGACCTCGTGGGGCGAACTCAAACGAAAAAATCGGTGGATACAACGCCGAGTTAATTGATCTTTAACCTATGCGCCTTGTGTGTTGCCAAAATAACACGATTCGGACGCTGGAATGTCAGGCGATCTGGCGATTCGCTCCCTCTCAACCGCCGCGACGACGCTTGGCGTAAGCCTGCTCGGTGTCGCGGGGGTCGCGCCGCGCAGCAAACCCATCGCGGTCCTGCCAGTCGGAGGTATTCGAAATGAGGCGATCCAGCCTGGACAGGATCGCGGCGACGGCAACAAACAGCGCCCCAGCAAGGAAGACGTAGGCTGCCGCAATCACCACCGCGATGATGCCGACATAGTTTCCCGTCGTCAGCGAACCGACGCCGGCAACTGCCGCCCATAGTAGCCCGGCGGCCGCCATCAGCCCGCCAATCAAGTAAAAAACGATAGCCATGTCCGTCGGAGCCCCTGTTCACTCGGGCGGCAAGATAGGCCGACAAAAACGCGCAAGTCGAGATCACATTCGGGGCCGGACTGCAACCTGTCGACAAACGCGACAGCCCGTCGTGTCAGGCGACTTGAGAGCGTGGTGCCGCCTCGTCTTGACCGGCGAGACGGTGAGGAGGCTCACGCCCCCTTGACTGGGCGCTGCCCGGCTCGACCAGTTGTAGTACCCGGCTAGTCAACGCCGCCGAGCATCTGCTTGATCTTGGTGCCGAGGCGCTCCAGGTCGAACGGCTTGGTGATCATGTCCATGCCTTCACCGAGAAACTCGTCCCGGTTCGCCGCGCCTGCGGCATAGCCCGTCATGAACAGCACCTTGAGGTCCGGTATGACCTCTCGAGCAACCTCGGCGAGCTGGCGGCCATTCATGCCCGGCAGCCCGACATCCGATATCAGCAGGTCGAGCTCAGGGTTCCGACGCAGGTGCTCGATGGCGCTATCGGCTTCCGTGGCCTCTAGCGGCGAGTATCCGAGGTCCCGGAGCACCTCGACGACCAGCAGGCGAACGCTTTCGTCGTCCTCGACCACTAGAACGCGCTCACCCGCACCACGGGGCACATCGCCAGCCGCCACGGACGCTGCGTGTTGGTCGCTATCGTGGCCGCGGGGCAGGTAGATGGCGATCGTCGTTCCCTCGCCGACGGAACTGTGGATTTCCACCGCGCCGCCCGATTGCTGGGCGAAGCCATACACCATCGAGAGGCCCAGGCCGGTGCCCTGGCCGATCGGCTTGGTGGTGAAAAAAGGGTCGAAGGCCTTGTCGAGGACGTCAAGCGGCATTCCGTGCCCGGTGTCCGCCACGTCGATCGCCACGAAGTCCTTTGGCCGCTCGAGGGTCAGCCCCGCAACCTGGCCTGGCTTCAACGTCACGTTGCGAGCCGCGATACGGAGTTTGCCGCCATCGGGCATGGCATCGCGGGCATTGATGGCGAGGTTGAGGATGGCGTTCTCGAGCTGGTTCGAGTCGGTAACGATCGGCCAGGCGCCCGCCAGATCCACCTCCAGGGTAACCTGTTCGCCCAGCGTGCGGTCAAGGAGCTCGGTCATGCCCAGAACCAGCTCCGTGATCTCCACCTGCCGCCGCTCCAGCGACTGCCGGCGCGAGAACGCCAGCAGGCGATGGGTGAGGGACGCTGCACGCTGCGCGGAAACGGTGGCCGCATCCATGAACCGGTCGATGTCGTCCAGCCGACCCGCCTTGATGCGACGCTTGACGATATCGACGGCGCCCATGATGCCGGTCAGCATGTTGTTGAAGTCGTGCGCGATACCGCCCGTCAGCTGGCCTACCGCTTCCATCTTCTGGCTCTGCCGCAGGCGCGCCTCCGCTTCCTGCAAGGCGGCCGCCTGCTCCCGCTCGATCGTGATGTCGCGGCCATAGGCATAGACGGAACTGGCCTCGCGCGAGGTGGTCCAGGAGATGGTGCGCAGCGACCCGTCCGCGTGCCTGAGCGGGATCTCGAAGCGCTTGGTACCCGCTGCCAGGTCGGGCAGGGCGGTCGCCTCCCCGTCGGCAATCAGCTCTGCGAGCGTTCGCCCTTCCATCTGGATCGGATCATAGCCCAGGGCTTCGTGCCAGGCGGGATTGGCAGCACGGATGCGACCCGCGAGGTCGAGCACCACCAGCAGGTCCCGCGAATTCTGCCACACGCGGTTCAGATCCTGCGTGCGTTCGCGCACGCGCTCGGACAGGCCTTCGTTGGCGCGACGCAGCCGCTCCTCGGTCAGCTTGGATGCCGTGATGTCGTAGGCGACGCCGATATAGCGCATGCCCGGTCCGGACAGGTCCCGCACATATTCGCCCCGCCGTGCCAGCCAGCGTGGTTCGGCGGTGTCGGCGCGGGTGATGCGGAACTCCACGGGACGACCCACCGCCTCGGGCTCGGTTGTCGTCACCGCGATGATCGGCGGATCGTCGGGATGGATCAGGCGATTGATGGTGGCGATCGGCAGGATGCGTGTGGGGTGCAGCCCGAGCAGGCTGCAGAACTGGGGGGACACCTGCACGGTCCCGTAGCCCTCGGCATGCTCGAAGGTGCCGATGCCGCCGGCCGTTTGGGCAACACGCAGCTGCTCCTGAACGCGCTTCTGCTCGGTGATGTCGACGAGATGCCCGACAAACCGCATCGGCTGGTCGTTTTCGTCGAACAGCGTGCGACCCTTGGCGTGCACCCATCGCAGCCCGCCATCGGGCCGGCGCAGGCGAAAGTCCTTCTCGAACAGCTCGGCCCCCGACAGCATCGCCGCAACGGCGAGGCGGATGCGCTTCTGGTCGTCCGGATGGATGCCGCGAAAGAAGCTGGAGGTCGGCAGGCCGGCCGCCAGGGCCAAAGTATCTTCCCCTGTCAGTGTCGCAAAGCTGGCATCGCCCCGTAGCAGCTTGCCGGGAATATCCCAGTGCCATTTGCCCGTGGCTCCCGCCGCGTCGAGCGTCAGGTTGAGACGCTGCTGGGCCTCGGCAACCTGCGCTTCCAGCCGGGCCAGCGTCTCAGCGGTGGGAGGGGTGTCAACCATGACTCTAATCGATGTCCGCGGTCACACGGGCGATGAAATCGGCGATGAGCAGCTTGAGCGTTGCAAGCGAAGGCAGATCCATCAACATGGCGATGTAGCCGCGTATGTTATGCTCGCGGATAGTGAAGTCGATGTAGAGGAAGAGTACAAGCCCGCCCTCGATAGGCGTCGCCGATGGATCCGCGAACAATTGTCCGCCGCTGCCGCGCACCACGACCGGCAATGACAACCGCAGCGATTGCTGGAGCATGTTCGCCATCGTGCCGAGGCAATTGTTGAGGATCACGTTGCCGGTTTCGGCCAACGCCTCCACTTCCATGTCCGGCAGATCTTCGGCCGCCACATCGTCGCCGACGACGGCTCGCACCAGCTCCATCGACTTGGTTTCGGGGAATATCAGCATCGCGCGGCCAGAAAAGGCGCCTTCGAAGTCCTGGCGAACGGCGACGAGTTCCTCGCTCTCGCGTTGTCCGATCAGGGCAGCCGCGGCCGGGTAGGTCACGATCTCCAGGGCCGGAACCGAAAGCAGGACCTGCTGCCCGACCATCTTGCGCAGGCCAGCGGCGGCGCGGCTCACACCGATATTGACGACCTCCGTCAGCGCATCGCGCTCGAGTTCGTCGAGCGAGATATCTTCTATCATTGCCGCGCCTGCTTCAGCCGGAGGGCTGCCCCGGAAATGAAGCCGGCCATGCCTTCTTCGGTCACCGGCTTCGACACGAAGGTGGCGTTGACGGCGCGGGCGCGAGCGATCACCTCGTCCTGGATGTTGGCGGTGATGATCGCAATCGGCATCTGCGGATGAGCCTCGCGCAATTCGGCGGCCAGCTCGAGGCCATCGCGGCCTGGCATGTTGAAGTCTAGGATGGCCACATCGACGTGCTGGCTGCCCATCAGCTCCATCGCCTCGTCGGCATTGCTCGCTTCGATCCTGGCCCATTCGGGCTGAAGCGCCGCGAGCGTCTTGCCGGCGACGATACGCGCCAGCTTGCTGTCATCCACCAGCATGACTGTGATTGTCATTGTCCGCTCCGTGTTGTGTGTTGCTGTGGGTTTTCGAGGGTGCCGGGCCCTGCATCGGCATCTAGCATCAACGGCAAGAGGTAGCTGCTAACAAAAGCATCTTGGGTGTCCGCTTCTATCCGAGGCCTGGTGGCCATCAGCACCTGCCATAGCGCCGTGTGCAGCTTGCCGGTCTGGATGGTCACCATGCGTGACGGATCATCGAGCAAGGCAGCCAGCAACGTCTCAGCGTCTTCCACACCACAGTTACCCTGCAATAGTATCCGCAAGTCTTCCACGATCACCGTCATTCTATCAGCGCCTCAAGGTCGAGCACCATCACGACGCTGCCATCGCCGAGCACCGTGGTGCCTGAGATGCCGTTGACGGTTCGCAGGATCCCGGCGGCCGGCCTCAGCATGGTTTCGAGGCGATCGCCGATGCGATCGACGACGAGCCCGACGGGAGCGCCGCCCACTTCCGCGATCAGCAGCAACTCCTCGGCGCGCGGTGTGTCCGTCAAACCGAGCAGGCGGGCGAGACGCACGACTGGCACCGTCCGGTCGCGCAGCACCATGGCGGCGCCGGCGCGCACCGGATTGATGGCTCCGGCGTCGACCCGCAGCGTCTCGGTAATGGCATCCATGGGCAGCGCATAGCGGTCGCCGGCTGCGTCGACGATCATGATCCGGGTGACGGCGAAGCTGATTGGCAGCGACAGGGTGACCGTCGTCCCTTCGCCCGCCTTGCTTTCGATCGAGACGCGTCCGCCCGCCTTCTGCACGTCGCGCCGCACCGCATCCATGCCGACACCGCGTCCGGATACGTCGCTGACTGCAGCGGCGGTCGAAAAACCGGACCGGAACAGCAGCTCGATCACCCCAGCATCATCGAGGCCAGCAGCGTCCTCCGGCGAAACGATCCCCTTTTCGACAGCAGCGGCACGCACTCTTTCGATATCGACGCCGCCACCATCGTCGGCGATGCAGACTTCGATGCGATAGCCGAGCTGACGGACGCGGACGGTCACCCGGCCGCGCGAAGGCTTGCCGTGCGCTTCGCGCGTGGCAACCGACTCGATGCCGTGGTCGATGGCGTTGCGCAGGATATGCAGCAGCGGATCGAACAGCGCGTCGACGACGGATTTGTCAGCCTCGATCGTGCCACCTTCAACCTCGAGGTCGACCGGCTTGCCAAACTGGACCGACACCTCGCGCACGAGACGTTGCAGCCGTCGCAGGGTCTCGTTGAGCGGCACCATGCGAACGCCGGTAGCGGCACGTTGCAACCGGGTGGAAAGGCGATCGAACTCCTCCTCGAGGGAGGCCATCGAGCGCGCCAGAGGCAGCCCGCCGTCGATCTTGCGCGCCTCCTGCACCAACGCGCTCATGGCGTTCTTTGCGACGAACAATTCGCCCACGATATCGACAAGGGCATCGATCCGCCCGACGTCGACGCGAATGGTCGGCCGAGACTCGACACTGCTCGTGGCGCGCGGCGCGGCCGCTGGCGTCGTACTCGGCCGTTCGATGATCGTCGCCTGGTCGGGCAGCAGGCGGAAACGCGGCTCGATCTGGTCTCGCGACCCGGCGGATACCGCCTCGAATACAAGGTTGGAGCGGAACGGGTCGAGCTTGGCCGGGGTCGGCCAGGGCTCTACCGTCCCGATTGCCAGCTACAGAAGCTGCGGCACCGTTGACAGCAGCGCTACCGGATCGTCGCCGCTGAAGAAGCAGTCCGGCCGCGGCACGTAGCGTATCGCGGTGACGCCTGCCGGCTGCGCCTCGAACAGTTGCGCAGCCCACTCGGGCACCGATGTCTGCTGGGGGACAGCACGGGGCGAGTCTGGCGTCCCGGTGAGCGCCGCACTCAGCGCCAGGCCCTCTGCTGGCGCGCCGTCTGGCAGGTGCCCGGTCGAGGCGACGTCCCGTACGCACCGATCGGTCCATTCGATGATCGCGATCAGCGGGTCGATCATGCTCGCGTCGAGCTCGCCCGCCCGGTTTGCCTTGGTGAGCACGTCCTCGGCTGCATGCAGCGTCCGCTGCAGGGGCGCGAAATCAAACAACCCGACCGATCCCTTGAGGGTGTGCACGGCGCGGAACAGGCTCTCGATATGGGGGCGGCTGGCCGGCTCGCGCTCCAGCGCCAACAGGTCCTCGGCCGCCTGCTGCACCAGTTCGGCGGCCTCGATGACGAACTGATCTCGCAACTCGTCCATCAGTCCGTCTCCGTCCGCTGGTAGACGATCGAGTCGTCGACCCGAACCGCCTTGAAGTCGGCGGAGATGCGGCCCATCGACTCGGTGTGGCCGAGGCAGATGTAACCGCCCGCCGTCATCGCATCGCGAAGATGGCCGACGGCGAGCGAGCGGGCGGCATCGTCGAAGTAGATGAGCACATTGCGGCAGAAGATGACGTCGAACTTCCCCTCCTTAGCCACCGATGCGCGATCGATAAGGTTGGCGTTGCGGAACGAAACGGACTCCCGCAGATCATCGATAATCTGCCAGTGTTCCTCATCGACACGCTGAAAATAGGCGTTGCGGATGTCGGGAGAAAGACGGGACAGAGCCCGCTGCCCGTACTCTCCCGCCTCGGCGTGGCGCAACACGGCAGTGTCGATGTCCGAGCCGACGATCTCGACGTTGTAGGCATCGACCAGCCGCCAGTTTTCCAGCAGCCAGATCGCGATCGAATACGGCTCCTCGCCCGTCGAACAGGGGACAGACCAGATACGGATGCGGTCGCCCGGCCGCTTGTTGGCGATGATGCTGGGCAGCAGAGACTGGCTGAGGGAGCGGAGCTGGTGCTCCTCGCGGTAGAAATAGGTCTCGTTGACGGTGAAACTGTTGATCAGTTGCTCCGTCTCGGAGGGGCTCGAAACCAGCAGCGCGAAATAGGCGGCGAACGAGATCGACTGCGTCGCGACCACCCGCTCTGCGACGCGCCGGTCGATGTAGTAGCGCTTCGACTCTCCGAACAGCATGCCGGTGCGCCGGTAGAGAAAGTCGCACAGCCGGATCAGTTCGGGACCGGAGAGGAAGGGCGGAGTCTCGGTCATCGCCACGGGCTGAGCTCCAGCAGTCGCTCGGCGATGTCCGGCAAGGCAACGATGTCGCTGGCGCCGCCCATTCGCACCAGCTCGCCAGGCATGCCCCAGACGATCGCCGTCTCTTCGGACTCGGCGATGGTATGACCGCCGGCCTCTCGCATCTGCGTCATCGCGCTGGCGCCGTCATTGCCCATGCCGGTCATCAGGATGCCGAGCAGTTGGTTCGCCGGGCGGCACTTCATGGCGCTCTGCACCAACCGATCGACGCTCGGGTGCCAGCGATACTCGGGGCTTTCCGGTGCGGGCATCGCCATCAACGTGTCGCCGCGGCGCGTAACGAGCAGGTCGGCATCGCCACGGCCGACATAGACGGTGCCGTTCTCGATCGCGACCGGAGCCGTCACCTCCCTTACCGGCAGGGCGCAGAGACCATCGAGCCGACGGGCAAAAGTGGCCGTGAAGCTTCGCGGCATGTGCTGGGCGATCAGGATCGGCCAGGCGAAATTGGCGGGCAGCCTCGAAAGCAATTCGTCCATCGCCGGCGGGCCGCCGGTCGAGGCACCGACGAGGACGAGCATGTCCGCTTCGAGGTTCGACGGGATCGCAGCCTTGCGAACCGTGACGCGCTTGGGAGCCGCTTTCCGCGTCTCCGCCCCCGATTTAAAGCGCAGACGATCGGCGAGCCGAACACTGCGGCGGATGCGGATGCCGGCCGCGTTCCTCACCCGATCGAGGATCAGTGGACCGAATTCCTCGCCATGCAGCGAGATGGTGCCCTCGGGCTTGGTGACGAAATCGACGGCGCCCATCTCGAGCGCCTCCAGGGTTTCGCTGGCGCCGTGCTCGGTGAGCGCCGAGACCATCACGACCGGACATGGATGCTCGACCATGATCCGGTCGAGGCACGCGAGCCCATCCATATTGGGCATTTCCACGTCGAGCGTCACGACGTCCGGATTGAACGCGCCGATCTTGCTGAGCGCATCGGCCCCGTCGCGCGCGGTGACAACTTCAAAGCCCGGCTCGGCCTCGAACAGACGGCCCAGGAATTTCCGCATCAGGGCTGAATCGTCGACGACGAGCACACGGGTCACAGGGATGCAGCCATCTCGTCGGACGGCTTGAAGCTGGCAAGCAGGTCGCGTTCCGCGCGGTCCAGCAGTTCCTTCGGGTCGATCACCAGCAGCATCCCGTCGGCCGTCGGTGCGACGCGGTCGAAGACCTCGACGCCGTCACCAGGCATCCGCGGCGCACTGGTCACCTGCGTTGCGGGCACGCGGAGGATTTCGGAGACGCTGTCGACGATGAAGCCGGCCTGCAGCTGCGCCACCGTGACGACGATGACGCGGCCGCGTTCGCCCTTGGCCGAGACGTCGAAGCGTCGGCGCTGGTCGATCAGGGGCAGGGCTCTGCCGCGAAGGTTCATCACCCCCGCTACGAAGGCGGGTGCCCCCGGAACGCGGGTCAGCGTCTCTGGCAGTCGAACGATCTCGTCGACCGCTTCGATGGGCAGCCCGTAGGTTTCCTCGCCGAGCCGGAACACCACGAACTGCAGGTCCGCCGTCTCGGCCTTGAGCTGAGGCATGGCTGATGTTCCCATGTTTGAATGTTGCACCGCCGCCCCGACTTCGCGGTTTGCCAGCAGTCGTTCCGGGGACAGGATCGAAATCAGCGACTGATCCGTTCCAAGGCGGGCGATACCGTCGATCTCGGCGTCGCCTTCGCCCCGCTGCAGAATGGCCGGCACAGTCTCGATGGCGGCCTCGGGGATGCGGACGACGCCGTCGAGAGGACCTGTCACCAGACCGACCCGGGCATTGTCCAGCATCGCGATCAATACGTGGCGCCGCCCTTCCGCCTCTTCGAGCCCGAGCAGGCTGGCCACCGACACGAGCGGCAGCACGCCGTCGCGATGGTCCAGCACGCCGAGTGCGCTGCCAGCGGCACGCGGCAGTCGGGCCACCTCGTCTGGCAGGACCATCACTTCCGCGACGACGGTGAGCGGCAGGGCGTAGCGCTGGCCCGCTACTCGAAACGCCAGCAAGGCAATATGCGCCACCACGTGAGCCGGCGCACTTGCGGCCTCGGTGCCACGACCGACGCGGACTTTCTCCGATGATCCGGCGACGAAGTGCGTTGCCAGCGTCGATGGAAGGTCGAGCAGTGCCGAACCTGCCTCGTTAAGGCTGAGTTCGATGACCTGGTCCACCAGCAGCCCCACCGGCGGAGACTGGCCGTAGACAACAACGCGACCGTCGCGTCCCGACGCCTCTGCACTCGGCGCGAGCCCCAGCAGGGCCGACATGCGGACCACAGCGATAGCGCTGCCGTGGTAGTTCATCAGCCCCGCGAGGCTTGCCGAACTGTTGGGCACCCGGGTGATTGCGGGTATGCGGCGCACCTCGAGGACCTCGGCGACCGGGATGCCGAACTGCTGGCCTCCGACGGCGAAGGACAGCACCCGCTTCGATACTGCCGCTGCCTCTGGGGTTGCCATTGCGCTCAGTTTCCGACCGACGAGAGCTCGTCGGCGAGCGAAGCGACCTCTTCGATCGCCGCAGCCAGATCTTCCGCGCCCCGCGACTGCTGGCGGGCAGCCGTCGCAGCTTCGGCGGCCGCCGAGCTCGCCTGCTGGGCTGCCGTGGCGATCTGGCTGGTACCCGTCTGCACCTCGCGCGATGCGGACAACGCGGCGGCGGCGCCGGCCATGATCTCGTCATTGCCTTTCCCGACGTCGAGGACCACGCTGTCGATCTGGTTCATCCGCTCGGCGATGGCGGAATTCCTGCCCAGTTCCGTACCGGCTGTGTCCAGCACCAGAACGAGATCACGGTGCACACCGGCAATCTGGGCCTGCATCAGGCGCACCACGTCTTTTACGCCTTCGATGTTCTCGGATGCGTCGCGGGCAAGCTTGCGGATGTCCGACGAGACGATCGCAAAGCCGCGGCCCTCTTCTCCGGCCCGTGCGGCCTCGACCGAGCCGCTGACCGACAGCATGCTGGTCTGGACTGCGACCAGCACGATGCGGTCGATGCTCTTTTCGATGCTACGAGCCGACGTCTCAAGCAGGTCGAGCGTTTCGAGGCCCGCTGCAACATCGGCACGGGAGCTGGCAAAACCCTCCACGATCGATCGGACACCCTTGCCGATCATGGCCAGCCTGTCCCTGATCGCCGCGCTTCTCTTGCCGCCTTCCTGGGCAACTGCCGCCGTACGGTTGGCGCTGACTTCGATCTGCACGATGGCGGCGTCGGTCTGCTGCGTCGCTGCTGCCTGCGACTGGGCCCCGCGGCTGATCTGGTCGATGGCGATCAGATAGCTGCTCTGCTGCCGACCCCACCTGTTCGCTGCTGCTGGCCACGGTGGCGCTCGACTGCATGTCCTCGGCGAGGTTGGCGAGCGATTGAGCGGCCTGCTCGCTCTGTTCGAGCGACTGCGCCTGTTGCTGCACGGCCCGCTGCGCCTCGGCAACCGCCGAGGACTGTTCCTCCGCCGCCGCGGCTACCATCTCCGAGCCACGGCCGGCCTCCCGGCCCGCGATGTCCGCTTCGATGGCGGCGGTGAGGATGATCTGGCTGTTGTCGGCGAGGGCCGACAATTCGCTTCGCACGTGCGACAGGTCGGTGACCAGCGACCTCGCGGCGGCGGTCTGTGCAGCGCCGGCTTCCGCCGAGGCCCGGATGCGGCCACCCAGCTCGCGCACGCCGGCAGAGATTTTTCCGGACAGTTGCTCGATTTCGCGAGCGCTGCGTTCGGCCGTCTCGGCGAGACCACGAACCTCGTCGGCAACCACGGCGAAGCCCTTGCCCGTGTCGCCGGCCCGCGCCGCCTCGATTGCGGCGTTGAGCGCCAAGAGGTTGGTGCGGTCGGAAATTTCGGCCACCATCTGGGTGGTTGCCGTGACATTGGCCGCTTGGGCCTCGAGCTTTTCGATAACCGTTACCGAGGCGAGTTGGCGGGCCGCCGCGACTTCAATGGCCGAGGCCGATTCCTCGAGTTGCGCCGCGGTTTCGAGCACCGTGTTCTGCAGCGTCTCGGTGCGCCTCCGAGCCACCTCGGCCTCGTTTCGCGCCTGCCCGAACGATGTAGCCAGCTTGCCGATGGCGGCGAGGGATTCCTGGGCCGCGCCGGCTGCTTCCTCGGCGCCGGCCGCGATCTGCTCCAACGACCGTCGCAGCTGTTCTGCAGCGGCGGACGCTTCCGCCATGCCGCTTGCGAGTTCTTCGGTGGCTGCGCCAATCCGCTCGGCTGCCTTGTGCTGGCGAGCCCGGGCACGCTCCTGATTGCGTCGCGCGCCGACGGTCCTGTTTGCGGGCGGATCAATCGCTGCGCCAGACGCCTTTGCACCTCGGTGCGCAAGATCCGTTGTCTTCACCAATGCCATCATCGCCCCCAAGCGGAGGCTGGCCTGCCTCCGCATCGCTTGCTCTTACGTGAAGTATGAACACGCCCAACCGCCCAGAACGCAACACGCCTCCGTTGGTTCCAGTTAAAGAAAATTGGCTGGCCACCCCGCTTCTGGCCGCCCGGAACCCGCCCGCTCACAGGCCCGCTGCAACCTTGCCACGTCCACCTCCAGCGTTGGCACTGTCGAGAGTTTGCCCTTGAGGTGGACTGAGGCCTAGATCATCGATCTGCCGCCAGTGACGGGGATGATTGATCCGGTCATGTAGCTCCCCTCATCCGACGCCAGCAGCACGTAGGCGCCGGCGAGTTCCGCCGGTTGGCCGACGCGGCCTAGCGCCGTCTCGGAGCCGAACGACTTCACCTTCTCGGGCGGCATGGTCGACGGAATGAGCGGCGTCCAGATCGGGCCGGGCGCCACCGCATTGACGCGGATGCCCTTGGGACCGAGCATTTCGGCAAGGCCGGTGGTGAAGTTCGAGATCGCCCCCTTGGTCGTCGCATAGGCCAGCAGATTGCCGGACGGATCCTTGGACTGGATCGAGCTGGTGTTGATGATGCTGCTGCCTTCTTTCATGTGCGGCACCGCCGCCTTGGCCAGGAAGAACGGCGCGTAGATATTCGTGCGCAACGTCGTGTCCCACTCCTCGGACTCGATCTCTTCGATGGTGTCATAGGTACGCTGGAAGGCGGCATTGTTCACGAGGATATCGAGACGGCCGGCGCACAACGCCGCAGCCGACGGGACCAAGGCTTTCGCGCTGAACGTCGCCCAGGAAGACGTCTACTTCACCGGCAAAGCGCAGTACGCCGGCTAATTTGTCGGGCGTCCAAGACAGCATTCAGGGGCGGCGCGAGCTGCCCCTTTTTGCTGCGAATTTTCGGGGTTTAGTGCTGCATCGCGGCACTGCAAGACAAGACGCGCAAAACCAACATTCCTAAAAACTCAACGATTTCAGTGGGTTGGTGGTGCTGCAACGGAGGATTGAACTCCGGACCTCTCCCTTACCAAGGGAGTGCTCTACCACTGAGCTACTGCAGCTTGACGCGGTTGGCTTCGCGGTGAAGGCCGGTGGCGTTGCGGCGGTCTACTGCCACAGGGTGCTGGCATCTGCAAGGCAAAAAAGCTGCAAACAGGTTGCATCGCGCGGCTGCCTCACCTGATAAGCGTCTGGCCCGCCATCAGACTTGCCGAACCCCATGCCCGCCGACCTTCCATCCCCCAGTCCGCTCAAGCTTGGCGCTTTGCGTCTTCCCGCTCCGCTCGAACGGCTGCGCCGGCGGCTGCGGAAGTTCGGCGATTTCTTGTCGCGGGCCCGGGCGCGACGGGCGCAGGCTGCCTATTGCGGCGCCTTCATCGCCGTCACCGGCAGTTGCGGCAAGACCACCACCACGCTGCTGATCGAGCGGCTGCTGGCGGCAACGGGTGCGAGCATCGAAGGCGGCCGGAATTACAACTCCGGCCGCTACGTGATGAGGACCATGGCTCGCCTGCGGGCGCCGGTGGATTTCGTCGTGCAGGAAGTATCGGGCCATCGCCCGGGCGCCATCGCCGCCCTCACCAATCACCTCACGATCGATGTAGCCGTTGTCACCGTCGTTGGCCACGATCACAACAGTGCGTTCAACGTCCCCTACAGCGAAGCGCCGCCCGCTATTGCGGCCGAGAAGGGCCGATTGGTCGAAGCCCTGCCGCCAGGCGGCATCGCCTGCCTGAACGCCGATGATCCGCTGGTCGCAGCCATGGCCGCCCGCACCGCCGCCCGCGTCACCACCTTCGGACGCTCGGCGGGGGCAGAGGTGCGCGCCGTCAACGTCGATGCCCGATGGCCGGGCCGCCTGTGCTTCGACCTCGAGGTGGATGGCCGGCTCATGCCCGTCACCACCCGCTTTGTTGGCACCATCATGCTGCCCAATGTCCTCGCGGCTCTGGCTGTCGTCCGCGCCACCGGCCGCGACATGGCTGCCGCCATTACCGCGCTGGCAACGGTCGAGCCCGAGCCGCTCCACATGAGCATCCGTGCAAGGGCGAGCGGGCGGACCTATGTCCTCGACACCTTCAAGGCGCCGTTCTGGTCGACGGCGCTGCTGGCCGCAGACCTCGAGGCGATCGGCGGGCGTGGCACGCTGTTCGTGCTCGGCGATATGTCGGACATGCGCAACGACGTCGCCCGTCGCTACGCCTCGGTGGCCCGGCAGGCGGCATCGGCAGCCGACCGGGTGGTGCTGGTCGGCAAGGCGACCCGTGCAGAGGCTCGAATGCAGCGGGAGGGCTACCTGAATGTCGCGTCCGCCGCCGATCTGCCGGCGCTGGCGCGGCTGATCGCCAGCGGGCCCGAGCGCCTCGTCATCCTCAAGGCCAACAGCGCCATCCATCTTGAAACCGTGATCGACCTTGTCGAGCAGGCAGACGCGCCCGGTGACCCCCATGGCTGACACGTCCCGCCCCAGCCACGAGCAAAGATTGGCCGCAAAGCTCCGCGAAAACCTGAAGCGCCGGAAAGAGCAGGCGAGGGCCCGAGCCGGTTCAACCCCTGGTAAACCACAATCTGATACTGAACTCTCCCCGGATGCGCCGGACCGTGCTGCGTTGAAGCCCGTTGGCGATTCGGATAGCTAACCCCCTTCGGGACAGAACCGTCCCGCCCAAACGTCTTGCGACGAGGATCACCTGAATGGACCGTATTCGTCTGGTCGGCGGCAACGAACTGCACGGCGAAATCCCGATCTCCGGCGCCAAGAATGCGGCGCTGCCGCTGATGATCGCCTCGTTGCTGACCAAGGACCCGCTGGTGCTCGAGAACGTGCCCCGGCTGGCCGACGTCACCCAGCTCGAGCGCATCCTCGAGAATCACGGCGTCGATGTCGCCGTGCATGGCCGCCGCGTGCAGACGCTCGAGGGCCAGCGCATGACGCTGCAGGCCGCCGAGATCGTCGACACCACCGCGCCCTACGAACTTGTCTCCACCATGCGTGCCAGCTTCTGGGTCATCGGGCCGCTGCTCGCCCGGGCGCACGAGGCGCGGGTGTCGCTGCCCGGCGGCTGCGCCATCGGCACTCGCCCGGTCGACCTGTTCCTCTATGGCCTCAAGGAACTGGGCGCCGAGATCGAGATCGACGAAGGCTATGTCGTCGCCCGCGCCCCCAAGGGCGGCCTGCGCGGCGCCCGCATCACCTTCCCCAAGGTCACCGTCGGCGCCACCCACGTGATCCTGATGGCCGCTACCCTCGCCAAGGGCACGACCGTCATCGAGAACGCCGCGATGGAGCCCGAGGTCAGCGACCTCGCCGAGTGCCTCGTCAAGATGGGCGCCAGGATCACCGGCATCGGCACCCGCACCCTCACCATCGAGGGTGTCGACGAGCTGCACGGCGCCACGCACGAAGTGGTGGCGGATCGCATCGAGGCCGGCACCTACGCCATGGCCACTGCCATGACTGGCGGCAACGTGCTGCTGAAGAACGCCAAGGCGATCCACCTGCAGGCCGCGCTCGACAAGCTGACCGCCGCCGGCGCGCAGGTCACCTCCGAGATCAACGGCATCCGCATCTATCGCAACGGCAACGGCATCCAGGCCGTCGACGTCGAAACCGATCCGTTCCCCGGCTTCGCCACCGACCTGCAGGCGCAGTTCATGGGCCTGATGACCATGGCGCAGGGGGTCTCGCACATCCGCGAAACCATCTTCGAGAACCGCTTCATGCACGTGGCCGAGCTCGCCCGCTTCGGCGCCGACATCAAGGTCGACGGCCAGTTGGCGACGGTGACCGGGGTGTCGCAGCTGAAGGGCGCCCAGGTGATGGCAACGGATCTGCGCGCTTCGGTGTCGCTGGTCATCGCCGGCCTCGCCGCCAAGGGCGAGACGGTGGTCAACCGCATCTACCACCTTGACCGCGGCTTCGAGCGGCTCGAAGACAAGCTGAGCGCCGTCGGCGCCGAGATCGAGCGCGTCACGGGCTGACCATGTCTCTTCTGCCCATGGTCGTCGCAGTCTCGGCCATCCTGTTGCTGATCGGCCGTCTGCTGCCGATCGGCCTGCCCTCCCGCATCTGGATTTGGATTTATCTTGTAGTCCTCGGGCTAGGCTGGCTTGTTCTTGTCGCGTGCTGGCTATGGTTCTTCGGCATAGACCCCGACGACCACGCCCGTGGAGAGGCGTTTGTGGTCAGTGTCTTCATGTCGTGCATTTTGGCACCGATCACAGCTGCCGCCATAGCGGGAAGCGTCTGGCGCTATCGCATTCGCTTCCCCAAAGCGTGATTGCCCCCACAGCCTCAAGCTTGTAGATCAGCCTCAAGCGTCCCATCTCACCGGCAATCGTAGCCATTACCGGATCCAAACCCATGACCGACCTCAAGCTGATCGCGCTCGACGCCGAAGACCTCGACGTCATTTCCGCGACCACCCAGGATGCCATCATCCGCACCGCCGAAATGGGATACGCCAAGGCTGACCAGCGCTTTGCCCTGCTGATGAACCGCTTCGCTTGGGAAGACGGGCAGAAGGGCGGCAGCAAGACCGGCATCCGCAAGCGCGCCGCCCTGCATTTCGACCATGTGACGGCGGTGAAGGCATCGGGCTTCGACCCGGCCGCGCCAGAAGGCACGCTCGAACTCCTCACCATCCGCTTCAGCGAAACCAACGCGCCGTCCGGCCACATCGATCTCGCCTTTGCCGGCGGCGGCACCGTTCGTCTCGAGGTCGAGGTGCTGGAAGCCCGCCTCGCCGATCTGGGCGCCGCCTGGGCCGCCAGGCAGAAGCCCGAGCACGCTCTCTGATGGTCTCACGTCTCGATAGCCGCGATCCCGGCTTCGCCGCCGATTTCGACACGCTGCTGAACTCCAAGCGCGAAGTGTCCGAGGAAGTGGGCACCGTCGTCGCCAACATCCTCGCCGACGTGAAGGCGCGCGGCGATGCCGCCGTGATCGACTACACCGAGCGCTTCGACAAGCTGCCGCTGACGCCCTCGACGCTGGCCTTCACTGCCGAGGAAATTGCGTCCGCCGAGGCCCGCATCCCGGCCGATGTCCGCGAGGCGCTGCACACCGCGCACGAGCGCATCCGGGCCCATCACGAAAAGCAGAAGCCGCTCGATCACGTCTACCAGGATCACCTCGGCGTCACCCTCGGCACGCTGTGGACCCCGGTGGAAGCCGTCGGCATCTACGTGCCGGGCGGCCTCGCCGCTTATCCCTCGTCGGTGCTGATGAATGCCGTGCCGGCGCATGTCGCTGGCGCCAGCCGCATTGCAATGGTCGTGCCCACTCCGCACGGCGAGGTCAATGACGCGGTGCTCGCGGCGGCCAAGATCGCCGGCGTCACCGAGATCTACCGCATCGGCGGCGCGCAGGCGGTCGGTGCACTGGCCTATGGCACCGCTACGATTCCGGCGGTCTCCAAGATCGTCGGCCCCGGCAACGCCTACGTCGCCGCCGCCAAGCGCCAGGTTTTCGGCACCGTCGGCATCGACATGATCGCCGGTCCGTCCGAAGTGCTGATCATCGCCGACCACTCCGCCAACCCCGCCTGGGTCGCGGCGGATCTCCTCGCGCAGGCCGAACACGGGGCAGGGGCCCAGTCCATCCTTGTCACCACCGACCCCGCTCTGGCCGAGGCGACCGAGGCCGAGGTCGAGCGCCAGCTCAAGACCTTGCCGCGCGTCCAGATTGCCCGCGAAGGCTGGGAGGAGTTCGGCGCCATCATCACCGTCGCCTCGATGGCCGAAGCCGTGGAACTGGCAAACCGCATCGCGTCGGAGCACGTCGAACTCGCTATCGACGATCCGCAGTCGCTGCTGCCGCGCATCCGCAATGCCGGCGCCATCTTCCTCGGCCACCACACGCCCGAGGCGATCGGCGACTATGTCGGCGGCACCAACCACGTGCTGCCCACCGCGCGCTCCGCCCGCTTCGCCTCCGGGCTCGGCGTGCTCGATTTCATGAAGCGCATCTCGATCCTCGGCTGTGATCCCTCGTCGCTGGCGGAACTGAGCAAAGCTGCGGTAACGTTGGCCGCGACCGAAGGCCTCGATGCCCACGGCCGCTCCGTCTCGATCAGGCTCAACCGGTAGCCATGGCAATCACTCCGCGACAGTTCGATCCGAAGTCCGATCGCATCGTCGCTGTGACCCTCGATCCCAACACCATCACCTCGGTCAATCCCGACGAGGTGCATGAGTGGCGGATCGCCATCTATGACCTGGTCGAGGAGAACTGCTTCGCGCCCGCCCGGGTCACGCCGCAGGGGCCGTACGCGCTGCACGTTTCCATCGTCGGCAATTACATCGTGCTCGATGTCCGCAACCCCGGCACCTACGAGCCCATTGCCGCCCACTACCTGTCGCTGACCCCGTTCCGTCGCCTCATCCGGGACTATTTCCGCATTCGCGACAGCTACTACGACGCCATCAAGACCGGCTCGACCTACCAGATCGAAACCGTCGACATGGCCCGTCGCGGCCTCCACAACGATGCCGCCGAACTGCTCCGCACCCGTCTCGACAACAAGCTCGAGATGGACCTCAACACCGCGCGCCGCCTCTTCACCCTTATCTGCGCCGTGCAGCCCTTCGCCTCCCGCATCGACGAGCGCGACTCGAACCTCCCCTCGGTGCTGTTCGTCTGCTCGATGAATTCCGTCCGCTCCCCCATCGCCGCCGCGCTGGCCCGCCGCTTCTTCCCCGGCCGCCTCATCGTCCGCTCCGCCGGCGTGCGCTCCGGCAAGGCAGACAGCTTCGTCGAGGAGGTGATGGAGGAGATCGGCGTCGACATGTCCGTGCACACCCCGCACACCATGGACGAACTGGTGGCGAGCCATTTCGACCTCGTCATCACGCTCTCCGCCGACGCGCCCGATGCCGTGGCGAGGCGCGGCTTCGAGATGGGCGCCATCGAACACTGGCCCATGCCCGACCCCACCGAAGTGGAAGGCAACCGCGAAGCGGTGCTCAGCGCCTACCGCACCCTGCGCGACACCCTGCAGAAGCGCGTCCGCGATCGGCTGGACCAGTTGGTCGCCTCGCCCCGGGCAGCCTCCACTGCAGCCTGAGTAAGCCACCTCGCTCGCAACGGCGTCACCTTCTCCCGCCTGCGGGGGAAGGTGGCGGCGTAGCCGACGGAAGGGGGGAGCAACAAGATCGTCGCCCGACAAGGGGCGCCCTGGGCCTCCTCCCGGCCCTCTGGAACTTCAGGGTGATGAACCCCATATCGGTGTTCACAATCGGCAGCGCTTGCAGTATAGGTGCCGCCGAATCCAGCCCTGACATTGCAGAGTGCCGCGTTAGGGCCGTATCAGGAGAGAGTATGGCTAAGGAAGAAGTGCTCGAGTTTCCGGGCGTTGTCACAGAACTGCTGCCCAACGCGACCTTTCGCGTGAAGCTTGAAAATGAGCACGAGATCATCGCCCACACTGCTGGCCGCATGCGCAAGAACCGCATCCGCGTTCTCGCCGGCGACAAGGTGCTGTGCGAAATGACTCCCTACGATCTGACCAAGGGCCGGATCACCTACCGCTTCCGCTGATAGCGGTTATCCAGAGGTACAGATGGCCGCCCGTCCCGAGCTCATCCTCGCGTCCGCCTCGCCGCGCCGCCTGGCCCTCTTGAACCAGATCGGCATCGAGCCCGAGCATCTGGTTCCGGCCCATATCGACGAGACGCCCGAAAAGAACGAGCTGCCGCGCAAGCTTGCGCAGCGCCTCGCCGACCAGAAGGCCATCGCCGCCCAGCACAAGGCGAAAACCACCGGCATCGCCGCCAACGCCCTGGTGCTCGCCGCAGATACCGTGGTGGCCGTTGGCCGCCGCATCCTGCCCAAGGCCGAGACGATGGAGGAGGCCTCGATGTGCCTCCGCCTGCTGTCCGGCCGCTCGCATCGCGTCTTCACCGGCGTCACGGTGATCACGCCCTCGGGCGCCACCCGCAAGCGGCTGGTCGAAACCCGTCTTCGATTCAAGCGGCTCTCCGCCCGCGAGATCGAAAGCTATCTCGCCAGCGCCGAGTGGCGCGACAAGGCCGGCGGCTACGCCATCCAGGGCATTGCCGGCGCCTTCGTCATCAAGCTCCAGGGCAGCTATTCGGGCGTCGTCGGTCTGCCGCTCCACGAAACGGTCAGCCTGCTGGCGGGTGAAGGCTACCCGGTGCACTTCAACTGGCTCAACCAGTCGCAGTTGACCGCCGTCTGATGGGCGAAGTCGTCAAGCTGAAGCCCGTTCGGCCCTGCCCGATCTGCAAGAAGCCGTCGAGCCAGCAGCATCATCCGTTCTGCTCGGGCCGCTGCGCCGACATCGACCTCAACCGCTGGCTGTCCGGCAGCTACGTCATCCCCGCCGAACCGGTCGAGGATGACATCGAAGACGGCCCCCCAAAACCCGGCCAGCGCGAAGACGACGACGACTGAACATCAGAACCAGAACCAGAACCGAAGCAACGCACCCATCCTCTCGCCTGAGGGGAGGGCAATCGCCTGTCGCGACATAGGCCGCTGACACCTCCCGCCCTTGCGGGGGAGGCAGCGTCGCTAGGAGCGACAGCGACGTAGCAGAGCTAGGAGGGGGGTATGACCGAGGCTGGTGTACAGCACCCTCGCTGGAACCCCACCCTATCTCCCGCTAAGCGCTGCCGCCCGGTGGTTCACACCAGCCGGAGGCTTCGTCACGTCGGCTTCACGGCATCAGTTGCCCGCCATTGACGTCGATGATCTGCCCGGTGACGTACCCGCTCATCGACCCCGCAGCGAGGAACACATACGCCCCAACGCAATCCTCCGCCGTTCCCAGCCGTCCCATCGGGATCTGCGCCGCCGCATTGTCCTTCACCGTCTGCGGCGTCGTCGCGTGGAACGGCGTGATGATGAACCCCGGCGCCACCACGTTGACCCGGATCCCGTCGGGCGCAAACTCCCGCGCCGCGTTGCGGGTGATCGAGTGCACGGCCGCCTTCGCCGACGCATACACCGCCGAGCCGCCGAACCCGCCGAACCGCCCCGCCACCGACCCGGTATTGATGATCGATCCGCCACCTGCCGCCTTCAGGTGGGGGTAGGCTGCCTGCGTCACCGCCAGCACCGACCGAACGTTGAGGTCGTACACCGCCTCGTATTTCGCCTCGTCGAACGCCGCATTGGTGACGCGGTCGAGGATCGCCCCGGCATTGTTGCAGAGGATGTCGAGCCCCCCGAGCCCGGCCACCGCTTCCTCGACGATTCGCGCCGCCTCGGCCGCCTTGCTGACATCCCCCAGCACTACGATGGCCGTCCCGCCCGCGGCGCGTATCTCCGCCGCCACCGCTTCGGCGGCCGCCCCGTTCTTGTGGCCGTGCACCGCGACTGCCACGCCCAGCCGGCCGAACTCCCTGGCCACCGCCGCACCGATTCCCGTCGACGAGCCGGTGATCAGCGCCCGCTTGCCCCTGAGGTCCTCGAGCATTTCTCTCTCCCCTTGAATATGCGCCACAGCCTAGCGGCCCCGCCCGGCGGTGCAACCCTTCAAAGGTCCGGGAGAGGCCCGAAATTCCTTCCCGACAACCCGCTTTTTGGCGCTTGCGCGCTCCCGGATTGCCCCCTATAACGCCCCGACTTCGACGCCCCCGGCGTTCGGATGCCCGAGTAGCTCAGTTGGTAGAGCAGCGGATTGAAAATCCGCGTGTCACTGGTTCGATTCCGGTCTCGGGCACCACTTTTCTCAATAAAATCAATGACTTAGTCTCTCCTGTCGAGACCGGTTGTATGTAGCGAGTTAGCTGCATACAAATGGTGTATGTCACGACACACGCCATACGATCTCCAATCCGTCAGCGGATATCCTGACGCGCTGCAGATTTATCGCATCCCTGCATCGTCGGTTTGGCAGGTCAGGTTCTTTGTCGACCGCAAATATGTGCGACGCAGTACGAAGACAGCGGACAGAAAGGCAGCGATTGCGTTTGCCAAGGAATTCTATGACTCGATCCGCATCAGTCAGCGTCTCGATATCAGCGTGCATACCGACACGTTCTTTGCCTGCGCCGAGCATTTGCGCAAACGGCAAGAAGTGCTCGTTGCGACGGGTCAAAGAGACAAGCGCATATTGAGTGAAGACGAGCGCAAACTGCGTTCAGATATCCTGCCGTATTTCGGCACAATGGGCGTTGCTGATATCACGAC
>CAIMLX010000183.1 GCA_903842455.1 uncultured Hyphomicrobiales bacterium | reverse complement strand
TGGTGGCGATGACCGACGCGGTCGAGGACAATCTGGGCCGCAAGCCTGCGCAGTTGTCGGACGATAATGTCCCCGGCCCCGATGGTCAGCCCAGAGATCGAGGTCAGGATCGCGTTCGAGGCCTGCTTTCCCGCGAGGGCGGCCGTGGTGGCCGCGGCGTCGGCCTTGGCCGCGATGGCGGTGGCAAGCTCGGAAAGGGTGTCGAATGCCGACGAGACGCCGCCAAGCACCACGTCAATCGCTGCCTTGACGAAGCCGGTGGTGGCAATCGAGGTGTCGTTGTCGCCGGGGCTCGGCGTCGGCGCCGTCGGGTTGCCGGTGAAGGCCGGGCTAGCGAGCGGCGCCTTGAGGGCAAGGGCCGAGGTCGTGGCCGCGCCGTCGGCCTTGGCGGCCAGCGCCGCCGCAAGGCCGGTGATGTCGCTCTGCGCGTGCGTGTGGACCGCGCCCACCTTGCCGTCGAGCGCCGGCCGGACGCTGTGGAATGCGCAGACGTTGCGTCGGGGGCGCTGCTCTGGCGTTGGTCTTGGCTAAGTTGGACCTTGGCATGGTCTTCGGTTCACAGCCCCCAGCGTAGTCCGGCTGTAAGGACCTGGGCATCCCAGAAGCCCAGCATGGTGGGGTCGAGCAGACTGACCGTCAGAGAGCAACCCGCCATATCGAGCGAGGTGACGTAGGAGCCTACGAGCGAGCGCACAATGTTGATGCCACGGGCTTCGAGGAGGCGGCGGGCACTGTTGTAGACGAGGTAAAGTTCCAGCGAGGGCGTCCCGCCGAAGCCGTTGACAAAGACCAGGGCCTGCCGGCCCGACACATCGCCAAAGTCTGCAACAATGGCATCGACCATTTCTGCAACGATTTCGTCGGCACGCTTGAGCGTGTCGCGGCGACGACCTGGCTCGCCATGGATGCCGACACCGAACTCCATCTCGTTGTCAGCGATCTCGAACATCGGCTTGCCCGCTGCCGGGACAGTGCAGGCGCTGAGCGCAACGCCCATTGAACGGGTGACGCTGCTGACGCTGTCGCCCAAGAGCTTGAGCGCTTGCAGATCGTGACCGGCTTCAGCGGCAGCACCGACAATCTTTTCGACTACAAGGGTTCCGGCCACACCACGCCGGCCGATGCTGTAGAGGGAATCCTCGACGGCGACATCGTCGTTCACGAGCACACGCGCGATCTGGCCTTCAGCCATTTCTGCGGCCATCTCGAAATTCATCACGTCGCCTTCATAATTCTTGACGATTAGCAGCACGCCACCGCCGGTGTCGATCTCGGCAATCGCCTCGAGCATCTGGTCGGGTGTCGGCGAGGTGAAAACCTGGCCCGGACAGGCGGCATCGAGCATGCCTTCGCCGACAAATCCGCCATGCAGGGGTTCATGGCCAGCCCCTCCACCAGAAAGGAGTCCCACCTTGCCCGGCTTGAGCGTCTTGCGCCGAACGAACTTATGCCCCTGGCCGAGTGCAAGGATATCCGCGTGTGCTGCAACAAGGCCGTCAAGGCTCTCGACCAGCATGGTGTCCACGCTGTTGAGGAACTTCTTCATCCGACGCTCTCCCTAGTCATCGTCATTCTTTTTCATCAGCGCGGCGACGCGGGACACGAATTCGCCGACCGCCTTGTCAAACGCTGCGTTGTCCGCGCCCAAGTCGGGCACAAGCAGGGTCAGATGGCGCGTTCTTCGCGTCGCATCTCCAATCCTGCGGCGACCCGGATGCGCCACCTGATAGGCAGCCATGAAACTGTCGCGCTCGGACGGCGAGAAGTGGCAGACCGAGAAAATCGTTGCGAGGTGCTTTTGTGGAATAGGCGTGGAGTAGCTGGGGCTGGTGATCTGAGTGATAAAGCTGCGATGCTTGCCCAGCGCATCGGCGAGACGCTGCCGGGCGCCTGATGGTCGGGTTTCGAGCACCCGGGAAAGCACGCCTTTATACGCGCGGATATGGGCGTCCGGGCCCTCGGCGGATGGCTCAGGCGGCGCCATCACGGGTGTCCATGGCACGTGACGCGGCGATGGTCGCCTTGGCCAGTGGCAGTTGCGCCGGCGCGACCGACAAAGCCCGTATCCCCGCCGAAAGCAATGCCGGGATGGCTGCCGGGTCGCCGCCGGCGTCGCCACAGAGGCTGACAGGAATGGCATGGGCGGCGCCGAAGCGGGCAACGTGGCCGATCAGGGCGATCACGGCAGGGTTGCGCACGTCGTTGAGCGCGGCCACAGCGGTGTTGTCGCGCCCGGCGGCCATGACGTATTGCGTCAGGTCGTTCGAGCCGATGGAGAAAAAGGCGGCTGAAGAAAGTCCTTCCGGACTGATGGCCACGGCCGGCACTTCGACCATGATTCCCAGCTCGGGCATGCGATGGGGAACCCCGGCGGCGGCCAGCCCGGCGGCCTCGGCCTCGAACAGGCGCGTGGCCTCGGCAAGTTCACGCGCCAGACTGACCATCGGAAACATCACCTTGAGTTTTCCATGCATGGCGGCGCGCAGCAGTGCCCGCAC
>CAIMLX010000182.1 GCA_903842455.1 uncultured Hyphomicrobiales bacterium | reverse complement strand
TCAATGCCCAGAGCCAGATCGGCAACCGCGAGCCGGGAATCGTTGGCGCCGCGATCGACATGGGCGCCATCAGTGCCGGGCTGATCGCCGACGGCATCCATGTCCACCCGAGTTCGATCGGCATTGCGCTCAGGGCCAAGCGCGGCCCGGGCCAGATATTCCTCGTCACCGATGCAATGTCGCCCACCGGCACCGACTGGACCGAGTTCGTGCTCACCGGCCAGACCGTCTACCGCAAGGACGGCGCCCTGCGCCTCGCCGACGGAACGCTGGCCGGTGCCGACCTGACGATGATCGATGCGATCAAGTACGTGCACCGCACAGTCGGGGTGCCGCTCGACGAAGCGCTCCGCATGGCTTCGCTCTATCCCGCCCAGGCGCTCGGCGTTTCATCCAACTACGGCCACCTGAGCCGCGGCGCCCGCGCCGATTTCGTCGTGCTGTCGGACGATCTCGACGTCAGCTCGACCTGGATCGGCGGCAACAAGGTGTTCGGCTGACCAAAAACAAACCGGCCGCCCCTGGTGGAGCGGCCGGTTCAATTGCGAGGCTATGCGTGGTTTAGAAGCCGACGCTCAGGCCGATCTGCAGCACGTGCGAACCGGTATGCGCGACAACGTCTTCCGTGCCGTCGCCGCTGATCTCAGCGCTCAGGCCCTTGAAGCGGTAGCCGAGGTCGAGAGCGAGGTTATCCGCGACATCGAATTTCACACCCGCACCGACCTGGTAGGCGAGGCCGTAGCCATCGGCGTCGAGACCGGCGTCGTCCGACTCTGCCGTGACGTAACCGGCGCCGATACCGCCACCGATATAGGGCGTGAAGCCCGAACCGGTGTCGAGATCGAGCCACAGGTTACCCATCAGGGTGGTGGTGGTCACCGACCCGTCGAGAGGGTCGAGAACGAGGGCACCTTCCGACGCGCTGGTCACATCGCGGTTGGTGTGGGCGAGTTCGAGTTCGCCACGGATGTTGTCGAACACGTGCGCGCCAACGGCGACGCCGAGGGTCCAGCCCATGTCGGTTTCGATTTCGACGTCGTCGGTGTCTCCATCGACGTCATCGTCCTCGGCGGTGATGTAGCTGTCCCACACCCCGCCGCCGAACACGCTCAGATACCAGCCGGTATCGGCAACCATGATGGGCTCGGTCACCGGCACATCGTAAACGATCAGGTCGGCGGCATTGGCAGCGCCAGCCATGGCGGCGAGTGCAACGCCAGAGAGCAACACACGGTTAAGTTTCATTCGGGAACTCCTTTAAAGTCACCAATGAAACTGACCCGTGTCGCCGCTTCGCGCAACCCAGCTTTGGCCCGGTAAAGAGCATACTCGGAGCAACTGTGGTAATCAGAACACTTGTATAAGCAACGCTGAGTACGCGCCAAAGCTTAGACTAACCTCTCCCGATATAGGGCATGTTGGTTGCCATCACTGTCATGAACTGTACGTTGGCCTCGAGCGGCAGCCCGGACATATAAAGTACGGCGTCCACCACGTGCTGCACGTCGAATGTCGGCTCAGGCAGCATCGTGCCATTTGCCTGCAATGACCCGGTGGTCATCTTCGAGGTCATGTCGGTGGCGGTGTTGCCGATATCGATCTGCCCGCAGGCAATGCTGAAGGCCCGGCCATCGAGCGAAATGGCCTTGGTGAGGCCGGTGATCGCGTGCTTGGTCGCGGTGTAGGCGGCGGCGCCCGGCCTCGGCACGTAGGCAGAGATCGAGCCGTTATTGATGATCCGCCCGCCCTGCGGATGCTGGTCGCGCATCGCCCGGAAGGCCTCGCGCGCAACATAGAAGGCGCCGTTGAGATTCACATCGACCATGCGTCTCCACGTCTCGATGTCCATGTCGCCGAAGGTCATTTGCGGCGCGAACATGCCGGCATTGTTGAACACCACGTCGATCCGGCCGAGCTTCTCCGTGAGGTCGGTGAAATAGCGGTGCACCGCGGCCGGGTCCGACACGTCGCAGGTGCCTGAGTACCGCGCGCCCGACAGTTCCGCCGTACGCTTCAGTTCCTCTTCGCGCCGGCCGAGGATTGCGACCCGGTACCCGGCCTTGCCGAGCCCGATCGCCGTTGCCCGCCCGATACCGGATGTGGCGCCGGTGACCAGCGCAACCTTGGGTTCCGTCATTTTCGTGGTATCCACCTTTGTTTGCGTTCATATGCGAGCCTGCTTGCGGCATAGGCAAGGCAGGCTCCATTCCGTTCCTTGGCAGTGTTCCATGCCCCGACCGTCGCGGCCGCGCGCCCCCACCGGGAATTCAAAGGTCATAGCCGACCTCTTGCAAAAGGGGTTAGCCCTACATCAGTCGGGCAGGGCCAAAGAGGCCGCTGCGCTCTATGAGCGCGTTCTGGCGCTCGATCCGGCCCAGCCGGCCGCCAATCACCTGCTGGGACTGGTGCGGCTTTCGGAGGGCAGGGCCGACGAAGCCGTTACCCTCATTTCCCGTGCCCTGAAGGGCAACTCGGGGGACGCGCAATACCACTGCAATCTCGGAGTTGCGCTGAATGCCGCCGGCGAACCCGCAAAGGCCATTGCCGCGCTCGACCGGGCAATTGCACTGAAGCCCGGGTATGCCGAGGCCTATTCGAACAAGGGCATGGCCCTCAGGGCGATGAAGCGGTTCGGCGAAGCTGTCGAGGTCTACCGCCAGGCCGTCCGGCTGAAGCCGTCGGAAGCGGGGTTTCACTTCAACCTCGCCAACGCGCTGCGCGACGCCGGGCACCTGTTCGATGCCGAATCGGCCTATCGCCGCGCCATCCATCTGCGCCCGCGCTACACCGCCGCCATCAGTGGACTTGCCACGGCGCTCGACAGCGAAGGGCGCGCTGCCGAGGTGCTCGAACTGGTCGACCGCGCCCTTGCCGACCTGCCGAACGAGGCCAAGCTGCACCTGCGCCGCGGCCGCTCTCTCTATCACCTGCGGCGATTGCCCGAAGCTGCCGCAGCCTTCCGCCGGGCAATCGAACTCGAGCCGCTGTTCGGCGAGGCGCATCTGCAACTCTCCTATATGATGCGCCACGAGACGCGTGACGCCGAGGTCGAGGCGGCGATCCGGCTGTTTGCCGACGACGCTGCCTCCATCGAGGCGCGAATCTTCGCCGGCTTTGCTGCCGGAAAGGCGCTGACCGACCTCGACGATCACGATGCAGCCATCGCCGCCTATAAGGCTGCCAATGAGCTCAGTCGGCGCGATCTTGTCCGCTCACCTGATCGTGCCATCAGCGATCTCGCCCGCGATACCCAGCGCTTCGAGGCCATTTCTGCGCCGCGATCCGACTGCGGCTTCGCCGAGGCGGCGCCGATCTTCGTCGTCGGCCTGCCGCGTTCCGGCAAGACGACGGTGGAAGCGATTCTCGACCGCCATCCGGCCATCGTAGGCGTGGGCGAACTCCCGACCCTGGGTCGCCTCGTCGCTGAGTTGAAGGGCGAGGTCGGCGACACGCCCATTGCCGAGGTGCCGTCGGATCGCTTCGCCGCGCTCGGGCGGGCCTATATGCGCGAGGCGCAGAGCCTGGCGACGCCGGGCCTGCGGATCGTCGACACGATGCCATCGAATTACCGCCATATCGGCTTCATCCGCCTTGCCCTGCCCAACGCCCGGATCATCCGGCCCGTGCGGGCGGTACCCGAGCATATCGTCGCGATCTACGAGAAGTATTTCACCTCGTCGGGCTACGACTGGTCCAGCGACCTCGAGGACCTGGTCGCCTACCACAGGGCGGTCGAGGCCCAGCTTGCCTCATGGCACCGCCTGTTTCCGGGCCAGATTTACGAGGTCGACCTGCGGCAACTGCAACAGGATCGGAAGGGCGAGATCAAGCGCCTGCTCGATCACTGCGGCCTCGGCTGGTCGGAGGCGTGCATGAGCGAGGTCCGCTCGGAGCCGCAACTCGGCGAGTGGCCTTCTGAGCGCATCCTGCGCAACAGCGATGCCCATCACATAGCGTGGCGCCGCGTACGGCCCGACCTGTGGCGCTAGCGACTTCCTGCGGGAAGCGTCGTCCTTTATCTTCACGATGTTCATGCTGGTCGGTCGCGGGGAAGCCATTTTTGACATTTTCGGAAACGACTTCCGCTGAGACGGCAGCCGGGCTCGTCGCCCGTGGACTGCAGTTACACCAG
>CAIMLX010000181.1 GCA_903842455.1 uncultured Hyphomicrobiales bacterium | reverse complement strand
TTGATGAGGTAGATCACCATGCGGGTTTCGTTGATCTTGCGGACCCAGGCTTTAGGTAAAGAGCTCTTTAGCTCTTCCCACATAATGTCGCGGGCCATCTGATAGGTCGGAGCGACATACCAGACGATCTGGTTGGACTTGTTGCAGGCGGCCGTGATCAGGCTGACGCGAGAGATCTGGGTGTTGTGCGTGATGATCCCCTCAGCCACAAAATTGTGGTTTTCGGGCAGCGCAAGATCCCAGGTCTGCACCGAGGGACCGGCGTCGACGGCCGTGATCTCTTCCCAGGCGAGGTCGCCATCGGCAAGCGGATCAAAGAAGCCATCGGTGTATTTGCGCAGGGCCGCGAAGCGCGAGCGTGACATGCGCTCCTGGCTCTGCTTGCGCCAGCTATTGAGACCAGCACGCAACTCTTCCGGCATATCGCGGGCTACAAGTGCGTTGTGACCGCCATATTTGCCCTTATCGACACTCTCGTAGACGAGATGCTGAACGAAATTGTCATAGGTAATGGGCAGATAGCTGTTGCAGTTGCCACGCGATTGAGCGCCGGCCAAAAGCGCCGCCTCTACAGCGCTCTCCTTTGAAAGCGCGCCGATACGAATGCAGAACTCAGCGAGCATCGTCGGGTCGCTCACAACCAGGGCCCAGCTCTCAAACGGAAGCCCGGTGCGGCTACTGACAGCCTTATGAACCTTATGCCGAACCGCGGCCCGAATACCGAACTTGTGCAGCAGCTTGGCGAGCTGACGCACCATCACTTCATTCGCCAGGGCGATTTCGAGCGACCAGGTGTTCTTGGAGCGATGAGAGATCGAGCCATCACAGGCGATGAACAAATTCAGGAAGCGAGCGAGAGAGACCTCATCGAGGCTGAAGATCACCTCAGGGATGATCTTGGTCTTACTATTCAAGCCCCACAGTTCATGCTTTTCCAGCAACCTGCGCAGCGGGTTCCTGGTGCCCGCGAGAGGGCCACCAGAGCGATCGCCGTTGCCGAAATACCAGTTCAAGCCATCCTTGGCGCGACCTTCAAGACCGATGATACGAGCTGCGTTCAGGATCTGCTCGACGATCTCCGGCGTCTGGTTGATGATGCGATAGTCCGCGCCCTCGGCGAGCCAGGTTGCAAGAAGAACCAGTTCGTGGTCCGGAATCGTCTCGGTGCCGAACGCCAAGGTCCGTGGCACGGCGACAAGATCACCCACGCGCAAGTCACCGGCATCGATCCAGGTGTTGTTCACAAGCAGCGGATGATTGGGTGTGACCTGCAGATTACGAGCCGCGGTGCGAACGATCACCGTTTCCTTGAGGCCGTTATCCAGCCGGCGATCGACGGACTTGGGCTCGAGATCATAAGTCTCCTGATTGATGGTAAGCACGAGGTCTCCTGCCTCCACCATCTCTACAGGCTTCTCCGAGCCATCGGCCATAGAAATCATGGTGCCAGAGGCGAGGCACTTCCCCCACCTGCGGCCCGCAACGATGACGCGAAACCGATGCCAATCGTGATGCACCAGCTTCTGCAGCTTGTGCAGCTTGATCCTGTCGGCATTGATCAGGCTCGACACTAGAGGTCACCCTCAAGCACCGCTTCCAGCTCGCGCCGGTCGTTCTCCATATCCTCAAGGGTCGCGCCCTCGGGCATCAGTCCGTTGTTCTTGAACACCTCGAGGATCTCGTCGTCGGTGACGTCCTCGATGCGCAGGCTGGGGAGGTCTTCCTCGGCGGTGTAGTTGTCGGCATCGAGCAGACGCATCCGGGCGTCGAGGTTATCCGCCAGGATCTTGCCCAGCCGCTGGACAGCTTTCAGGTCGTCATCGATCGTCGACATGGGCGGCGGCGGCGTCGACTTGCGCATGTTGTCGGCGACGAGCTTCTGGGCCAGCTGCTGCACCATCTTGAGGGCGCCATAGCCCTGCAGCCGCGTCTCTTCGATCCAGCCGGGTCGTCTGTCCGCGAAACGCTCGATGGCTGCTACGCCAGCTGCGCTAGGGCCGCCCGCAGCAGCCTTCTTCGCTGCCGCAGCCAGTTCGTGTGCTCGCGAGCCTTTGACCGCTCCAGCGTCCTTAAAACGACGCGAGAGGGCCTGGCGCGAAATACCGTAGGTGTCGGCGAGATCAGCCAGGCCGGAAGTGCCCAGCTCATAAAGCTCCCGAGCCTCGGAGAACTCTGCATCGGAAAGACGACGAGCAGCCTTGGCCGCGGCGTCTGGTGCCGGAGCCACTACGATCTCAACATCTTCTTCTTCACTCATGAGGAGTGGTCTTTTCTGCCGGGATCCTGGTCCATCGTTCGTCTATTCTTACTAAGTAATCATTTACTTACCATAGAAGTAAGAAAGAGACAAACGATGGACCAGGATGCGTCCTAAATCCTGAGCCTAAACCAGTCGTAGGCGCGTTCAGTCGGTCGCAGCTCAACGATGCGTCCGGCGCGGACTTTCTCAAGCATTCCCTGATTGACCAGGAAGTTGATACTAATCCGGATGGCGCCGTAGCTTGCCGCGTCCTTGTAGCTCACCGCTTCATGCAGCTCCTTCTGGGTGAGGAACTTGCCCTCCCCGGCTGAGCGGAGGATCAGGCCCATGATCTCCTTCTGCTTTTCGGTGCGCCTGGGCTTCACGGCGCATATCCTTTGGGCAGCTTCAGCGGCTCGTTCGGGCCCTGCCAGTCGAAGGCGCTCAGCGGCAGCGTCACCGGCACAGAGCCCTTCTTGTCGGGGCACTTCCAGATCCCATACATCGGGCTCGCCAGGCCGATCTGCTGGATGCCCTTGATGACGCCGCGGATATCCATGCCAGCCCGGCGCGAAGCCATTTTGGCGCCACCGTTCGAGGTGTTCTCGAGGGCAGAGTTGCGGAAGTAGAAGTCGATGGCCTTCTCGAACATCGCCTCCTGACCTTCGGGCGTCTTGGCCTGGATCTCGGCCAGCACAGCCTCAAAGTCTTGCGGGTTCGCCTCGAAGTTGAGGCGGAACCACTTCATGACGACCTCGTAGCGGTTCGCGTTCATCGGCTTGACGAAGCGGAAGCCCGCCTTCTGGCCGAAATAGTTGAACTTGGACATCGAGCTCTGGATCTCCATGAAGGTGTTGCCCTCCATGCGCGAGACCAGGTTCATCATCCGGTAGCCGGCGCCGATGCCGCGGTAGTTGGTATCAATGACGAAGCGCGAAACCACTCGGAGGTTCTCGTTGATCCAGACGTAGCGCTGGGTGTTGGTGAGCTTGGTCTCGCCGGCGCCCGGCCGGATGTTGGAGAACACCTTGTGCCGTTCGCGCAGCATGCCCTTGGGCGCCCCGGTGACCAGCACGCCGACGGTCTCGCCGTAGAGCGTCAGCTTGTAGAACCGCGGCCCGATCGGCAGCTTCTCGGCCTTGTAGTGCAGGTGGTGCAGCAGATCCCAGTCGGCCTTGGTGCCGCGCTCGACGATCATCTCGCCCATGAGCGAGAACCGCGGCCGCGGATTGGGGTCACGGGTGACCAGGGGCGTGTCGATGAGCATCAGATCAGCTCCACCGGGATACCCGTGTTGAACTCGACCGTGACGGCGCGATCGTCGTAGAGCACCTCCATGCGGAAGTCCTTGACGTTGGTGACCGCGATCGTCTGGCCGATATGCGCATCGCAGAACTCCGCCCAGGCGATCCTGAACTCCTTGAGCTCCTGCTCAGGCAGCCCGGCGCGAGCGGTGAAGAGTCGAACCTCCCTGCCGTGCTCCAGCCATTCACGCACGCGCTTGACCATGGGCATGATCGGGGCGCCGATATGTGCGTGGCCCTGCCAGCCGTCGTAGTAGGCAATAGTGCCGTCAAGATCGACACCGATCCAGCCGCGGTTAGCCATCGGACAGCTCCAGCTCGATTAGATGACTGCTGAGCGTGTCGAAGCGCTTTGTGCGAGCTGCACTCATGCAGAGCTCAGCCGCTATCTGCTGACGCAACCCTGACGATTTCTCAGCGTATTGGCCGGGCACTGCATAGTCTTCGAGCGCGACTTCGCGATGAGCGTAGACGCGGTGACGTTCTTCGATGGGCTCCCACAGCTGGATCCTACGCGCCATGCTGCAGCTCCACCTTCTCGCGGAAACGCTTGATGATGGTGAGCGACGGGGCGAGCTCCTCGACCAGGTCGGTGTGGGTGGTGGCGACCATGAAGATCTTGCCCATCCGGCGGGCAACCTTCTGCATGGAAAAGGCAACTGCTTTGGCCGTAACCCGGTCGAGGACGGCGCCGAACTCATCAGCCACCCAGACGTCAGCGGTGGAGTTCATCACCTTGGCGAGCTTCAGCCGGTAGCGCTGTCCGTCGGACAGCTCGTGCGGCCGGCGCAGGTAGATGTAGGCGTCGGAGATGCCAGCCTTGCTTAAGAGGTCGGTGGCCTCGGTCATGGTGGCGCCGATCTGGTCGATCGCCGGCAGATCAGGATCGAGTTCCACCTGGTTGAGGTCGGCGATGTCGAGACCGCCGGCTTCCATCTGGGCCGCCAGATCCTTCAGCGCCAGGCTCTTGCCGGAGCCGGACTGACCGGTGATGTAGACCACGTCGCCGGCATTCACCTCAAGCTCAAGGTTGTCGTAGACGACGAACTGGGTGTCCGAGAGCCCAAGCCCGAAGGCTTCGGCGATCTCGAGGACGCGCTCGGTGCGCTTGACCGAAGTGTTGAAGGAGCGGTTGAGGACGTAGTGGGTCATGCCGGCTCCATCTCTTCGGGCTCTTCGAGTTCTTCGGGGTCAGAGATCGAGCCGTCCTCAAGCAGCTCCTTGGAGCGGGTGTTGGCGATGTCGGTGAGCTCCATTGCCAGCCCGTGCAGCACGCCGATGAAGGCCCACAGCTCGTTTGCCGGCACGGTGGTCTGGTTCAGCGCGTGGTTGGTGTGGAAGATCTGGGTGCCCTTCTTGCGGCCCATGATGATCACTCCCTCGAGCACGTCACCCTCGACCAGCTTCTCGGCATCGCGGAGCATCTGCAGCTCGCATTCCTTGGGGTCGATAGGCTCAGCCGGCGGCGGAGGTTCACCGCGGACGATCGAGCG
>CAIMLX010000180.1 GCA_903842455.1 uncultured Hyphomicrobiales bacterium | reverse complement strand
TCGCGTGTCGACGTAGCGGCCGAGATAAGCCCGGAAGTCGCCGCCAGCGTCGATGCCGTGATCAACTACTCCGCCGCGCTCAACGTGCCGCTGCCGCCGACCGCTTTCCCCCGGGCGCGGATCGCAGTGCGCTCCGGCGTCGGCTACGACAATATCGACACCGCCGGCTGGGGTGCCCGCAACATCCCCGCCTGCAACGTCCCCGACTACGGCACTACCGAAGTTGCCGATCATGCGATCGCGCTGATGCTGGCGCTGACCCGCGGCACCTACTCCTACCCCACGGCCATCGCAGCGACCGGTGCCGCCGGTTGGCACTTCAACAAGGCGCCGCTGATCCGCCGGCACAGGAACGCCACCTTCGGCATTGTCGGCCTCGGCCGCATTGGCCTTGCCGCGGCTCGCCGCGCCGCCGCCTTCGACATGAAGGTGGTGTTCTTTGATCCGCATCTGAGCTCCGGCGTCGATCTGTCCACCGGCTATGAGCGCGTCCACTCGATCGCCGAACTGATGGGCCGCAGCGACGTCGTCTCGGTGCACGCCCCGCTGAGTGCCGAAACCCGAGGCCTGCTCGGCGAAGCGGCCTTCGCTACCGCAAGACCCGGTCTCATCCTCATCAACACAGCCCGCGGGCCAATCGTCGACCTCACGGCCCTCGAAGGGGCCCTGCGGTCGGGCGCGGTCGCCGGAGCCGCCCTCGACGTGTTGCAGAATGAGCCCGGCGACCTCGATCATCCGCTGATCGCCGCATGGCGGGCCGGCGAGGCGTGGATCAAGGATCGCTTGATTGTCACCCCGCACGCCGCTTTCTATAGCCCGGCTTCGATGGTCGACCTGCGGCTCAAGTCGGTCGAAGTGGTGCACGCCTTTGTCGCCGAGGGCCGCCTCACCAACTGCGTCAACCGCGAGTATCTGGAGCGCTGATGGCCGATTCCGCACCCCAGCACCGCCGCGCCATCTCGCCCTATGCCCGCCGGCTGGCCCGCGAACGCGGCCTGTCGCTGGATGCACTGCGGGGCACTGGGCCGAACGGCCGTATCGTCGCCGCCGACATCGCCGCCTTCACCGCCCGGCCTCCGGCAGCGGCCACCGCCAGCGGCCCGCAGGCCTCCGCGCTCGGTGCAACTCTCCAGCTCGCAACGCTGACGCAGCTGCTCGCCGGCTTCGCCGAGGCAGGCACACCGTTCGAGCTCGAAGACGTGGTGTTGCGCGCAGCCGGCTGCGCGCTTGACGATGTGCCGGATACGACCAGCATCCCCGGTGCACCGGTGGCCTTCGAACGGAAGGGTGGCCAGCTCGTCTTCGCCGACATCCGCAGCGGGTCTCTGGGCCCGCTCAGGGCGCGGCGGCTGGCTGCGCTCGCTTCAGGCGGCGATCATTCCGCCGATCCTGCGGCAATGTCGATCAAACTGCTAGTCGCCTCCGAGATTCGCCCCGTCATGATGCCGCTGCTGCCCGGCAGGGCCATGCGCGTAGTGCTTGCTGCCGGACCGGGCAGCGGCGAGTGCCTGCTGTCATTCGACGCTGCCGCAGTGAGCGACGACGCGGCGGCGGAGTTTCTTACGCGGCTCAAGGCCTACCTGGAACAGCCCTTGCGACTCTTGGCCTAACTACGCCGCCCCGGGAGAGCATCGGGGGGCAGTTGTTGTCGGCCCCTCACCGGAGAGCAGGTGAAGGCATCCGTTGGCATGACGCAGATCGTGCTATTATCATAGCCACTCCCAAGGGGCTGGCTGAGTATATGAACGAACATCATACCACTATCGATCTGTTGCCGAAGCGCTCGCTGGTGCGTTCCCAGGGACCGCTCTATCGGCAGCTCGCCGATATCCTGCGAGAGCCGATCACGTCGGGTGCGTTCCCGGTGGGGGGAGAACTGCCCAAGGAGGCGATGATCGCCGAGCGCTTCGGGGTCAGCCTGATCACGGTGCGTCAGGCCCTGCGCGATCTCGAGGCCGACGGGCTGATCAAGAAACGGTCGGCAAAGCCCGCAGTGGTCACCTCCGCGGCGCCGCCGGTCACGCTGAGCTGGACCTTCAAGAATTTCGCCGACATGGCGGCCTTCACGAAGGACGCAGCACTGAAGATCAAGTCGTACAGGAAGGAAGCCTCGCCGCTGCTACAGCGGCATTTCGGCCTGGCCAAGGACGAGCAGGGCTACTGCCTCCGTTCCATCCTTGGGGTCGGCAAGCAGAGGAAGGCGCAGATCACCACCTACTTCCCGCCCGATATCGGCGGACAGTTGACGAAGGAAGACTTCAACGACGTTCTGATCTTCCGCGCCGTGCAGCGCCGCCTCAACATCCGCATGGCCGTGGCGCACTGCACCATTCGTGCCGAGATCGCCGATGCGGTCGTAGCCGCCGATCTGGGCGTTGCCGAGGGCTCCGCCATCCTCGCCGTCGAGATGATGTACCAGTCGGCCGACCAGCGGAATGTCGAGCTCTCGATCGCTCGGCACCCGGCCGAGATGTTCTCCATAACTTACGATGCGCCGAACGATCTTGTCTGAGCCTTCGTAGTTGGCGATAGACAGTATGATGCAATTATAATAGCATCATAGCTGGTTCGAGATGCGAGGGGAAAGCGCATGTTGAGTGGTGAGCATCGGCGGCTCCGCCTGCTTGCCGAGGGAGCCTGTTGGTTCGTTTTCTGACGCCTGAACTCGATGGGGGAGCTGTTTGCGGCGCATCGATCCTCGGCGGCACCGGGCATTATCTCGGCACCATCGTGGGCGCCCCAGTGCTGACCATCCTCACGGCACTGCTGCCGGCATTGAACCTCTCGAGCGGCGCGCTCCTGGTGGTCTATGGCGCGGTGATCCTCGTTACCGTGCCGCGGGGCAGCGATACGTTCAGCAGCCTCTGGGGCTCATTTTCAAAGCCAAAAATCGCAAGACCGAAAGGGACTTTCTCATGGATATCACCTGCGTCGTCGATGCCAGGGCCGAACTCGGCGAGGGCACCATCTGGGACCCAAAGACTGGCGTGCTATGGTGGATCGACATCTGGAGCAAGCTGATCCATCGCTATGACCCGGCGACAGGCAGAGACGACACCTGGAGTTCGCCGGAGTTCCTCGGCTGCATAGGGCTGCGTGAAGAGGGCGGGCTTGTGGTCACCATGGTCTCGGGGTTCTATTTCTTCGACCCCGAAACCGGTGCCTTCGAGGCGATCGTCGATCCCGAAGCGCACCTGCCGCTGACCCGCTTCAACGACGGCAAGCCGGACCGGCAGGGCCGCTTCTGGTCCGGCTCGATGTTCGAGGCACCGGGCCAGCCGGTGCAGTTCATCGGGTCGCTCTACCGCATGGACACCGACCTTTCTGTGCACCGGATGATCGAGGGGGTAGGCTGCTGCAACGGGCTCGCCTGGAGCCCCGACAGCAAGACCATGTACTTTTCGGACAGCCACACGACGATCGTCCGTGCCTATGACTTCGACGCTGCCACCGGCAACATCGAGAACCTGCGCACCTTCATCGATCTCCAGGGCAGCGGCGGCATCGCCGATGGCGCCACCGTCGACGCCGACGGCTGTTACTGGGTCACCATTCCGGTCACCAGTAAGGTCAACCAGTACGATCCGCAGGGCAAACTCATGCAGTCAATCATCCTGCCGACTGATCTGCCGACCTGCTGCGAGTTCGGCGGCAAGGACCTTGACATTCTCTATGTGACGACTGCGGTGCTGAAGCGCACGGCCGAGCATTTCAGGGGCCAGAGCAACCCCGGTGGCCTTTTCGCCATCGATGTCGGCACCAAGGGTCTGGCCCTACCAGCGTTCAAGGGCTGAGGGTCAACTCTCCACCGGCAGGGGCTTGCTGGCTGAGGGCTCCGCACCCGCCGAAAGCTCGTCTCACCCGCAGGTGTGCCAATGGAAACCGTCGTAGTTGTTGCGACGGAACAGTAGAAACTCGGCAACACTCCAGATGAGGCGACAGCGACCTCATCGGGAACATTCCTTAATGAGGCAATACGCCGGCCACCATGGTTGTCGCTGAACACCATGGTGGAGTTCGTGACGGCTCTCCTCGCCCGCGAGGTTCGAAAATGAAGCGCTGGCTCGGGCCCGATCTCAACGGCTGGCATGACTTTGCAGCGCGGGACTGGCCCCCCGAAGAACCAGACGCCCTAGCGCAGTCAACCAAGATGCTCGATGGTGGTCTCGAGAGCCTATCCGTCAGCCGCGCCACCTCGCCCACGCGTGTAGTCGCCTACGGGCACCCCCGCCTACCTCGGCAAGTTCACCCAGGATTGTTTCCAATGGGGTTGGAACCAGATGCCGCCTATAGTTCTCGCCCGTGCTGGCGGAACGAGCTGGCGGTAACTTTGGAATGGTGCCTGAACCAGCGTGAGAAATAGTAGATGTCGGAAAAGCCGAGGCGATCTGCGATGTCGCCGATCTGCATAGCTGTTTCAATAAGCAGGGCCTGCGCCATGCCCAGTCGGTGCCGCGTCCAGTATGCCTTGGGCGACACGCCGAAGGTTGCGCGAAACAGGCGGTCACATTGCGATCGTCCGAGGCCGGCGTGACGGGCAAGCGCGTCAATGTCGAACGGCAGATGGGCGGTGTCGCGCAATTGTGCGGAAAGTTCGATCAACCGGCCGTCAAGGCGGGCCTCTGTCGCAGGAAGGACACCCCCGTGATGAGCCAGATAGCTGCCGACGACTGAGAGTGCTTCGATCGCAACCAGCCCCGCCTGCCAGCGATCATTTCCTGACAAGGCCGCGTGCCACTTGGCCAGATCCCGGTTAATTCTGTCGAGTTCGGTAGGTGCGAAGCGCTCGGGCAGCAGCTGCCGCTCGTGCAGCGCGCAGTCATTCGGGTCGACGATGCGCACGTGGAGGTTGATCATAGTCCAACGCGCACCGGCCGCCTTGCGCCAACTGCACTGCTTAAACACTGGCACTGCGACCACCACCCCAGGATCGGCCTCGACGTCGCGGCCATCAATCTGCAAGACACCTTCACCTTCAATTGTGTGGATGAGGTGCAGATCGCTGCTCCATTGCGGCAGCACGACGAATTCCGCTTCCGCTGCATGCTGAGCGTGGCGGATCGAGGATAAGGTGAATGACCATCCTTGATGGCCAGCGGTATCGCACATGCGCAAAACATACAAATAAAAGCGGC
Source organism: uncultured Hyphomicrobiales bacterium (assembly GCA_903842455.1). Lineage (GTDB taxonomy): Bacteria > Pseudomonadota > Alphaproteobacteria > Rhizobiales > Devosiaceae > Devosia_A. The sequence continues at coordinate 10,807 of CAIMLX010000180.1, read as the reverse complement.
GCCCGTCCATTGCTGCCTGATCGGTCGCCGCACATGCTTGGGTGACCTGAAAAATGGAGATGCCAATGCACAAGACGATCGGCAACTGGGATGAATTTCGAGACAACTGGTCGGGCCCACGCAACTTTCGCATCGCACCTGCAATGCTGCCACTGGACTTCGCTTTCCCTGCCCTCGACCGCATTGTCGACGAAGTGCGCGCCGACGCGGAGGCCTCGATCAAGAGCGGACGCAAATCATCTAAACTCGACCTCGAGCAAGATTCGCCCGAAGCCTTCCGACGCCGGCCGCTTGCCGAGGTGATGGACGGACCGTTCGCGCTCGCTCATTTCGACATCGGCCGTTTTGACCGCAAGGGTGACTTCCTAGACGGTTTTGGTGAGCAGGTGCTCGACCGCTGGGAGACGCTGCTGCGCGACAATGGCTACAGTTGGGAGCGCGCCTATCCGATCATCTTCATTTCCGGCAAGGGCAGTTCCACAAACTACCACATGGATTTTTCCCATGTGCTGGCATGGCAGGTCTACGGCAATAAGCGCTTCTGCGGGCTGGCGGAACCCGACCGCTGGGCCAACCGCGATGTCCGGGTGACCTACACCCCGGGTCTATTCGAAAAGCCTGTGGCGATCCGCGAGGAGGACAGCGTTTGCTACGACATGCGGCCGGGCGACAAGCTCTGGAACGTGCTGCTGACTCCGCATTGGGTGGAAGCGGGCGACGAGGCTGCGATGAGCATAAACATCTCGATGGGCGGACTTCGTCTCCACGGCGCGCTCTCACCCAATGAAGACGAACTCGAGAACTATCGCGCCGCCAACCCGGCGACTGCACCGGCCCGGATCAAGCGCAGTTACACGCGCTCAGGCTGACCCGACGGACTGCCCTTGGGTTTTTCCTGGGCGGGAGCAGCCGTGGTCTGGCGTACGACCAGATGCGTGTCGAGCACGAGGCGGGTGTCCCCCGCCATGCGGCCCGACAGCATGTCGAGCAGCAGACTGACACCAGCCCGCCCGGCTTCGTCGGACCTATTGGATACGGTCGTCAACGAGGGGTATGTGGCGGCGCCGAGCACGTCATCACACCCCACCAGCGAGAATTGCCTGGGGATCGAAATCCCCCGTTCCGCCATCCCGGTCATGATGCCTTGTGCCGTTAGATCGTCGAAGGCGACGGCAGCCGTGGCCTTACTGTCTAGAATCTGCGGAACGACGGCCCGCCCGCTCTCGTAGCTCGGCACATGGGCGTTGACGAGATCCACCTCCAACTTGTGCTGGCGGGCCGCAACCTTGAGCGCATTTCGGCGCTGGCGGTTAGCCCAGGAACTGCTTGGACCGTTGACGTAAACAATGTGCTTATGCCCGAGGCCTGCCAAGTGCTCGATGGCGTGCCGAACCCCGGTCGCGCTCTCTATCAGCACCCGCGGAATGCCGGGGACGTCACGGTTTATCAGCACCAGTGGCCGCCGCCGCGCGTGCTGTACGATCTGCTCGTCGGTGAGGCGGGAGGCGACGAGTAGCAGCCCCTCGACCTGGCTCACGAAGCGATCGATCAGCCTATCTTCCTGGCGCGGATCTTCGTCGGAGTTGCCCAGAAAGACGCAGAAGTCCGAGCCATCCGCCTCCATCTGGGCAGCGCGTATGAGCGGCGGGAAGAACGGATTGGCGACGTCGGAGACGATCAGCGCCAGATTGCCATGGCGGCCGGTGCTAAGGGCGCGGGCAGTATGGTTTGGCACGTAGCCGAGCTGCCGCGCGATGTTCTTGATGCGCTTGACAGTCTCTGGACCCAGCCGGTCCGGCTGCGTGAAGGCCCGCGAAACCGTCGACTTGGAGACGCCGGCCGCCACTGCCACGTCGGCCATAGTCTGCGTCTTCTTGCGCGCACCGTGCTGCACCCGCGCTCTCTCCAATCGCACTACAAACCGGTTCTGCACTTTTGCCAAAGACAAAGCAATCGAGCCTCTTGACGCGCAACCGGTTGCATTGGATAGTTTCTAGATTGCTGGCTTGCATGCGGCGTAAGAGACCAAGAAATGCTGACTTCGCACCGATCTGATCCGTCACCGACCGAGCGGCGCGTCGACCAGCTTCTTGTGAAGACCTATGCTACGCGGCAGGACATGGGCGCGGCGGCGGCGATAGATATTGCCGAGGAGTTGCGGCGCCTGCTTTCGTCACAGGCAGCTGTGCGCATGATCTTTGCCTCGGCACCCAGTCAGTCCGACGTCCTTGGCTCGCTGGTCCGGGCCGACGGCATCGACTGGAGCCGCGTAACGGCCTTTCACATGGACGAGTACATCGGGCTACCCCAGGCGGCCCCGCAGCGCTTCGCCAACTGGCTGGACGACTTTTTTTTCAGCAAGGTACCGCTGGCGGCTGCGCATAGGATCGATCCCGGCGCGGACCCCGCCGCTACGGCCCGCAACTATGCGCAACTTCTGGGTGAGGCGCCGATCGATCTCGTGCAGCTCGGCATCGGCGTAAACGGCCATATTGCCTTCAACGATCCACCGGTGGCTGATTTCGCCGACATCCTCGACGTCAAGGTCGTTGACCTCGACCTAGAATGCCGCCAGCAGCAGGTAGACGACGATTGCTTCTCCTCGCTTGCCGAGGTTCCGGCCCAGGCGATCACGCTGACGGTGCCGCGGCTTCTGCGTGCGAACAAGCTCTTCTGCATGGTGCCGACACGGGCCAAGCGTGCCGCGGTGAACGCCGCGCTCAATGGCCCCATCGTCGAAAGTTGCCCCGCGTCCGTGCTGCGCCGGCACCCGGACTGCACAGTATATCTGGACGCGGATTCGGACCCGGAGATTTGACGATGAGCGCCGCAGCTAACAGATTGTGCGAAGGCTATTTCGACGACGTCACCGCCCTGATGCGGCGCATCCTGGACGAAGAGACAGTCCCTATAGCCGCGGCGGCCGACAAGCTTGCAGGGCACATTGAGGCGGATAAGCTTGTCTACGTGTACGGTCCTGGCGGCCACTCTAACCTGGCGTCCCAAGAGATTTTCTTCCGCGCTGGCGGGCTGATGCACGTGAGCGCCATTCTCGATGAGGGCACCCTGCTGTCGAGCGGAGCCCTGCGTTCGATGGCCATAGAACGAACCCCGGGCTACGGCAAGATCGTCATCCGCGACCAGCGGATGGGCGAGGGTGACCTGCTGATCCTTGTCAACGCCTACGGCATCAATGCTGCGCTGATTGACGCCGCGCTTGAGGCCCGCTCGCGGGGGGTGTTCCTGATCGGCGTCAACTCGCACAAGCATGCCATTGACACCAAGCCGGATCATCCGGCGCGTCACCCAACCAAGGCGAACCTGCACGACGTCGTCGATATCGCCATCGACTGCAAGGTACCAATTGGCGATGCGCTCATCGAGGTGAATGGCATGACCGAGCGTATTGGTGCCGTCTCGACGTTCGCCAATGCTTTTGCGCTCAACTGTCTCGTGATTCAAACGGTTGCCCGACTGACCGAGCGCGGCATTGAGCCCCCCGTCTGGCGCAGCGGCAATGCGCCCGGCGGAGACGAGGCTAACGCAAAATTTATCGCCCGCTTTGCCGGGCGGGTACGAAAGCTCTGAGATGCGCATTGTTGGTCGCGATCCGCAGACAGGCACTGGTCGGGCAATCGAGGTCGAGAATGGTCGTATTGCCTCGCTCGAGGCTGCGGCAGAGGCCGGTCCGCATTTCGTATCGGCCGGTCTGGTCGATCTGCAGGTCAACGGCTACTCGCATTACGATCTCAACGACGGCGCACTGACCTCTGAGCGCGTACTGGCGCTGACCGAGACCATGCTTTCGCTTGGAACGACGAGCTACCTGCCAACGCTGGTTACCAATTCGGAAGCGAATATCGTCAATGGCCTGCGCGCCATTCGCGAGGCGCGGGAGCAGTTCCGGAAGGTTGCCCATGCGGTGCCAGGCGTGCACGTGGAAGGGCCGTTCATCTCGCCCAACGACGGACCCCGCGGTGCGCATCCTTCCCAGCATGTGCGCGAGGCTGACATTGCCGAGTTCGAGCGCTGGCAGGAAGTAAGCGGCGGGCTGGTGCACATGATCACGGTGTCGCCGCACACCGACAAGGCGATCGAACTGATACGCCACGCCGCGGGGAAAGGCGTGCACGTAGCGATCGGCCATACCGACGCGACGTCCGAGCAGATTCATGCCGCTTCAGCCGCGGGCGCGACGCTCTCGACGCATCTAGGCAATGGCGCAGCAGCCATGCTGCCGAGGCACCCAAACGCCATCTGGGCGCAACTCGCTGACGACCGGCTCACGGCTACGTTAATCGGCGACAGCCACCATCTACCGTCCGATACGCTGGTCGCCATGCTGCGCGCCAAAGGCCACCAGAGATCACTGCTGGTTTCCGACGTCGCGGCGCCCGGGGGGCTCGAGCCCGGCATCTATCACCAGACCATCGGTGGGCGTGTGCAGCTCTGGCCCAATGGCCGCCTGGGCACGCCCGGAACACCCTATCTCGCCGGCGCTGCCCTGCCGCTCAGCGCCTGCGTAGCGCGCACCACCGGCATGACCGGACAGCCCCTCCACACCGTCCTCGAACTGGCGACGATCAACCCCGGACGCTTCGTCGGGGGCCGGGGGCAACTGGCGGTAGGCGAGCCAGCTGACCTGATCGTCTTCGACTGGGCAGCGGGTGACGAAACTCTCGGCATGGTCGAGACCTATCAGCAAGGGGAGCTTGTATGGGCGCGTTGAAGGGAGGCGTCGCAGTCATAGACATCAGCCCGCCGCCCGGCCTGCTACTGTCGGGGTTCGCCGCCCGCTCTGAACCCGCAACCGGTCTCAACGATCCGCTCACAGTCCGCGCTGTCGTACTCGGCCAGACCGCAATTGTCGTCGCCGATGTCATTGGCATCCACGAAGACATGTCCCGCCGAATCCGCGAGCGCTGTTCGCTACCGGGGGCCAATGTCATCGTCGCGGCGACACATACTCACGGCGCTCCATCATCGATGGCCGGTCGTCTTGGCGGCGCCAATCCGGAATTTCTTAAGGCGCTGGAGGACGGTTGCGTAGCAGCTATCGATAGGGCGCTCGCGACTGCCGAGCCGGTCAGCATCAGCGCCGGCAACGGTCCGGATCCGGAAGTTGGTCACAATCGTCGACATACCGGTGGCACGGTGGATCCGGCCGTGCCCGTGGTGCGTCTGCAGCGCGCCGACGGCAGCCTTCTGGCAATGGTCGTCTCGTATGCCTGCCATCCGACTGTGCTCGGCGCCGACAACCGGCTGATGACTGCCGACTTTCCGCATTTTCTGCGCAGCAGGATCGAGGCGGTTCAACCTGGCACCGTTGCCGTCTTCGTCAACGGCTGCACCGGCGACGTCAATATTGGCCACACCGCACAGGCGTCGTGGACACTGGCGGCGCAGAATACTCGCACCTTCGAGAACGCCCGGCGGCTCGGCGAGCGCATTGCCGACGCCGCGCTCGCCGCGCCCTGCGCGCCGATGGGCACCGAGGTCGCAGCCGCCGAAGCCTCGGTGAACCTGCAGTTGGAGCGGCGCGAGGGTGACCTCGCAGCGGCAGCCGCAGGTTGGCGTGCCGACGCCGAGAAGGCCGAACCGTTGCGCCGCATCCTGCTCGAACACTGGATCGGCTGGGCCGAAGCTAACGCTGGCAGACCGCCGGGCAACTGGACCGGCAGGGTCAGCCTCCTCGACTGGGGCGGTGTGCCGATAGCTGCGCTGCCTGGCGAGATCTTCGCCGAGACTAGCCTCACTATTCGGCGCGCCATGCCGGCCGGACCGGCGATGGTGCTGTCCTATGCCGACGGTACGCCAGGCTATATTCCGCCAGCGAGCGAATACAAGTTCGGCGGTTACGAGGTCGACGAGGCGCATCGCTTCATCGGCATGCGCGGCGCCTTCTGTAGCGGGTCGGCGGAGCGCCTCGCCGACGCGGCTACGGCGCTGCTTTCGGCGAACAACCATTCTGCAGACCAACAAGAATGATCAATCCGACGGCGATCAGGGCCTCAGCGCTGCTTGACACGCAACCGGTTGCATAGAAAAGTTCGCGTGCGTGCCGTGCGTACGTGAAATGGAGAGAGACCATCATGAACAGACTAGCTAATGGACTTTCGGCCTTCTCGTTGTTGGGGCGCACAGCGCTTCTGGCATCAGTGTTCGGCACCAGCCTGTTGGCCGCCACCTCGGTCAGCGCCCAAGAAATCCGTGTTTGGAGCGGCTACCCCGAAATGGCGGCGTTCTACGAGCACGTCGCCGAGGGCATGAAGGATGAATACCCCGACCTCAAGGTGAGTGTCGAAGCGATCGCCCTGCGCGAGCACGAAAAGCGTGTGGCACTCGGCATCACTTCGGGCGAATCCGCTGAGGTCATCGAACTCGCGACCACGATTGCGGCCCGCTATCTCGAAGGTGGCCTGTTGAACACGCCTCCGGCCGACGTCCAGGACTTCGTCAAGGACCCCGCCAACTATACCGAGTTCTTCGCAAACGCAGCGAGCTATGACGGCACCGTCTTCGGCGTGCCGCTGTTCCGCGGCCAGAGCGCACTCTACTATAACACCGACATGTTTGCGGCCGCCGGCCTCGCCGAACCGCCCAAGACCATGGCAGACTTCGACGCCTATGCCGAAAAGCTGGCTCAGCGCGACGCTAGCGGCGTGCCGACGGTTTCGGGCTGGAGCATGCGTCTTTCGGGTGGTGGTTCTGGCATTGCCGAAAAGTTCGCAATCAACATGTGGCAGCACGGCGACGAACTGCTCAAGCCCGCCGGCGACGGCAAGTGGGTCTCCAACTTCGCGTCCGACGCGGGTGTCGCGACGCTGAAGCAATACCTGCACAATCTCTTCGAGACCAAGGTTGTCACAGTCGAGATGCCGGCCGATGCCGATGCCTTCGAACGCGGCCAGACCGCCATGTTCATCCGCGAATCGTGGGTTATCGGCGACATCGCCGCCAAGGCCCCAGACCTCAAGTATGCTACGGCGACCCTGCCGCGTGGCTCGATCGTCAGCACCGGCCAGCTTTATGTGAAGGCTTCGGGCGACAAGGAAACCGCCGCATGGGCCTTCATAAAGGCGACCCAGGAGCCGGAGAACCTCGTCTGGTTGCTCGACAATGTCGGCTGGCTACCAAACCGCACTGGCGATTACTCCTCCGTCGTAGCTACAAAGCCGGGCTTTGACGCCTACGTCAACCTGCCCGCCGAATACGCATTCTTCACCGTTCCGGCCATCGGCCCAATCGATGAGATACAGACCCGCAGCGCCGCCTTCCTCGTGGAAGCGTACGCCAAGCCGGAGCTGGCGGGCGACGATGCCGCGATCAAGGCCTTCCTCGAGACCATCGACACCGAGATCAACTCCATTCTCGAGCGCGAAGGGCTCCTCGGCCAGTAACTCGCGGCCGTTCCACTCAGGCATCCAGGGGCCAATCCCCTGGATGCCACAATCAGGAAATCGTCATGCGCATACGCAAACGCTGGCTGTTCTCGCTGCTTGCCATCCTGCCGGTGCTCGCGATCTTCACCTATGTGCGCATCATCCCGATCGGCGAAATTCTGCGCCTTAGTCTTCATAAGTGGGACATCCTCTCCCGGAACAAGCCGTTCATAGGGTTTGCCAATTTCATCGAGCTGACGCGCGACAGGCTGTTCCATGAAGCCCTGATCAACACCGCCATCATCGCCTTTGGCGTGCTGATCATCACGGTGCCACTCGGTATCGCCTTAGCAGCGCTGATCCATCACCGCGTCAAGTCGCGCTTTTCGAGCTTTTACGAGACGTCAGTCTTCATCCCGCATGTCGTGTCGCTGGTTCCCGCCGCCATGGCATGGAAGTGGATCTTTGACGCGCGCCTGGGGCCGCTCAACGCCTTTCTATCAATGTTCGGGGTGCAGCCGCAGGCGTGGCTCTTTGACCCCGTGCTCTCGATCATCTGTATTATCGTCCTCTGCTCGTGGCAGGCACTCGGCTACGCGGTGCTGATCTACCTGGTCGGCTTCAAGACATTGCCTGAATCCCTGTATGAGGCCGCCCGGCTTGACGGCGCGACCGGCCTGCAGTCGTTCTGGTTTCTTTCCGTGCCAATGCTGAAGCCAATCTCGCTTTACGTTTCGGTGGTGACGCTGGTGTCGGCGTTCAATGTCTATGCCCAGGTCTATGTTCTCGCCTCCGACGCGCAAGGAGCGCCGGGTCGGCAGGTCCGCGTCATGGTGCTCGATATGCTGGAGAACAGTTTCCGCAACTACCGCGTCGGCTATGCAGCATCGGAGGCCGTGGTGCTGCTACTGATCGTGCTGATCCTCACCTATGTGCAGTTTTCGCTGCTCCGCGACAGGAGGACAAAGTGACCGATACCCAGCCCCAAAGCCACCCGCGCGGCGATGATGGCCGCAGGCTCACGCCCAAGGAGCGGATGACCAATCTCGGCATTGATGTCGTGTTGTTCACGTTCGGGCTGCTCATGATCCTGCCACTTGTCCTGCTCGTCGCCAACGCATTCAAGACGCCGCAGGAGATGCTGTCTTGGCCGCCGACCATCATCCCGTCGAACCCGACGCTCGACAACTTCTCGGCCGTGCTGGCCGAGACACCTCTGCTGACGTGGATCTTCAACAGCCTCGCTTTCGCCCTCTGCTCGGCCGTTGCAATCCTGATCACCTCGACGATCGCGGGATACGTGCTCGCTAAATTCCCCTCAAAGACCATGGGGGCGATCTTCGCGGTCATTCTCGCGACGGCTATCGTGCCGTTCGAGGTCTACATGATCCCGCTCTACTTCGCGGCGCAGTCCCTCGGCATCCTAAACAGTCTCTGGGGCCTACTCCTGGGTTACCTGGTCATGAGCTTCGGGATCTTTCTGATCCGGCAGAACGTCATCCAGACCATCCCCGACGAACTACTTGAGGCGGCGCGGATCGACGGCGCCGGTGAAATCTGGATCTTCATCCGCATCGTGCTGCCACTGCTGCGAGGCGCACTGGGCGCACTGTTCGTGCTCGCCTTCTTCCAGGCCTGGACGGCCTTCGCGTGGCCACTTATCGTGGCGACTACGTCATCGAGCTATACCATCGAGGTGGGTCTCGCATTGTTCCAGACCGGCTTCACAGTCGACCTTGGCCGCCTTAGTGCTGCCTCGGCCATCGTGCTTGTGCCATCGGTCGTCCTGTTCCTGATACTGCGCAAGAACTTCGTGCAGGGAATGGCCAGCACAGGTCTGAAGGAATGACGCAGGAGTTCCTCTCTGCAGCGCGGCGGCGCTACATCGACTCCAACGCGGCGACGCTGCGTTGGATGCTGGCTCGCCCGAAGCTGCACGGCACTTACCTCAACACCAAGATGAATCCGCTGACGCTCGTCGACTATGTTGATGCGGATGGCTGGCGCGGTCCGAACCACATCTATGGTTGGATCCAGGGCCGCGGCCTCGAGTCTGCTGTCACGCATGCCGATGCATTCAAGCCCATTGCGCCAGACATCACCTCCGGGCTCGATGCTGCCGGGCTGGCCCTCTACGATGCTCTCGACCGGCTCGTGCAGCGCGATGGACACGTCAGCTTCTGCTACGACGCCGAGATGCGGCCTGTGCGCTTCCTCGACACGGTGCACTTTCAGCCGCAACGTCAAGACGCTGATATATATACGTTTTCTGACACGTTCGCCGCGAAGGGGCTCGTCGCTGCGGCGGCTCGCTATGCGCCGTCTGACCTGCCGCGTCAGCTTGAATTGCTGCAGCGGGTCATTGATGCCATCGAGGACAACCGTTTCCAGATCGACGAGAAGCTGCCGATTACAGCCGCCAACCGCGCTGCGCAAGGCGATGGCTTCGGCACGCGGATGATCATGCTGAGCGCTGGGGCGCTGCTGACTCGGATCGGCCATCGCAGCCTGACCAGTTTTGCCGATCGCTTCATCGACCACATCATCGACCGGCATTTCGATCCGGCGAGCGGCCTGCTGCGGAATGTCGAGGGCCAGGACAACTGCAATGTCGGGCACGGCATCGAGTTCGTCGGCTTCGCTCTCGACTACTATGTGGGAGAAACGATCGCACCCGAACTGCTCCGCGTCCTCGAGACCATTCTCGTTTCGTCATTCGATCTCGGTTATCAGGGGCCAGGTGTGCGACTCGTCGTGTCGGCGGCAACTGGCCGGCCGATCAGCGCCTATAGTCCGTGGTGGGCATTACCCGAGACCATCCGCGCCGCTGCTTTGTGCTTCGAGCGGACTGGCAGCACGGCGGTCATGCGAGTTTGGCAGGAAGCCGATCGGGCGTTCTTCGAACGATACTGGCGCCCTGGGACAGGCATCGCCTACCAGTGCCTCACCGACGAAGGTCCCATCGACTATGTGCCCGCAACGCCCGATCTCGACCCGGGCTACCACACCGCCTTGAGCCTGCTGGCTGCGATCGACATGGTGGGGCGCAGCAGTCGCTAGCAAGGGAAGCGTTAAATATCCTCTACCATCGACGTTGTCTGGCAAACCGCTGCTGAGGCTGGACTTGAGGAACGCGTTGGAGGTTGAAGGGGACTGGCTCATCGGGGACGGGCTGGCCGCGGCGGTTATGGTCTTGCAGGCTGCAGCGCGACGGCGATGCTGCGGAAGAGTTCGGCGTCCGGGCAAGCGGCGGCGAAGGCCAAGCGGAACTCGGTGCTGACGGGCACCCTCGATATCGACGACACCCTGGACGTGGTTCACGGCGCCCAGCAGCTCTCGTTGTTCCATGCCCACCACGACGAGCGCTGCTTCCTGCCGATCCACATCTACGACACCGCCACCGGCCGACCCGTCGCGGTTATCCT
>CAIMLX010000179.1 GCA_903842455.1 uncultured Hyphomicrobiales bacterium | reverse complement strand
GCTCGTTCTAGAAGGTCCGGAAACTCCCCTATCGAGGTATATTCCGGTGAACGGGCTTGGGGTGCTTAGGCCATGTTCGACTAGCGCAAAGCTGCTTACAGCCCTCAGGCTCGTGAAAATACGGACGACACTACTACTGGATAGGCCCTTGGCAAAAAGCTCATCCCGGAAGGTTGTTGCATCGGACTTCGTATAGGCGAGAAGTGGCCGATCGCTTTTGGAGCCCACCAGATACTCGATTGCTCTGGTTGCAGCTGTCTCGAATGTGGCAGATCGCCCCCCACCCTTTAGACGCAGGTATGTGGCTAGGGCTTCCGTTGCTTTAGGCCCAAGGTCTTTCCCCACCTGATCAGACGAGAGCAGCCTGTGCTTACCGGGCAGGTCGATATCGGACATTCGGAGCTGAAACCAGAAACTATCTAGCTTCGCTGCCTGTGACAAAGCCCGTGGTGTTGCCTGGTAGGGATTTCTCGTACGCAGCGAAAACGAGATGCGGTCCGTCTGGTAATGGCCCCTAAGATCGAAAGGCACCCTCCTGGAGAAATAGAAGATGCCGTCCTTCAGGAAGGTGAAGGGCACATTTTTGGTTGCCAATTTGGTCTACTCCAAAGCCTGTTGCGAACAGAATTTGAAGGAAAATCAGCAGCTTATTGGATTGAACCCAAAGTGGGTGGTGCCGCATGCCGGAATCGAACCAGCGACCCCCTCATTACGAATGAGATGCTCTACCGACTGAGCTAATGCGGCGTCGAGCCGAGCTAATACGTGAGCCGGCCGATCGATGCAAGGGTACTCGCGCGACCGAATTCAGCCGATCGGCAGGGCTGGCGGATCGGACGCCGGCCGGGCTGCCTCGACGGTAGCGGGAACCATGGCAGTCGACGGCTCGGGCCTCGACACCGGAGCAGGGCTGGCCCCATTTGTGCGCGTGGCGACAGCGCTGGTCGGGACGCGCCACTCGAAGGCGTCGAGCCTGCCCGAAACCGGCGACAGTGGCTCCCACTCCTCGGCCGTGATGCCGTCGGCGGTCCATAGCGGCTCGCGTGGGGCGCGGACGGCGCGGTTGACCCAGTCGCGCGCCTTGCCCTTGTCCCCGGTGTCGCCTTCCTCGATCTCGGCCATCATCAGGCAGACGGCCTGCGAGGGGTTGGCCGAGGAGTAGTTGGCGAGGGCCTGGCGGGCCAGCACCCAGTCGAAGGCGTCGATGGCGGCGCGGGCCAGTACCAGGGCCCCGGCCTTGTTGGAGGGCGGCAGCTCGATCAGTTCGCGCACCCGTTTCAGCCGGTCGACGGCTGAGGCGCCGGGCACCGCATTGGCGTAGAGCGTGCCGATATCGGGGTGCGAGGTGGCACGCCAGACGCGGCGCAGCAGGCTCATCGCCCGGCGGGCCTCGCCACGATTGGCGTAGATGCGGGCGGCAATGAGCGCGGCGGGGGCGAAATCGGGCACCAGCTTCAGCGCCGACAGCGCGTGTTCGAGCGCGGCGTTCGGCTCGCTGCCTTCGGCGAGCTGGGCGCGAGCTGCCTCGACCACGGCGAGACGGCGGCGCTTGCGCATCTTCTCCTCGCGGGAAACGGCCTGTTCCTCGGCCACCATGCGGGCCGCTTCGTCCCAGCGGGATTGGCGAGTCATGTCGTCGAACACCGCGTCGCGCGCCCATGGTGCCTGCGGAGAAATGTCGAGCGCCTTCTGCGCGAAGGTCAGCGCCGCATCGATGCGGCCCTGCTGCCGGGCCTGGTCGTAGAGCCCGGAGAGCGCGGCGAGCGCCGTCTTACGGTTGGAAATCAGCGCCCGGTAGTGCTCGCGGGCCGAGTGCATGTCGCCAAGGGCCAGATCGGCCCGGGCTTCGAGCAGTTGCGCGGCGGCGTTGCGCGGCAGGTTGCCTCGCGCCTCGCGAGCCAGCGAGCGGGCCCGCAGCGCGTCACCGGCCTGCAGCGCGATAAAGCCATCCGAGAGCGCGGTGAAGCCGAGGTCCTTGCGTCGCTCGCGGGACCGGCGCGCCAGGTAGAATGGCGCAGCAACGACCCGGCGGACGATGCCCCAGGCAACGATGATGACGAACACCGCGATGATGGCAGCGAGAGCCGCAACCCCGAGCCGCGGCTGCATCCGCATGCCCAACATCTCGATGGTGAGGACACCAGGCAAGCCGATGAGCCAGGCGATGCCGGCGGTGACGAGAAGGCTGATGACCAGCCAGGAGGCGAGCCGGATCACGGTGTCGCCTCCGCTGGCTGTTCGGTGGACGGTTGCTCGGGCACAGGCTGTTCGGCCAGAGGTGCCTCAGGTGCAGTTGCTTCGGGCACTGGCGTTTCAAGGACCGGGGCTTCGAGGGCCTGCGCTCGCAGCGTGGCAATGAAACCGTCGGCGGCGGCGAGGGTGCGGATATCGGTGGCGGTCGAGCCGGCGGCGGCCTGCATCGGCTGGGGCAGTTGGTCGAGCAGCACGGTTGCGCCGGCAAAGTCGCGACGGCCGATCGCCGCTTCGAGCCGCGAGACGACGGCCTCGGGCGCGTCGCCCTCGGTTTCCTCCATCGGCCGCAGCGCCAGCATGCCCTTGGCCCACTCGATCGCATCCTGCGTAAGATCGCCACTGCCGCCGGCGGGGCGGCCGGCCAGGATGGCCGGCACCGCTACGGTGAACGCCATGGCGACTTCGTCGGGACGCGGCAGGCCCAAGGGGGAGGCGGCACGAATGGTATCGGGGACCACGAGGTCGGGCAGCAGCGTGGTGAGTCCCGTGAGCTCGGTGTCGAAGGCCCGACCGTTGGCGAACGCGCTTTCGATGCCCGAAACCATCAGCGGCAAACGCACGGCCGGGCCAATATCGCTCGAGCCGATCATGCTGGTCTGGGCAGCGACGGCGGACTTGGTGGCATCCACTTCGCCGCGGAGGCTCGCGACCGACTGCTCGGCGTTGCTGGTGCGCTGGCTGAGCGCTGCGAGCGACGCACGGACCTCGCCAATCCCGGCTTCGACCGCCGTAATGGTGTCGGCAAGCGCCGTGGCGTCGGCCCCCGAGGCCCCGGCGCCAATGGCCACGATCCGGTCTTCGAGGCTCGCCACCTGCGCTTCAAGCGGCGCGAGGTCGACGGCGGCGGGTGCCGGGATGGCGGCGATCTGCTGGCGCAGGGCTTCGAGGTCGCTGGCAGTTGCCGCGGCGGCCTCCGTCGCGCTCGTTGATGTCGCCTCGGCCGCTGCCTCGGCAGCGGCGAGGCGGGCGGTAAGGCCGGCGATGGCCTCGTCCTGGGCGGCAAGGCGAGCCGACGGGTCGGCGATCGCCGGTCGATTGTCCGGCAGTGCGATGAAGTTGACCGCAAGATAGGTCAGGATCGTGCCGAGCAGCGCCCCGGCCACGGTGGCGATGCTGATGGCACTCCACGGCATGGCGAGGCGGGCCATGGGTCGCGGGGCGCGCGGGGCGTCGGGCTGGCTCTCCGATGCATCCGCAGCGGCAGACGCACCGGCAGCCAGGCCGGCGTCCGCATCAGTCTGTGTGCTGTCGTCGGTAGGGCGCGGACGCGTCGCGGGCTTGGCGGTGAGGTCGATCACCGGCGGCCGGACGGGGCCGGACTTGCGCTCAGCCATGCGGCACGTACTCCACTGGAAAGCCCCTCATTTGGCTCATGATGCGTTGTGGTCGCGCGAAAACGACAAGGCAAGCCCCATCATCGCCTGTTCGCTCGGCTGTTCGGCGAGACTCACCCTGATGAAATGGGCATCGACCAGCGGCTCGGCAACCGCCTCGCTGAGACAGAGCATGCCGAGCTGCCGGCGTTCGAGCCGGTCGATATGCGGCTCGGCGAGGCGCACGAAGGTCTCGGCGGTACGCCTCGAATAGAGCAACACTGCGTCGATGGAGTTCTCGGCAAAGCCCCCCGCCGCGGTAAGCGGCAGGCTCTCGAGGGCGGTCATGGCGTAGACCTCCGCGGTGATCACCATGCGACCGAACGGGGCCAGCGACTTGGCCAGGTCGCCCGCCAGCTCGCGCGCCGCGGGGTAGAAGATCGGCCCACTCAGCGGCGTGTGCGCGAGCAGTTCGGCCAGCGCGGCAAAGCCACCGTCGGCATGGGTAACAGTTTTGAAACCGAGCGCCTTGGCGGCAGAGGCAGTGCGGCCGCCCACCGCGTAGAGCGGCAGCTTGAGGTAGCGTTCCAGCATGCCGCGCTCGCGCAGGGCGCGCAGCGCATTGGTGCTGGTGACGGCGATGGCGGCGAACCCCGTGGCCTCGGGCAGGCTCCCCTGCAGCGTCTGGTGCACCAGCAGCGGGCAGGCCATGCCCTCGATGCCGAGAGCGCCCAGCCGGGCTGCGGTTTCGCTCGCGTCGGGTTCTGGCCGGGTCACGAGCATACGCAAATGGAACTACCCCTTGAACTGACGCGCGAAATCCGGACCGGCGGCGGCCAGCAGCCGGCGTCCGAGTTCGGCGCCAATCTGCAGGGCCTCGTCGGGACGCCCCGAAAGCGTGTCGCGATAGTACTCGCTTCCGTCGCGGCTCAGGATCTCCGCGGTCAAACTGCACGATAAATCGTTCAGTTCCGTAAACGCGCCGATCGGCGTGCGACACGATCCGTCGAGCGTACGCAGCAGCGATCGTTCGGCAGCGATGGCGGTGGAGGTGGGCTGGTGGTCGAGCGGCGCGACGAGCTCGGCGGTGCGGGCATCGCCTGCGCGGATTTCGACGCAGATGGCGCCCTGCGCCGGGGCCGGCAGGAACTGGCGCGGATCAAGAAGCGCGGTGATCTTGTCGGACTGGTCGAGCCGGTTGAGCCCGGCGGCGGCAAGCAGGGTGGCGTCGGCAACGCCATCGGCCAGCTTCTGCAGTCGGGTGCCGACATTGCCGCGGAACGGCACGATCTGCAGGTCGGGCCGGGCGCGGAGCATCTGCGCCGCCCGGCGGATGGAGCTCGAACCCAGCCTCGCCCCCTGTGGCAAGGCGTCGAGCGAAGCATGCTTCAGTGATACGAAGGCATCGCGGATGTCTTCGCGCTCGAGGAACGAGGCGAGGATGAGGCCGTCCGGAAGCACCGAGGCCATGTCCTTGGAGGAGTGAACGCCGAGGTCGATTTCACCGGCGACGAGTGCCGCCTCGATCTCCTTGGAGAACAGCCCCTTGCCACCCGCCTCGCTGAGCGGCCGGTCGGTCAGCCTGTCGCCCGTCGTGGTGAAGCTGCGAATGGCGATGTCGCTGAGGGCCACGCCGTGCGCTTCAGCGAGCAGCCGCTGCACGAGATGCGCCTGGTAGAGCGCCAGCATCGAGCCGCGCGTGCCGATGGTGAGAAAGGGGGCCGATTGCATTTCAAACCGTACCTATATAGGCCAGAGCGTCGTCGGCTTACCCCTCCCCGCCGTGCCGGACAAGGTTGATGAGAGTTCTCGGGATCGAAACCAGCTGCGACGAAACCGCCGCCTCGATCGTCGAGCGCGATGCGGAAGGCTGTGGAACGATCCTCTCCAACGTGGTCCGCAGCCAGCTGGACGAACACGCGGCCTTCGGCGGAGTCGTGCCGGAACTGGCGGCGCGGGCCCATGTCACCTGGCTCGACCACATCATCGCGCAGGCCTGCAGCGAGGCTGGCGTGCCGCTCTCGGAGCTCGATGCGATCGCGGCGACGGCCGGCCCCGGCCTGATCGGCGGGGTGCTGGTGGGGCTGACTACCGCCAAGGCGCTGTCGGCAGCGCTGCAGAAGCCACTGGTGGCGGTCAATCACCTCGAAGCCCATGCACTGACGGCGCGGCTGACCGACCGGGTGGCGTTCCCGTACCTGATGCTGCTGGTATCGGGCGGGCATAGCCAGTTCGTGCTGGTGCGAGGCGTCGGCGACTACGAGCGCTGGGGCACCACCATTGACGACGCGCTCGGCGAGGCCTTCGACAAGGTGGCGAAACTGCTGGGGCTGGGCAGCCCGGGCGGCCCGCAGGTCGAAAAAATGGCGCGGCTCGGCGATCCCAAGCGCTTCCGCTTCCCGAGGCCGCTGCTCAAGGAAGACCGCCTCGATTTCTCATTCTCGGGCCTCAAGACCGCCGTGCGGCTGATGGCCGAACAGCATGCGCCCCTCGATGACCAGACCGTCGCCGACATCTGCGCCAGCTTCCAGCGCACCGTGGCCGAGATCGTTTCGACCCGCGCGCGTTCGGCGCTGCTGAGATATCGCGCCGAACTGCCGGAACATCCACCGGTGCTGGTGGTGGCCGGCGGCGTTGCGGCCAACATGACCATCGGCGCGGCGCTTAATGAGGCGGTGCAGGCGGCAGGCGCCCGCCTCGTGGTGCCACCCATCCCGCTCTGCACCGACAATGGCGCCATGGTCGCCTGGGCCGGAGCCGAACGGCTCGCCCTCGGCGCCGCCGATCCGCTCGATTTTTCCGCCCGGGCGCGCTGGCCGCTCGACAGCGCCGACATGGGGTTATCGCACCATGGCACTTGAGCGCGTCGCCGTCATCGGCGCCGGCGCCTGGGGCACCGCCCTGGCGCAGGCCGCCGCCATCGCCGGGCGCGAAGTGACCATTGTCGGCCGCGACCCGCAGGTGATCCACGAGATCAACACCCAACGGTCGAACGCGACCCACCTCGGCGACCAGCAATTGTCGCCCTGGATCAACGCGTCGGTCGACCTTCCCGAGGCCGACATCTTCGTCCTCGCCGTCCCGGCGCAGGCAAGCCGTGCAGCGCTCACCCAGCACGCCACTGCCCTGCGCGGCAAGCCGGTAGTGCTGACCGCCAAGGGACTCGAGCATGGCAGCCTGAAGCGGCAGAGCGAGATCCTAGCGGACACCGTTCCCGATGCGGAAGCCTTCGTGCTCTCCGGCCCGAGCTTTGCCGTCGACGTCGCGGCCGGCCGGCCGACGGCGGTGACGCTTGCAGGCGACGATGCCGAGGCAACCTCCGATATCGCTGCGGCGCTCGCCGGCCTCACCTTCCGGCTCTACGCCACCGATGACCTGGTGGGTGTCGAACTGGCCGGTGCCCTGAAGAACGTCTTCGCGCTCGGATGCGGCGCCGTCGAAGGCGCCGGGCTCGGCGCCTCGGCCCGCTCGGCGATGATCGCCCGCGCCTTCGCCGAACTGACCCGGCTGGTGGTCAGGATGGGTGGCAGCGCCCATACCCTCACCGGCCTCGCCGGACTCGGCGACCTGACGCTGAGCTGCACCTCCACCCAGTCGCGCAACTACCAGACCGGCATGGCGCTCGGCCGCGGCGACAGCATCGCCGGCATCGGCCTCGCCGAAGGCGTCACCACCGCCCCGGTGGCGAAGGCGCTGGCCGACGGTCTCGGTATCGACGCGCCGCTCGTCGATGCAGTAAACCTGCTGCTGGGTGGCCGTGTCACCATCAACGAAATCGTCGCCGGCCTGATGTCGAGGCCGCTCAAGCGGGAGGACTGACGTTGCTTTATGCCCTGATTGCCCACGACAAGCCCAATGGACTCGCTAGGCGCCAGGCCGTGCGCCCCGAGCACCTCAAGCACCTCGAGACGCTGGGCGACCGCCTGATCCTCGCCGGCCCTTTCCTCGACGACAACGGCGACATGACCGGCTCCATCGTAGTGATCGAGGCCGAAAGCTACGACGCCGCCAAGGCCGATTTCGACCGCGACCCGTTCGTGCTGCAGGGCGTGTTCGATTCCGTCACCATCAAGCGCTGGCACCTCGGGATCAACAACACCAAGAAGTGAGGTTGAGGCCATGGCTTACTGGCTGATGAAATCCGAGCCCGACGTCAACTCGTGGGACGACGTCGTCGGTCGCGGCACGCCCGAGGAGTGGCATGGCGTGCGCAACTACACGGCGCGCAACAACATGCAGGCAATGCAGCTGGGCGACGAGGCGTTCTTCTACCACTCCAATATCGGCAAGGAGATCGTCGGCATCATGAAGGTGGTGGCGCTGGCGCACCCCGATTCCACCGCCGAGCCGAACGACAAGGGCAAGATCGTCTGGGAATGCGTCGACATGCTGCCGGTTAAGCCGCTGCCCAGGCCCGTGACGCTGGCGACGATCAAGGCAAGGCCGGAGCTCGCCAACATGGAACTGGTGAAGCTGTCGCGCTTGTCGGTGTCGAAGGTCACCGAAGCCGAGTGGCAGCTGATCTGCGAGATGGGCGGGTTGTAGCGGCCGAGGCCCTGCCCGGCTCCTGCTTCCGGCCTCCCGGAAATCGGCGTAGCATTCTCCCCGCCCGCGTCAGGGCATGAGGGGGATTTCTCATGGTTTTCGACGTCAACTGGGTGGCGGCCATAGTCGCCACAATCGCCGGCTTCGCGGTAGGCGCAGCCTGGTATACGAGCCTCTCCAGGCAGTGGCAGGCTGCCATCGGCAAGACCCGGGACCAGCTCGACGCTGGTCCGGTGCCTTATGTCATCGGCATCGCCGTCGAGCTGGTGATGGCGGTCGTCCTCGCCGTGGCGATCCGGTCGATCTTCGGCGAAGTCAACGTGGCGAACGGCCTGCTGACCGGTGCCGTGATGTGGCTGGGCTTTGTCCTGCCGCCCATGATCCTGAACCACCGCTACCAGAACATGCCGTGGCAGCTGTCGCTCATCGATGGCGGCCACATGCTGGCGGTGCTGCTGGTGCAGGGCCTCGTCATCGGCCTGTTCGGCGGCGGGGCACCCGCTCCGGTCGCCTGAGGCGAACTTGAACGAGCGCCTCCCGGCCGGCGCAAGCTGTCGGGAGGCAACCTTGCCATGTGCTTGTCACCCACCGCTCGGTGGTTGCAGCCGAACGGATTGTCGCATATTAGACCTGCCTCGTCCGATCGAACCAGGGAGGGGCGGCATGATGCATATCACCAAGCGACTTCGTCCCTTCGGGGATTGCGCGCTCCTTTAGGTCGCGCGCCGGACTGCTCCGCGGTCCCCCGACTGCCGCTTCTGCGGCTCCCACCCTCGCTAAATCGGGACCGGTTCGCTGCGTCATCTGCGCGTCCGGACATTAGACAATGGCTCGTTTCAAGATCGACTTCCGTGCCGAGGCCTTTTCCAAGGTTCTTGGCTTCGCCTTCAGGCACTGGCAAAAGCAGCCCATCCGCATTGCAGTGATCATGCTCTGCGTGCTCGGCGAAATCAGCACCGACCTGCTGACGCCCTTCTTTGCCGGCCGCCTCGTTGAGGCCGTGGCCAGCGGCGCGGCCACCAGCGAGATCGCCTGGAACAGCGCGGTGACCGCCTTTCTGTTTCTTGCCGGGCTGGGTCTGATGGCGGTGCTGCTGCGCCAGGCCATCTTTATGCTGATCATCCGCCTGACGCTGCGGATGATGAGCGACGTGGTGACCCACGCCTTCAAGCGGGTGCAGCGCTTTTCGTCCGACTGGCATGCCAATGCCTTTGCCGGCTCGACGGTTCGCAAGATCACCCGCGGCATGTGGGCCCTCGACGTCCTCAACGACACAGTGCTGATCGCGCTTCTGCCGTCGATCGCGATGCTGATCGGCTCGACCATCCTGCTCGGCCTGTTCTGGCCGCTGATGGGGCTGATCGTCGGCGTCGGTTCGCTGATCTACATCGCCGTGACGGTGACGCTCTCGACCGCCTGGGTCGCCCCGGCGGCGAGCCTCGCCAACATGTGGGATACCCGCATGGGCGGCGCGCTCGCCGATGCCATCTCGTGCAACGCCGTGGTGAAGGGCTTTGGCGCCGAAACGCGCGAGGAATCGCGGCTGAAGCTGGTGCTCGACAAGTGGCGCTCCCGCACCGATCGCACCTGGCACCGCGGTACCTTCAACGGCACGGTGCAGAACACGCTGCTGTGGCTGATGCGCATCTCGATCATCGGCGCCGGGCTCTACCTCTGGCAGGCTGGAGCAGCGTCAGCGGGCGACATCACCTTCGTCATCACCAGCTTCCTCGTGCTGCAGGGCTACCTGCGCGATATCGGCCAGCACGTGCGCAATCTGCAGCGCTCGGTGAACGACATGGAAGAGCTGGTGCGGCTGGACGACGAGCCGCTCGGCATCGACGACCGGCAGGGCGCGGCGCCGATCGCCATTGCGGCGGGCGGCATCGCGTTCGAGCATGTCGACTTCCACTACGGCGCGCACACACGGCCGCTCTATAAGGACCTGAACGTCACCATTCGGCCCGGCGAGCGGGTCGGCCTGGTCGGTCATTCGGGCTCGGGCAAGACGACGTTCGTCAAGCTGATCCAGCGGCTCTACGACGTGTCGGGCGGCCGGGTGACGGTCGATGGTGTGGACATTCGCGATGTCGAGCAGGCGTCGCTGCGGCGGCAGATCGCCATCGTGCAGCAGGACCCGGTGCTGTTCCACCGCTCTCTGGCCGAAAACATCGCCTATGGCCGGCCGGAAGCGACCCGCGACGAGATCATCGAGTCGGCGAAGCTCGCCAACGCGCATGAGTTCATTGAGCGGCTGCCCAAGGGCTACGAGACGCTGGTGGGCGAGCGCGGCATCAAGCTCAGTGGCGGCGAGCGGCAGCGGGTGGCGATTGCCCGCGCGTTCCTGTCGAACGCCCGGGTGCTGATCCTCGACGAAGCGACGTCCAGCCTCGATTCCGAGAGCGAGGCGCTGATCCAGCAGGCGATGGACCGGCTGATGGTCGGCCGCACCACGCTGGTGATCGCCCATCGGTTGTCGACGGTGCGCTCGCTCGATCGGCTGCTGGTGTTCGATGCGGGCAAGGTGGTCGAGGAAGGCACGCACGCGCAACTGGTGAAGCTCGACGGCGGCATCTACCGCCGGCTGTTCGAGCGGCAGGCCGGGGAACTGGTGAAGGGGCTGGCGGCGGCGGAGTAATCTGCCCCGCTTCCCTTCCATTCCATCGGTAAATGCCGATATAAGGCCCTATGGCCAACCTCCCCATTTCGATCCTCGACCTCGCCCCGGTGTCGGAAGGCACCTCCACCCCTGATGCGCTGAAGCAGATCACGCGCCTCGCCCGGTTGGGCGATGATCTGGGATACACTCGCGTCTGGTATGCCGAGCATCACGGCATGCCGTCGATCGCATCGAGTTCGCCCGAGGTGCTGATTGCCACCTCCGCCGCCAACACCAAGCGCATCCGCGTCGGCTCGGGTGGCGTCATGCTGCCCAACCATGTGCCGCTGCGCGTGGTCGAGACGTATCGCACGCTCAACGGGCTGAACCCCGGCCGCATCGATCTCGGTATCGGCCGGGCCGGTGGCAGTGATGGGCGGACGCTGTCGGCGCTGCGTTCGGTCGGCGGCGAGTATTTCGCGCAGGAGTTGGCCGAGATGCTCGCCTTCGAGGAAGGCAATTTCGCCCCCGACCATCCCTTTGCGGCGGTCACGGTAGCGCCGGAGCGGGTGGCGTTGCCGCCGATCTGGCTGCTCGGCTCATCGGGCGCGAGCGCGCAGGCGGCGGGTCAGCTCGGCGTCGGCTATTCGTTCGCAGCGCATTTTTCCGCCACGCCGTCCGCACCGGCCTTCGCCGCCTATCGCGCCGCGCACACCCCGACCGACGCGTTTCCAAAGCCGCATGCGATCATCGCGCTGTCGGCGCTGGTGGCGCCGACCGACGAGGAGGCGCAGTTCCTCGCGCAGTCGCAGCAGCTGATGTGGGCGTTGTTCATGTCGGGCGAAATCCGCAAGCTGGTGTCGCCCGAAGAGGCCTCTCGGCATGTCTATACCGACCACCAGAGACGGATCATCGAGAACCAGAGCAAGCTCTGGATCGTCGGATCGCCGGAGACGGTGAAGCGCGAGATCGAGGCAAAGGTCGCCGAGTCGGGCGCTGACGAGGTGATGGTGACCACCACCGCGTGGGACTACGACATGCGGCTGCGTTCTTACCGGCTGCTGGCCGAGGCGTTCGGGCTTCAGGCCGCCTGAACCGCGCCCTCAGAGGTTGGAAAGCAAAAATGCGCCACCTGCCACGCCGAACGCCACCTGTCAGCCGGCGAGCACGTTGATCAGCCGGTTGGCGCTTTGCAGCCTCTGCGCCAGAACCCGGGCGAGGGCGCGGTGGAACGCCGACGCCGCCTCGGGGCGGTCACGCTCGATGCGCGCCAGCGCGTCACGGCTCAGCTTGAACGCGACCACGTCGGTCCTAGCCAGTACCGAAGCCGACCGAGGCTCGTGGCCATAAAATGCGACCTCACCCAGGATGGTGCCAGACGCGAATCCCATCAGCACCACAACAGGCGAGCCATCCCGCGCCTCGAGCATGACTTCGCCGCTGCCGGCCTCGACGACCAAGATATCGTTGGCCTCCGTTCCCTGCAGGATCAGCCGCTCGCCGGCGCGGTATTCGTGCCGCTCCAGGTAAGGCAACATGGCGTCGGCCAGGACGCGGTCGCAGAGCAACTCGCCCAGAGACGTCGCGGCCGGTACAATTTCCGTCCTCACCTCCTCGGCGGCGCCGATCAGGTCGTTTTCGGCCCAGCGGAGCGCGGCCTCAAGATCGTCGGCGAAATGCAACGGGGCGCTTCGGATATCAAGCCCGCCATCGCTGAGGCGATCGGCTAGTGGTCCGAGGCTGGCGAACACGACGCGAAAGCCGTCGCGCTCGGCGACCCGGCGCAGCCGCTCAAAGCTCAGCACGGTCGATGAATCGAAACCGGTGACGCGACTGAAGTCGACGATGGCGTACCACTTGTCGCCGTCCGCGGTCCTCGATTGGGCGACGATGCGCTGCACGATGCGGTCGGACGTGCCGAAGAAGATAAAGCCGGCGAGTTTGATGACGGCGATCGCGTCGCCAAGTCCGGCCAGCTCTGATCGCCGCTGCTGGGTCACTGCGCGGGAATGATAGTCGCGGCCCGAGGCAATGAAGCGGACGCCGTCGACGCGGGCATACTCGACCGCGAACAGCACCAGCGCCGCCAGCAGCCCAATACCGATGCCGGCCGGCAATCCGGCGGCGATGCTGACGCCAAGGATGACGAGGATGATGGCGTATTCGGAGCGGCGCATAGTGCTGACGGGGCGCAGCAGCCAGTCCATGGTGAGAGACACCCCGATCCAGAGCAGTAGCGCCCCCAACATAGGCACCGGCACGCGCGAGAAGATCAGCGGCGCGAAGACCAGCGCGGCGAACGCCACAAGGCCGGCAATGACGCCGGTAGCCCGGTGCCATGCACCGAGCCGCTCGGCAAGCAACGACGTTGAGACGGCCGGAAACCCTGGGATACCGCCGACCAGTCCAGCGAGGATGTTGCCGGTGCCCATCGAACGCAGTTCGAGATTGAGGTCGACGTCGGAGCGCGTGTCGAGTTCGATGCCGCTGACATTCATCATCGCACCGGCAGTGGTGATGATCACCGCGAACGGCGCAAACACCAGTCCTGCGCCGACGGCGGTCCAGTCGACCACAGCAAGCTGGTCGATGCCGACCGGAGGCCAGCCGAGGCCAGTGGGCGGAACGACCGCCAGCCATCCCAACGCTTCCAGCTCAGGCTGCGATAGTCCCGCCGCGGCGGTGACGACGTTGAAGACGACGATGGCAACGAGCGCTGCGACCGGCAGGGCAACGCCGGATCGCCAGCGCCAGTTGGCGAGCACGACGACCGCCACGAAACCAAAGGCGAGACCGACCTTCAGCGACGTGTTGGGGTCGGCCAATTCGGGCAGCCGGTGGAGCCCCAGGTGCCCGCCGATGATGGTCTCCATGCCGCCGGTGATGAGGTACCAGCCGGTGATGGCGAGAAAACCGGCGAACACCGGATACGGCACGTAGCGCGTGATGCGGCCCAGCCGGAACGCGCCGAGCGCGAACATGGTCGCGCCCGATAGTGTTGTTGTCAGGCCGACGGTGACCAGAATGGTGGGCAGCAGCGCGGCTGGGTCGGCGCCCAAGGCGGCGACGGTCGCGCCGGTGACGGCAGCGAGCGCCACGACGGCGATTTCCTGCGTGGTGGTTACCTGCCCGGCCATGGTGCTAAGCAGCGAGCCGGCAATCGGCAGGATCGCGGAGGCGAACAGTATCGCGCTGCCGATGGGGGTGAGCAGCGGCAGCAGTTCGCCACGGGCGAGCAAGGCGGTATTGCCCAGCGCCAATGCCACCGACATCAGCCCGCAGAGGAAGCCGCAAACGACAATAGCAAGCGCACGCTGAAAAATCTGCCGGTCCTCCGCCAAGCCAGCGTGCGGAAGTGCACTAGGTTTGGCAAGACGCGGACCAACAAAAGCTGCGGCGGCAGCAGGCTCAGGCCTGCAGGCGCTTCAGGATGGCGGCGCCCATTTCCTCGGTACCGACGGTGCGGCGGTTCTGCTGCGCGATGTCGCCGGTGCGGAGGCCATCTGCCAGCACGCCGGAGATGGCGGCTTCGAGCCGGTCGGCCAGCACCACCATGTTGAATGAGTAGCGCAGCGCCATGGCGAAGCTAGCCAGCATGGCGATCGGGTTGGCGATGCCCTTGCCGGCAATGTCGGGAGCCGAGCCGTGTACGGGCTCGTACAGCGCCTTGCGCTTGCCGGTGACCGGGTCTGGCGCGCCGAGCGAGGCCGAGGGCAGCATGCCGAGCGAACCGGTAAGCATCGCCGCCGCGTCCGACAGGATGTCGCCAAACAGGTTATCGGTCACCATCACGTCGAACTGCTTGGGATTGCGCACCAGCTGCATCGCCGCGTTGTCGGCAAGGATGTGGTGGAATTCGACGTCCGCATAGTCCTTGGCGACGGCGTGGGCGACTTCGTCCCACAGCACGCCCGACTTCATGACGTTCTTCTTGTCGGCCGAGTGCACCTTGTTGGAGCGGGTGCGGGCTAGGTCGAAGGCGACACGGACGATGCGGTCGATCTCGTAGGTCTCGTAGACCTGGGTATCGACGGCGCGCTTCTGCCCGTCGCCGAGATCGGTGATTTCCTTGGGCTCGCCGAAATACACGCCGCCCGTCAGCTCGCGGACGATCAGAATGTCGAGGCCCTCGATCAGCTCGCGCTTCAGCGAGGAGGCATCGGCCAGCGCCGGGTAGCATATGGCCGGCCGCAGGTTGGCGAACAGGCCGAGATCCTTGCGGAGGCGGAGCAGCCCGGCTTCCGGGCGGTGCTCGTAGGGCACCTTGTCCCACTTCGGACCGCCGACGGCGCCGAAGATCACCGCATCGGCGGCTTTCGCCTTTGCCATGTCCTCTTCGGAGATGGCGACGCCATGCTTGTCGTAGGCGCAGCCGCCGACGAGGCCGGTATCGAGCGTGAAGTCGGTCTCGCCCTGGCTGTTGAGCCAGGCGACCACCTTCCCGACCTCCGCCATGATTTCGGTGCCGATGCCGTCGCCGGGGAGGAGGAAGAGTTTCTGGGCCATTTCCTGCGGTTCCGCTTGTTCGTGCCGTTGTCCGAGCCGGTGCATAGCGCCATGGCGGCCACGCTGTCCAGCCGCACCAAAGGCGTGAACGTCCACTGAATGCCGCGCTCAGGGGCGCTTCAAGCGGTCGCCGCTAGAAACAGCTCAACAACGCCGGCAGGGAGCCGGCTTCAAACACGAGGAACTGAAAATGAAGTCTCTGATCATCATGGTGACCTTCGCCGGTCTTTCCGCCCTCGGCATCGCCCAGGCACAGGCGGCGGCCGGCGACCTCGCCAAGTGCTATGACCGCGTCATCGCGTCGTGCAACAAGGGCAACCACGCCCAGAGCTGTGCCGAGAACGGCATGGACCAGTGCGACGAGATCCACCCGACGCCGTTCGTACAGAAGCACCTACAGGGCTTCGCCGCCCGCCGCTGAACCCCGTCGGGGCTCCGCGAAAGCAGCCCCCTGCTTCAGTCGCCGCCCGCTCCAATCCGGGCGGTGACTTCGATTTCGAGTTTCATCTCGGGCGTCGTCAGCCCGCATACCACCATGGTGGCGGCCGGCCGGATGTCGCCGAAGGTCTCGCCGGCCACTCCGACCAGCGCGTCATACCAGGCCATGTCGGTGATGTAGTAGCGGACCCGCAGCGTGTCCCTGAGCGAGGCGCCGGCTTCCTCGAGCGCGCGGGCGATGGTGCCGAGCGCGTTGCGCGCCTGCGCCGCGGCATCCTCGGGCATGGTCATCGTCGCGTAGTCATAGCCGGTGGTGCCGGAGACATAGACCATGTCGCCATCGACCACGGCGCGCGAATAGCCGATCCTGGCTTCGAACGGTGATCCCGACGAGATGTGGCGGACCATTACGGCCTCAGAGCCAGGGGCGGTTCTGCGCCATCTTGCCTTCGAAACCGGTGATCGCCGGGTCTGACTTCAGCGTGCCGGCAATGTCGTCGAGCCCTTCGAGCAGGATCTGCTTGCGCGACGGGTCGATGTCGAAATGCACGGTGCCGCCATCGGGGCCCGAGATCGTCTGCGCCTGCAGGTCGACGGTCAGCGTGGCGTTGGAGCCGCGCTCGGCATCGTCCTGCAGCAGCGCTAGCTGTTCGGGGGTGACGACGATCGGCAGGATGCCGTTCTTGAAGCAGTTATTGTAGAAAATATCGGCGAATCCGGTCGAGATCACGCAGCGGATGCCGAAGTCCAGCAGCGCCCACGGCGCATGTTCCCGCGATGAGCCGCAGCCGAAATTGTCACCCGCAACGATGATCTTCGCATTCCGGTAGGCCGGCTTGTTCAGCACGAAATCCGGGTTCTCGGTGCCGTCCTCGTTGTAGCGCATCTCCGAAAAAAGCGCGGTGCCGAGCCCGGTCCGCTTGATCGTCTTCAGGTACTGCTTGGGAATGATCATGTCGGTGTCGATGTTGATGATCGGCAACGACGCGGCAACGCCGGTGAGGTTAGTGAACTTGTCCATCGCAGATACCCCCTTCAGGTGCCGGTGTAATGACGCAAGGCGACGGCCGCGGTCAAGCCGAACGTGAGGCGTACGCTCAGGCTGCGAGGCTGTCTTTCGACTCCAGCCCCAGCATCAGGTTGAGGTTCTGCACCGCTGCG
The DNA here is from genome assembly GCA_903842455.1 of uncultured Hyphomicrobiales bacterium. Classification (GTDB taxonomy): domain Bacteria; phylum Pseudomonadota; class Alphaproteobacteria; order Rhizobiales; family Devosiaceae; genus Devosia_A. The sequence continues at coordinate 36,491 of CAIMLX010000179.1, read as the reverse complement.
CCCGAGGCACCCTTGCCGAGGTTGTCGTAGACGGCGACCAGCAGGGCCTGCGCGCGCTTGTCGTTGGCGAACACGTGCAGCTTCATCCGGTTGGTGTCGTTATAGACGGTCGGGTCGAGCTCCGGCGACTTCTCGAGCGCTTCGAGCGGCGCGACTTCGACGGCGCTGTTGGGGATCGCGGCGAAATGCGCGCGGATCGCCTCGTGCAGCTGAGCCCCGGTGGGCACCTTGTCGAGGCTCCACAGTTGCAGCGGCACATAGGTCGCCATACCCTGCCTGACGTTGATCACCGCCGGCTGGAACAGCGGATCATGCGCCAGTTTGGCGTAGGTACGCATTTCCGGCAGGTGCTTGTGGTTGAAGCCGAGCGCATAGGGGGCGTAACGGCTCTGGACTGTACCCTCGCCCTCGTACGCCTCGATCATCTGCCGCCCGCCACCCGAATAGCCGGAGACGGCGTTGACGGTGATCGGGAAATTGGCCGGCAGCAGGCCCGCCTCGATCAGCGGCCGGACGGTGGCGATCGGGCCCTGCGGGTAGCAGCCGGGATTGGAAACGCGCTTAGCCGCGGCGATCTTGCCCGGCTGCGCCTTGTCCATTTCGGCAAAGCCATACGCCCAGCCTTCGGCGACCCGGTAGGCCGTCGAGGCATCGATGACACGAGTGGTGTCGTTCTCGATCAGCGACACGCTTTCCTTCGCCGCGTCGTCGGGCAGGCACAGGATGGCGACATCGGCGAGGTTGAGCAGGCGCTTCCGCTCGTCCTGATCCTTGCGCTTGTCGTGGGCGATCGAGATGATCTCGAGGTCGCGGCGGCCTTCGAGGCGCTCGCGGATCTGCAGCCCGGTGGTGCCGGCTTCGCCATCGATGAAGATCTTCGCGACCATGACTGTCTCCCTCAAGGTAGAGGAGTTGAATGCGGCGCACATATAGGAGTTGCGCGGCCGCCTGCAAAACAAAATCGGGTTGTCGAGGCGGCTTGCCCGGCGCGGCGCCTGCCGCTACGCCTTGAGCAAAACAGGAGGCTGCCCATGACCCCGCATAACCACGCAAAGCCCGGCGACTATGCCGAAGCCGTGCTGCTGCCCGGCGACCCGCTGCGCGCTAAATGGATCGCCGAAAATTTCTTCGAGGACGCGCGCCAGGTGAACTCGGTGCGCAACTGCCTCGGCTTCACCGGCACCTGGAAGGGCAAGCCGGTTTCGGTGCAGGCGACCGGCATGGGCCAGGCCTCGCTGTCGATCTATGTGCATGAACTGATCAACGTCTATGGCGTGCAGAAACTGATCCGCGTCGGCACCGCCGGGGGGCTCAACGCCAAGGTGAAAGTGCGCGACCTGATCATCGCCCAGGGCGCCACCACCGACAGCGCCATCGTGCGCGACGCATTCGCGCCGTTCAACTTTGCCCCGATCGCCGATTTCGGCCTCTTGCGCGACAGCGTCGAGCGCGCCGAAAAGGCCGGCATGCGCTACCATGTGGGCAACATGCTCTCGTCGGACATCTTCTACCACATCGAGCCCGGCCTTGCCGGCTATGGCCGCCTGCCGGCGCACGGCATCCTCGGGGTCGAGATGGAAGCTGCGGCGCTCTACACGCTCGCCGCGCGCTTCGAGCGAAAGGCGCTCGCCATCTGCACCATGACCGATTGCCTCATCACCCATGCCGAGCTTTCAGCCGACGAGCGGCAGAGTTCGCTGCGCGAGATGATCACGCTCTCGTTGGACGTGGCCGTAGGAGACTGAACCGCCGCTTTTGCGCCGCGATCCTTGGGTTAAGCTCAGCTTAACAGGGGACGATGAGTTCATGCTTGGAAAGCACAACGCGGCGCGGCTGCAGGAAACCATCCGGGGCGTCGAGACGATGACCCGGTTTGCGCTGGCGGTGCTGGCGCTGGCGTCTGGTGTCTACACCTACCTGGGGGTGCGCGGCATCCTCGATGGCTCGGCGACCTTCGTGTTCTTCGCTGCCATCATCTATTCGGCCGCCGTGTCGGTCGCGATCTACGCATTCTGGAGCTTCATGCTCCGCTTCGTGCCGCTGGTGATTTCGGGTACGCAGCGGGCGGCGCTGTTCGTCACCATGGCCTTCGGCTGCGTGATGATCATCGCCATGTCGAGCTGGCTGAACGCGGCGGCGCTGGCGGGCTCGGCAGCGACCGAGCAGCACCTCGCGGTGACGCTCGAGGGGTATGTCGCCGATCTCGACGCGGCGCATGGCAACGGCCTCGCCGCCCAGTCGCTGCTGCCCGACGTGCAACGCGCTGCCGAGCGTTTCAGCCGGCTGGCCGAGGACGAACGCTCGTCCGGCGCCCTGACCGGCACGACGGGTTCTGGCTCGGTCGTGCAGTTACTGACGCAGATGGCGGCGCAGATGGCAGAGCTCGGCAACTCGATCTCCTCGTCCCGCGACGAGGTGCAGGCACTGTTCACCCAGGGGTCCGAGCACCTCGCCAGAATGCGTGAACTTGTGTCCGCTCCCGGCGAAGTGGCGCCGCGCGCTGATCAGTTCGCCGCCGAAGTGGTGGAACTCAACGCAGTGATCGCCGCACTGCAGGAGACCGGCGTCGCCCCCTCGGTAAAGCGCGCCGCGCAGGACCTGTCGCTCGGTTTCATCGCCCCGGTGGCCGACGGCGGCGATGCCGGCCTCGTCAGCCGGCAGGACCAGGTGATGGGTAATGTGCGCATCTCGGTCGAGTCGCAGTCGGCGGCGCTGAGTCAGGCGGCGGACGAGATCCTCGCCGAGCCAAAGGTCGAGCCGCGGCGCTTCACTGCACTGAGTTCGGCCGATGCCGTGCTGCGCTACTGGAGCGACTTCATCCCGTCCTGGGCAGGTGCGATCTCCATCGACCTGCTGCCAGTGGTGCTGGTGCTGGTGCTGATGATCGTCAACGACGCGATGCGGCGTGAGAGCGGCTCGCTGGAGATGGCCGAAACCATGAGCGCCGCCGAAATGCTGCGGGCCATGGCGCTCTACCGCCAGATGGCTGCCGGTCCTCAGCCGAGCCAGGAAGAGTTGCAGGCTGCCGAGACGGCACTGACTCCCGGGACCGAACCGACACCGGCGGAGCGCGAGACCGCCACCGACGCGACCGTGACGCCGCTCGAAAGCGTGCGCAAGCGTGGCGACGGACCATCGCGCGCATGAGGAAGCAAGCATGAGCACGGCAGCGCCGAAGCGACGCGGCATCTTCACCGGACTCGCCGCGATCGAGGATGGGACGATCATCCGGGCCGCCTTCTTCGCCATGCTGGCGGGCACCGCGGCGGTGCTCTACCTCGACTACGGTGAACTGACCGCGGCCGACGTCGCTGGCGTCGCGATGCCCAGCATCCCGGTGCTGCCGGCCTTCAATCCCGACAATCCCATGCTGCCCGGCGGGCCAGTGGTCACCACCGACCCCGAACTCCTCCGCCAGCCGCTCAGCATTGCGCTTGGCCCCGGCGGCGTGCTGTCGCTGACGGGCAGCATCGACCCCGGCAGCTTCGAGCGGGTGCAGGCGGAGATCGAAGCGCGCGGCGAGTACATCAAGCAGGTGGACCTGAACTCACCCGGCGGCTCGGTGATCGACGCGGTGAAGATCGGGGCATTGATGGTCGTCGGTGAATACACCACCTCGGTGGCGCCGGGCGCGCTCTGCGCCTCGAGCTGCCCGCTGATCTTCGCCGGCGGCAAACAGCGGCTGGCCTCGCTGCAGTCGGCCATCGGTGTGCACCAGATTTACGCCATGGCCACCGCGGGCGATCTGCCTGCGGGGCTGTCGGGGGTCGGAAACGCCATGTCCGAAGCTCAGCAGACAACTGCTATCATAACACGTTATCTAAATACGACCGCGGTCGATCCGGCCATGTGGCTGCATGCGCTCGAAACGCCACCGACGCAGCTCTATTACCTGTCCCGCGACGAGTTGACCGAATACCGGCTTGTCACGCGCTTCACCGATTAGTCAGGCAGGCTCCGACTTGAGACCTTTGGCGACGGATAGTCGGGGCGCAACGGAACCCGGCCGCCTGTCGTTCGTTGTAGGGTGAGGGGAGGCCAAACCATGAACACCGATTCGCATACGCTAGTACGGCATACCGACATCCAGAGATGGGTGAGCGCCCGTCGAGGACAGCCCGCCATCAGTCGTATTCCCGACCCGACGGGGACGGTGAAGAGCCGGCTGACGCTGAGCTTTGCGCTCCATCACCACTCACCGACGGAAACTCCGACCCAGGACGACGGCATGAGCCCGGTATCGTGGAGCGCGTGGCTGGCCGAACTCGATCGGCAGAACCTCGCGCTGCGTGTTTCGGGCGAAAAACAGCCGAACTTCGAGTTCGTTGAGCGCCGTGGCCTGAACTGACCGTCAGGCTCGGTGCAACGCCGTGGTCCCGGACAACGGGTGCTGCGGCATATGATCGTGATCGGGGCTGGCGGCCACGCTGACCCGGTCGCGCCCGTTGCGCTTGCTGACATAGAGCGCGGCATCTGCCCGGCGCCGCAGGTCGGACAGGCTCTCGGTGCCGTTGAACTCCGCGACCCCGAAGCTCGCCGTCACCCGCACATGTCCGGGCAGCGCCCCGATCGGCTGGCTGGCGAAACTGGAACGCAGCGTCTCGGCATAAAGCCGCCCCGCAGCCAGACTGGTGCCCGGCAGCAGCACGGCGAACTCTTCCCCACCCATCCTACTGACGATGGCGTTGGGCGGCGGATGACTGGCCAGCAGACTGGCAAAGGCAATGATCACCTGGTCGCCGGTGTCGTGCCCGAAATTGTCGTTGATCGCCTTGAAGCTGTCGAGGTCGCTCGCAATCAGGGTCAGCGGCATACCGCTGAGCGTCGCTGCATTCAGGGCGGTCGCAGCCCGGTCCTCGAAACCACGACGGTTGAGCAGCGACGACAGCGGGTCGGTTTCCGACCGGGCGGTCGCCTCGACCAGCATGTCGCGCACCAGCATCAGCAGCGTCAGCAACCCCAGCGCCACCTGCAGGATGGCGCCGAGCGATTGAGAATAGAGCGCGTAGGTGGTGGCAATGTAGCTTTGCGCAAAGTCACCCACGCCGCCGGTCCACTGTGCCACCAGCGGCTTGGTGATGAACTGCGCCACGCTGAGGCAGAATAGCACCAACAGCGCCATATCCATCGGCTGTCGGCGGCGCGAGCGCCAGACATGCAACGCCGCGATCCCCTGCAGCAGCGCATACGGGGCTTGATAGGCCAGCATGCGGACGAGCGAGTCGCGACCGAAATCGTAGGCAAGCCAGTTGGCGACTATCGACAGCACGGCGATTACCCCCACCGCGAGCCAGGGGATTGGCTGGCGATAGCGGGCAGCGATGCCAATGGTGATGCAACTCATGGCGCCGAGGAAAAAGGCGAAGCCGGCCGTGTAGGTAAGCTGTGCGTTGACCTGCACGGGGAGGATCAGTTCGGCCCCGATGTAGAGCAGGCCGCAGCAATAGGCGAGTGCGAACCAGCGCGGCGTGCCGTCGGTGCGATTGGTGGCGGCGACCAGAAAGAACGCGAGCGCAAACAGCGCTGCGATGAACAGGTTTATGGCGAGAATGAAGCTCGCGCCGGCCATGAGATTCTGCGTCCTTGATCCAGCGCAAAATGTAAGGGTTTGGAGTAGAAGAAGAGGTTAATGGCGCCAACATGAAGAGGGATGCGGCCAGCCGCGGAACTCTTGGGGGTGGAGGCACTTAAGCCTTGCACTCGAACGGGCTCTGCTGCCCGAGCGTCATAACGAGAGAGGCGAATGCAATGACCCAGGTGCTGACCGATCACGAGGCAATCCGGCTGTGGGCGACTGCCCGCTCCGGCAACCCCGCGATGGACGACAACCCCGGCACTCCGGTGCTGCGCATCCTGTTCGACCAGATGGCGCTCAATGCCGGCGAGAACCAGTACGGCGACCGCCCCGGCGGCATCGATCTGGTCAGCTGGGATGAATGGTTCGAGGTATTCGACAGGGAGAAATTCGGGCTGCGGGTCGAGGATGAGCGCCCGGGCGTACTCGACGACTATTTCGAGTTCGTCCCCCGCGACGGCGATCAGCAGGGCTAACAAGGCTGGGGCTAGTGGGGGCGGAGCCGCACCCACTCGTCCCAGGCGTGCTCGGCATCGATGTCGTGATAGGGCCGCGACTGGTCCAGCTTCAGCGCTGTCGAGTACGGCACGGCCATGCAGGTGGCGCCATCGCGCGCCGCCAGCACTTCGGGCTCGGTCAGCGGCCGGCCAAGCGAGCCCTCAAGTGCCCGCAGCACGTCGACGAGCGGCGGATCGAAGACGAGGACCAGTGGATCGTCGTCCATGCTCACTCCCGCTCCGCCGCCGCCTCGATGGCTTCCATGTCCTCGTCGGAAAAGCCGAAATGGTGCCCGATCTCGTGGACGAGGACATGGGTGATGATCTCGCCCAGCGTCTCGCCGTCCTCGCTTTCGGCCCAGTAGTCGAGGATCGGGCGGCGATACAGCCATACCTGATTGGGCAACTGGCCGGTAAATCCGGTCATTCCCCCCTGCGGCAGCCCGACGCCGCGAAACAGCCCGAGGATATCGAACTCGCTCTCGAGCTCCATCTCGCGGATGGTCTCTTCGTCGGGAAATTCCTGCACCAGGCAGGGCACATTGCCCGCCAGCGCCCGGAATTCCTCAGGCAGCGCGGCGAAGGCAGCGGCCGCAATCTGCTCGAAGTCGTCGAGGGACGGAGCCGTGCGCTCCGTCCACTGGTTGATTGTCGTCATGTTGCTCTGTCCAAGCGATCCCTGAAGGGCTCGCTTGCCCAACCGCGGCCTACTGCCACTCGCGGATATCGACGAAGTGGCCAGCGATGGCGGCGGCGGCGGCCATCTGCGGCGAGACGAGGTGGGTGCGGCCCTTGAAGCCCTGGCGGCCCTCGAAGTTGCGGTTCGAGGTCGACGCGCAACGCTCCTGCGGCTTCAGCTTGTCGGGGTTCATGGCGAGGCACATCGAGCAGCCCGGCTCGCGCCACTCGAAACCGGCATCCTTGAAGATCACGTCGAGGCCTTCGGCCTCGGCCTGCTCCTTCACGAGGCCCGAACCCGGCACGACCATGGCGTTGACATGGCTCGCGACCTTCTTGCCGCCGACGATCTTGGCGGCAGCGCGCAGGTCCTCGATGCGCCCATTGGTGCACGAGCCGATGAACACGCGCTCGATCGAGATGTCGGTGATCTTCGTGCCGGGGGTCAGGCCCATGTATTCGAGCGCCCGGATCTTGGAGGCACGCTTGTTCTCGTCGGCGATGTCGTCGGGATTGGGCACGACGCCCTGCACAGAGATCACGTCTTCGGGCGACGAGCCCCAGGAGACGATAGGCGGCAGCTTGGCGGCATCGAGGATCACCACCTTGTCGTAGACCGCGTCCTCGTCCGAATAGAGCGTCTTCCAGTATTCGACGGCGTGGTCGTAGGCGGCGCCCTTCGGCGCGCGCGGGCGACCCTTGACGTATTCGAAGGTCTTTTCGTCGGGGGCGATCAGGCCGGCGCGGGCGCCGCCTTCGATGGTCATGTTGCAGACCGTCATGCGGCCTTCCATGGACAGCGCGCGGATCGCCTCGCCGGCGAACTCGATGACGTGGCCGGTGCCGCCGGCGGTGCCGATCTCGCCGATGATGGCAAGGATGATGTCCTTGGCGGTAACGCCCGGCGGCAGCTGGCCATCGACACGCACCAGCATGTTCTTGGCCTTCTGCTGGATCAGCGTCTGGGTCGCGAGCACATGCTCGACTTCCGAGGTGCCGATGCCGTGCGCCAGCGCACCGAACGCACCATGCGTCGACGTATGGCTGTCACCGCAGACAATGGTCATGCCGGGGAGCGTGAACCCCTGCTCCGGCCCGACGATGTGGACGATGCCCTGCCGCTTGTCGAAGGGGTCGTAGTATTCGATGCCGAAATCGCGGGTGTTTTCGGCCAGCGTCTCGATCTGGATGGCGCTTTCCGGATCCGGATTGGGCAGCGAGCGGTCGGTGGTGGGGACGTTGTGATCGACCACCGCGAGCGTGCGCTCAGGGGCGCGGACCTGGCGCTTGGCCAGGCGCAGGCCTTCGAAGGCCTGCGGGCTCGTCACCTCGTGGACGAGGTGGCGGTCAATGTAGATAAGGCTGGTCCCGTCCTCGTTGTTCTGAACAAGGTGGTCGTCCCAGATCTTATCATACAGCGTTTTGCCGGCCATTTTCCTGAGGTCCAACTAGGGTCGGGGGTGTAACCCCCGGTACTTAAGTCCCGGAGAAGGTCGGGTCAAGCTGGCCGGACGTCGCGGCGGTCGTCTCGCAGACGATTGACCGCAAATGCGCCGAACAGGCTGGTGTCGATGCCGATGTGCCGCTTGTTCCACGAGGCGATGAAGATCGTGGCTACGGCCCGCGACCCGGCATTGACCGCCGCCGCTCCGATCAGTCCCCAAAACGGGATGACCGCGATCTCGACGATCAGTCCCACCAGCATGATGCTGCCGAAGATGCGGACATAGTCGCGCTCGTGCCCGGTCATCATCATGACGATGCGCGAGGGGCCGGTGGCGGCGTCAAAGAGCAGGCCGACCAACAGCAGGATCAGCACCCAGTACCCCGTCTCGGTCTGCGTGCCGAACAGGCCGAGCACGGTCGACCCGAACACCACGTACCCGCCGAACACGGCCAACGAAAACACGAACCCCGCCCAGGCGCAGAGCGCGGTGATCGCCTGCGCGCTCCGCATCTCGCCGGCATGGTAGTGCCGCGACACCATCGGCGCGACCACCAGCGTGATGGCGAACATGAACAGCGTCAGCAGCCCGGCGGTGCGGAAGGCGTTGAAGTAGACGCCGGCGCTTTCGGCATCGACCATCAGGCCGATGAAGATGGTATCGGCATTCAGCGCCGCCGAATCGATCACCGTGCCGATAAGAAACCAGCGCGTCGCGCCGCCATGCTCGCGCCAGTAGGCCCGCAGCGGCCCGAACCCCCAGGCGATATCGTAGCCCCGCCGCCGGGCCAGCAGGTACTGCAGTCCCAGTGCCAGCGCCAGAATAACGGCCGTCATCAGCAGCGCGCCCCAGCCGGTCAGCGCCACCCCTAGCGCAAACAGCGCGACCACCAGGAGCGGCACGACCAGCCGCCACACGATGTCGCGCGGTGTCAGCGCGCTCCACACCGAGCCTTGCGCCCGCAGCGCCGAACTCCAGTATTCGGCAAACGCCATCGGCAGCACCAGGGCCGCCGCGGCGAAGATGTGCGCTACCGGTCCTGTCGTCATCAGGCTGAGCACGATGGCGGCCGCGATCACCAGCGCCGAAAGCCCGAGGCTCGCCACTAGCACCAGCGCTCCGCCGGCCCGCACCGCTGCAACCGCCTTGTCGCGACGGCCGGCGACGTCCTCTTCCGGCCAGTAGCGAAGGATCGCGGTTTGCTGCCCCATCGAGCCGCCGATCGACAGCAGGGTCGCAAGGCTGAGGCCGAAGGCGAAATAGCCGTACTCGGTCGCGCCCATCGTGCGGCTCAGCACCACGTACATGGCGTAGGTCAGGCCAGCCGTGCCCACCTTGATGAGCAGCGACACCAGCGAGCGGTTGAGGCCGAGGCGCAGCAGCGCACGAAGATCGGTGGGAATGGCCGGCATTAGGTCCGTCACAAGGAATTCGGAGGACTATGGCACCCAGGGGCTGACAAGGTCTTACCACTCGACAACGAGGGCGGACGGGACGCAGTGTGACGGGCGCAAGCCGGGGGGATTTGGCGTGAACGAGTTGACGGTCATCGATGCACGGGCGGCCTTGATCGCGCGGGCCCAGGGCTATGTGTCGACCGAGCCGAGTTTCGCGCGCTTCCTGCGCGCCGTCGCCCAGGCCACCGACCCCGAGGATCTGCGCCCCTATACCGCCGAAGTGCTGGAGGAGCGGTTCCGCAAGTCCTACGGGCGATTGGGCAAGCGCGAGCTCGCCAGCTTCAACGTCTATGTCGTGCCGGCGGACCGGCCGGATGGTCGCGACATCGTCGAGGTGTTCTGCGCCGACATGCCGTTCATCGTCGACAGCGTACTGGCGGCAATCCGCGTCTATGGCGGCGTCGTCCGGGCCATCACCCATCCGGTGCTGCAGTTCGACCCTGCGACTTATCGCGTCCTCGACCAGCCCACCCCGGGCAGCCGGCTCGAGAGCTTCCTCCATGTCGAGATCGATCGCTTGCCCGACGTGGTGGTGCGCGAGGCGATGAAGGGCGAAATCGAAGCGACGCTGACCGATGTCGGCCGCGCCGTCGCCGGCTGGCGCCCGATGCTGGAGCGGGTGAAAAAGGCGGTGCAGGACTGGCACGATCACCCGCCCAAGGCCCCGCCGGCCCTGATCGCCGAGGGCATGCATTTCCTCGGCTGGCTGGCCGAGCACAACTTCACCTTCCTTGGCATGCGCGAATACCGCCTCGATGGCGACGCCGGGGCCAAGCGGCTGGTGCCCGTGCACGACAGCGAACTGGGCATCCTCGAAGACCCCAACGTGCTGTTCCTCCGCTCGGGTCGGAACTATGTCGAGATGACCGAGCAGCACGCGACTTTCCTCGCCGAGGCATCGCCGCTGCTTGTTACCAAGGCCAACATCAAGTCGCGCGTCCACCGCCGCGGCTACATGGACTATATCGGCGTCAAGCTCTACGACGCCGCCGGCGAGCCCTCGGGCGAACTGCGCATCCTCGGGCTCTTCACCTCGATGAGCTACGCCACCCCGAACATCGATGTGCCGCTGATCCGCAAGAAGGTCGGCGAGGTGCTCAAGCGCGCCGGCCACGACCCCCGGGGCCATGCCGGCAAGGCGCTGATGAACGCGCTCGACACTTTCCCGCGCGAGGAACTGTTCCAGATCTCCGACGACCTGCTGGTCGAGTTCGCCACCATCATCGCCCAGCTCTCCGACAGGCCCCGCGTGCGGGTGCTGTCGCGCATCGACCGGTTCGACAATTTCGCCTCGGTGCTCGTCTATGTGCCGCGCGACCGCTACGATTCCGGCGTTCGCGCGCGCATCGGAGCCTATCTGGCGACGGAATATGACGGCCGCATCTCGGCCTTCTACCCGCACTTCCCCGAAGGCGACCTGGTGCGGGTGCAGTTCATCATCGGCCGCGATGGCGGCAAGACCCCGAACCCCAGCCGCGACGAACTCGAGGCCGGCGTCGCCCGCCTCATCCTCACCTTCGGCGACCGGCTCAAGGCCGCCTCGGGCAATGCCGCCACGGTGGTCGACTTCCTCGAGGCGTTCCCCGCCGACTACCAGGTCAACAACACGGCCGTAGAGGCGCTCGCCGACATCGAGACCATCAAGCTGCTGCCCGACGAGCGGGCCATCGCATTGCGGCTCTGCATCCGCGAAGGGCGCGAGGGCCCGATCGGGCTGAAGGTCTACCATCGCGGCAGCCCGATCCCGCTGTCCGACCGCGTGCCGATGCTGGAGAATTTCGGCTTCCGCGTCATCGACGAGGACACTTCGACCGTTACCCCGGCGCATGGCAGCGTCACCTTCATCCACGACATGCTGCTCGAGGCCAATGGACCAGTCGATCTCGCCGACCGTCTGCTGGCCGAAAAGATCGAGAACGGCATCCTCGCCGTCTGGCGTGGCGACGCCGAAAGCGACGCGCTCAACGCCCTGACCACGCTGCGCGGCCTGAGCTGGGACGACGTGGAAGTGCTGCGCGCCCTCACCCGCTACCTCAAGCAGGTCGGCATCCCCTATTCCCGCGACTATCTCAACGCGGTTCTCGCCCGCCACGGCGGCGTCGCCGAAGCCCTGGTGACGCTGTTCCACGCCGAGAACGATCCGCACTATGCCGGCCATCGCGAGCGCGCCACGCGTGAAGCGCGCGACACCATCGCCGCCGCCATCGAGGCCACCACCTCGATCGACGAAGACCGCATCCTGCGCCGCACCATCAACCTCGCCGAGGCCGTGGTGCGCACCAATGCCTACCAGCGCGACCAGTCCGGCGCACGCCGGCCTGCCCTGGCGCTCAAGTTCGACTGCTCGAAGGTGGATGCCCTCCCCGAGCCGAGGCCGTACCGCGAGATCTTCGTCTACTCGCCGCGCGTCGAAGGCCTGCACCTGCGCTTCGGCCCCATCGCCCGGGGCGGCCTCCGCTGGTCCGACCGGCCCGAGGATTTCCGCACCGAGGTCCTGGGACTGGTGAAGGCCCAGCAGGTGAAGAACGCCATCATCGTGCCGGTAGGCGCCAAGGGCGCCTTCGTGCCGAGGCAGACCCCGGCCGGCGCCGATCGTGAGACGGTGCTGCGCGAAGGCACCATCTGCTACAAGATCTTCGTCTCCACCCTGCTCGACGTCACCGACAACCTCGAGCTCGACGAAGTCGTGCCGCCGCCCGACGTGCTGCGCCGCGACGGCGACGATCCGTATCTGGTGGTCGCCGCCGACAAGGGCACGGCGAGCTTCTCCGACACCGCCAACGCTATCGCCACCGGCCGCGACTTCTGGCTCGGCGACGCCTTCGCCTCGGGCGGCTCGGCCGGCTACGACCACAAGAAGATGGGCATCACCGCCCGCGGCGGCTGGGAGGCGGTGAAGCGGCATTTTCGCGAGCTCGACCGCGACATCCAGACCTCGCCCTTCACGGCTGTGGGTGTCGGCGACATGAGTGGCGATGTGTTCGGCAACGCCATGCTGCTGTCGCCGCAGACCCGGCTGATCGCCGCCTTCGACCACCGGGATATCTTCATAGACCCCGATCCGAACCCCGAATTGAGCCTTGCCGAGCGCTCGCGGCTGTTCCAGCTGCCGCGCTCCAGCTGGCAGGACTACAATCCCGAGCTGATCTCGAAGGGCGGCGGTGCCTACCCGCGCACCCAGAAGGTGGTGCCGCTGTTCGCCGAGGCGCGGAAGGCCCTCGGGCTAGGCAACGAGCAGCTCTCGCCCAGCGACGTCATCCGCGCCATCCTCAAGGCTGAGGTCGACCTCCTGTGGTTCGGCGGCATCGGCACCTATGTGAAGGCCACCGCCGAGACCGACGCACAGGCCGGCGACAAGGCCAATGACGCCACCCGCATCAACGGCGCCGACATCCGCGTAATGGTGGTGGGCGAAGGCGCCAACCTCGCCATGACCCAGCTCGGCCGCGTCGAATATGCGCGCAAAGGTGGGCGGCTCAACACCGACGCCATCGACAACTCGGCCGGCGTCAACTCCTCCGATCTCGAGGTCAACATCAAGATCGCGCTGGGCGCCCTGACCCGCACCGGCCAGCTGACCACCCAGACCCGCAACGAGTTCCTCGCCTCGATGACCAGCGAGGTGGCGGCACTCTGCCTGCGCAACAACTACCTGCAGACGCTCGCGCTCTCGGTAGAAGAGCATCGCGGGCTCAGCGCCTTCCCCGAACATCAGAGCCTGATCGAGGCGCTGGAGCAGGCGGGCGAACTGAGCCGGCCGGTCGAGTTCCTGCCCGACGACGCGGCCTTGCGAACCCGCATTCAGGGCGGCAAGGGCCTCACCCGGCCCGAACTGGCCGTGCTGCTCGCCTATGCCAAGAACAGCATCAATGCCCAGCTTCTCGACACCGGCGTGCCTGACGACCCGTACCTCGGCAAGGAGCTTTACCGCTACTTCCCCGACCGGCTGACCGAAACCTTCCCCGACACCGTCACCGGCCATCGCCTGCGGCGCGAGGTGATCGCCACCGTGCTCAGCAACGCCATGCTGAACCGCGGCGGGCCGGCTTTTGTCAACGAGCTCTCCGCGGCAACCAGCGCCGATGCCGGCCAGATCGCCGCGGCCTACGCGGCCGCCCGCGATGTCTACGGCACGCCCAACCTCAACAAGGAGATCGACGCGCTCGATGGCCTCGTGCCCGGCCGGACCCAGCTGATGCTCTACACCGAAGTACAGGCCCTGCTGCGCCGGCAATCCCTGTGGTTCCTGCGCAATACCAGCTTCGAGGGCGGGCTCGCGCCGCTGGTCGAGCGCTACAGCGCCGGTGTCGCCGATGTGACGCTGCTGCTCGGCAGCCTCGTCGGCCCCTGGCTCGAGCGCTACATCGCCGACCGCGGCGACCGGCTCGTAGCCGCCCGCGTCGAGCGCAAGCTTGCCCGCCGCTTCGCCGAACTGCCGGTGCTGGCGCTCGCTACCGACATCGTGCTGGTGGCCGAAAAGACCGGCGTCACCGTGCCTGAAGCCGCCACCGCCTTCTTCGGCGTGCTCGAGGTCTTCGGCCTCGGCCGTGTCATCGAGGAAGGCAACGCCATCGTGCTTTCCGACCGGTTCGACCGGATGGCGCTCGACCGCGCGCTCGCCAACCTCACCCGCGCCCAGCGCGACCTGACCATCGACGTGCTCGCCATCGGCGACGGCGACATCGCTGGCCGTCTCGACAGCTGGCGCAACAGCCGCCCCGAAGCCATCACCCGCGCCGCCGCAGCGGTACGCGACCTCACCGAAGGCGACATGACCGTCTCACGGCTCAGCGTGGCCGCAGGGTTGCTCAGCGACCTGGCGCGGAGTGCTTGAGATGAAGTGTGCCGATGTGTATATTTGCGTCGATCTATACACATCGAGGCAGCGATGCGCACCAATATCGACATCGATGACGAGCTGATCGCCGAGGTGATGAAAGTCACCGGCACCACCACGAAGAAGGCCGCTGTCGAAGAGGCCCTGCTTCGCGTCGCCAAGACCTATCGGCTGCGCAAGATGATCAACGAGATGCATGGAAGCGGCTGGGACGGCGACCTCGATGAGATGCGGGGCGGTCCTTCGATCATCCACACCAAATGATCGTTGCCGACAGCTCGGTCTGGATCGCAAACTTACGCGGCGAAGACACCGCCCACACCCGTTTCCTTCGCGCCCTACAGCTCGACAATGATCTGTTGGTGGGCGACCTGATCGTCCTTGAGATCCTTCAGGGCGTTCGCAACGAACGTGAGGCCGCCAGCTACGAAGCGGGGTTCCTCGACTATGGGATGGTCGCCATGCTCGACAATGACGTTGCACTGGCCGCAGCGCGCAACTTCCGCGAGCTACGTCGCCGCGGAGTTACTGTCCGAAAGACCACCGGCCTGATCATCGCGACCTTCTGCATGGTGCACGGGCACAACCTGCTGCATCAGGACCACGACTTCGATCACTTCGAAAAGCTGCTCGACCTCAAGGTCTACCGCCACCACTAATGCCGGAAATGCCGCATCCCCGTCATCACCATGGCGATCCCGGCGGCATCCGCCGCGTCGATCACCGCTTGGTCGTTCATCGAGCCACCCGGCTGGATGACGGCGGTGGCGCCGGCTTCCACCGCGGCCAGCATGCCGTCGGGGAACGGGAAGAACGCGTCCGACGCGACCACCGACCCCCTGGTCAGCGCCCCTTCGATGCCTGCAGCCTCGGCGGCGTCGATGGCCTTGCGGTGCGCGACACGGCTTGAATCGAGCCGGCTCATCTGCCCCGCGCCAATGCCGACGGTGGCGCCGTCCTTGACGTAGACGATGGCGTTCGACTTGACGTGCTTGGCGATCTTCATCGCCAGCTTCAGGTCGCGCAGTTCGGCCTCGGTCGGGGCCTTCTTCGTCACCACCTTGAACTCGGTGTCGTCGACATTGCGGTTGTCGCGGCCCTGTACCAGGAGCCCGCCGGCCAGTGACTTGACGGTGAGGCCATCGGCCTTGGGGTCGGCGAGCGCGCCGGTGAGCAGGAGCCGCAGGTTTTTCTTCGATGCGATGATCTTGATCGCCGCATCGGTGGCGTCGGGCGCCACGATCACCTCGGTGAACACCTTCACGATCTCGACCGCCGTGGCTTCGTCGATCACCCCGTTGAGCGCCACGATGCCGCCGAAGGCCGAGACCGGGTCGGTGCGGAGCGCCAGCCGGTAGGCCTCGATCAGCGACGTGCCGACCGCAAAGCCGCACGGGTTGGCGTGCTTGATGATGGCGACGGCCGGCGTCTCCGCCGCAAACTCACTGACCAGTTCGAACGCCGCATCGGTATCGTTGAGGTTGTTGTAGCTCAGCGACTTGCCCTGCACCTGCCGGGCCGTAGCCACGCCGGGGCGCGCCTCGCCGGTGGCGTAGAAAGCGGCCCACTGGTGCGGGTTTTCGCCGTAGCGCATCACTTCCTTGAGCCGGCCGGCAAACGAGCGGTAAGGCATGTCCTCGTAGCCGAGCGTCTTGGCGAACCAGCCGGAAATCACCGAGTCGTAGGCGGCGGTGCGGGCATAGGCCTTTGCGGCCAGCTTCTGGCGCAGCTCGTACGGCACGCCGCCCGACTGCCAGATATGCTCCAGCACCTGATCGTAGTCGTTGGGGTCGACGATCACAGTTGTATAGGCGTGGTTCTTGGCCGCCGAGCGGATCATCGCCGGCCCGCCGATATCGATGTTCTCGATCGTCTCGTCGTAGGAGGCGCCCTTGGCGATGGTGTCCTCGAATCGGTAGAGATTCACTACCACGAGGTCGATCGCGCCGATCTCGTGCTCGGCCATCGACGCGGCATGGGTCGGGTTGTCGCGTACTGCGAGGAGGCCGCCGTGCACCTTGGGATGCAGCGTCTTCACCCGGCCATCCATCATTTCGGGAAAGCCGGTGAGGTCCGAGATGTCGCGCACCGCCGCGCCGGTCGCGGCGATCAGCTTGGCTGTCCCGCCGGTCGAGACCAGGTCGACGCCCAGCCCCGCCAATGCCTTGGCAAAATCGGCGATGCCGGTCTTGTCGAAAACGGACAATAGCGCGCGCTTGACCCGAACCACCTTGCCGTCGGACATGCCAGAATTCCTCGCGGTGTGTTGAGTTGTTGCGCGTTCCGCTACCACTTGGCGGCGGCGATGTGAACCCGGTCAGGTCGATTCGAGAGTGAAGATCCAGCTGACCTCGCTGGCATCGGCCACCAGCGTTTCGAGCACCAGCTGCTTGGTGCGGTGGAAGCCGAAATACGACGACTGCCGGACGCTGTCCTCAATGCGAAGCTCGGCCCCCTCCCAAAGGAAGGTCCAGATCGCCCCTGAGTTGAGCCGCAGCCGGATCAGGTCGTCCGTCACCTGCACGTCGGTCTGGTGCGCCAGATGAAAGCGGATGGCCGCGCCGCCCGAGACGCGGGGCCGGTGCCGCACGAACCGGTCCTGCCCCACAAGGCTCATGCCTTCGGGCAACAGCGTCAGGTGCCGCTCGATCGAAACGCCGAAGCGCTCGACATAGCCGTGACAGCTCAGGATCAGGCTGTCATCGGAGGGGTGCGCTTCGATTTCGTTCGGCTTGCCGATCCGCATCAGCCGGCCGGCCATGGCGCCCGAAGTCGGGATGGCCGCCGAGGACAGCGCGTTGATGGTCGGGGCCGAGTGCGCAATGCCCTGGCGGAACAGCATCCCATCCGCATAGCCGGACGGGGCCGGGCCGCAATTGCCGACCACCAGGTCGCGCCCATGGCTGAACTCGAAGGCAAGCGCGCTGGCATGGGCGTGCTGGGCATATTCGGGGTCGGGCACGAGGCCGGAATCCGCCACCACGATTGATCGCCCGGCGATCAGCCGGCCGTAGCCGCCGAGCGTGCCGGTCTGCCGGGCGCGGGCCGGGCTCTGCGCCTGCACGGCGACGATCAGGTCGTGCGGCATCTGGCCGGTGCCGTTGAAGTAGCCCGGCTCCCCGGTGCCCAGCGAGATGGCGTCGAGCGACCGCTGCATCGACTCCGCCATGTCGTTGAACTCGTTTGAGTACTGCTCGTAGTCGCGACGCAGCGCCTGGCGGATGGTGATCAGCTCGATGAGGATCTGGATCTGTACCTTGGCCGATCGGGTCCGGTGCAGGCCATCTTCGTCGATCTGCTGCTCGATCAGCCGCTCGGAGCGGCGGATGCGACCGATCACCTCGGCGGCGGGCCGGTCGGCGCACAGCGCCACCCCGGTCAGCGCCAGCGCCACCAGCAGCGCGTCGACGGGGTCGGTCGCGAGTGAGGCCCTGAGTTTCAGCGACGAAATCTGGGTCGAGAGCGAGCGGGAGATCTGCTGGGACTGCTCCAGCGACGCCCCTTCCATCAGGATATTGTAGTGCCGCAGCCAGTTCAGCACGCGCCGGGCCGTCAGCGACAGCGCCCAGGTGCTGCGATCGAAACTCCCCTCGCGCCCGATCCAGTCGAGCGCCAGGGTGCGGGCGAAACGGCGCTCCTCGTCGGTGCGTGCGTCACGGAAGTGGCGGAGCCAGGCGAAGGCCTGCAGGTCATCCTGCCAGTCAGCGTGCTCGACCTCGACCGAAAACGGCGAGACGCCATGCGTATCGACCAGCCTGGAACTCAGCAGGTAGCGGCCCTGCATCATCTCCAGAACGGTTTCGCGGTCGGTCGGCCGGAACTCCGGCAACCCGCCCTGGATCTCGTCGCTCGACGGCCCCGTCCAGGTCCAGCGGATGGCCGGATTGGTGACGAAACGATCGGCCATCGACCATAGCGTCCGGCGAGCGACGAATCGCAGCGAATGAGCCAAGCCTTACGCCCTCAGTTTCCGACAACCGGCTGCGCTTGATAGGCCCCGGCCGCCCGCTTGCCAAGCCTCGGCGCAAACCCTCGATAGATGCCCGCCGCAAGAGTAGTCAGCGGCGAACCAGCCGCGCAATGAAGAACCCGTCGAGCGTGCCGCTTTCCCCAGGAAGTGCGGAAGGCACCGGCAGGCCCGGGCGCGTGCGCACTGTTCCATCCGGACTGACAGCGGCTTCGAGCCCCGGCAGTTCGGTGGGGAGGATGGGGTCGAGCACCACATCGTCGCGTTCGCCGAGCCAGCCCAGATGGGCCTCGCCCTCCTGCGGCTCCAGCGAGCAGACGCAGTAGATCAGCACGCCGCCCTGCTCCAGCCACGCCAATGAACGGCTGATGAACCGCTTCTGCAACGCCGCGCGCCCGGCGATATCGGCGATCGAGCGGTGCCAGATGACTTCGGGGTGGCGGCGGAAGGTGCCGGTGGCGGAACAGGGCGCGTCGAGCAGGATGGCGTCGAACTTCTGCTCCGGCTGCCACTCGAGCACATCGGCAGTGACCAGATCGGCCGTGTAGTCGAGGCGCGCGAGGTTTTCGCCGAGCCGCACCATGCGGTCGGCGTCGCTGTCGAGCGCCGTGACCTTGTAACCGGCCTTGATCAGTTGCGCCGTCTTGCCGCCGGGCGCCGCGCAGAGGTCGAGCACCCGGGCGCCGGGCTTGAGGTTGATCAGTCGCGCCGGGATGGCAGCGGCAGCATCCTGCACCCACCAGCGGCCGTCGGCGTAACCGGGCAGCGCTTCGACCGGGCGGTCGCGGGTTTCGATGCGAACCGTATCGGCAAGGATCGGCGTGGCGCCCAGCGCCTCGATCAGCGCCGGATCGCTGTCCTTGAGCGTCAGGTCGAGCGGTGCGCCGTCGACCAGAGCGGCGGCGAAGTCCTCGATGGCGTCCGCACCATAGGTGTCGCGCCACAACGGACCGAGCGTTTCGGGGAACAGCGCCTGATGCGGCAGGTGGCGCAGCTGGTGCGCCTCGCCTTGGGCCCGGCGCAGCACGGCGTTCACCAGCTTGGCGAAGGGCTGCGAGCGGGTATCCTTGCGGGCCGCCTCGACAGCGAGGAAGATGGCCGAGTGGTCGCCGAGCTCCGGCAGAAATACGAGATGCGCCAGCGACAGCCGCAGGATCGCTTCGAGCGGTCCGGATTTCTTCGGGATACCCTTGTCGAGATACTTCGCCAGCATCAGGTTGATCTGGCCGTGCCGGCGCAGCGCCGTGGTCACCAGCCGGTTGGCGAGGGAGCGATCCCGCCCCTCGGCAATCTCGGACAACGAAAAGGGGGCGAAGTTCGCCCCCTGGAGCACCTCGCCCAGCCGCTGGGCGGCGACAAGCCGGAGCGCCAGCCCCGGCGGATTCTTCTGCTTCTTCAAACTTCGACCTTCCAGGCCGACCCGGCGGGGGGCTAGCCCCAGGGTCCACGGCGGGTTGTGTTGTCGGCCTCAGTACCACCGGTCGAGGGCACGCGCCACCCGCCGCTATTTGTGGGCGGCGCCGCCTGCCGCTGCTGTGCGAACCGCGGCGCGGTGCGACGGCCGGTGCTGTCCACCCGCAGGTCGCCGGCCTGCTTCTGCAGCGCCGCGATGCGGTTGTGCACGTTGGGATGGGTCGAGAACAGATTGTCCATCCGCTGCCCGTTGAGCGGGTTGAAGATGTACATGTGCGCCTGCGCCGGATTGCGCTCGGCCGCCACGTTCACCGTCCGCTGCGCCAGCTGGCTGATCTTGTTGAGCGCCGAGGCCAGCGCCAGCGGATCGCCCAGGATCTCGCCGCCATCCTTGTCGGCCACGTATTCGCGGGTCCGGCTCACGGCCATCTGCACCAGCATGGCGGCGACCGGGGCGATGAACACGGCGAGCAGCGCACCGATCGGGCCAAGCGGGTTGTCGCGGTTGTTGCCGCCACCGAAAAACAGGCCGAACTGCGCCAGCATGGAGATCGCACCGGCGAACGTCGCGGTGATCGTCATGGTGAGGGTGTCGCGGTTCTTGATATGCGCCAGTTCGTGCGCGATCACCGCCGCCACTTCGCGCGGCCCGAGATAGCGCAAGAGGCCCGCACTGACCGCGACAGCGGCATTCTGCGGGTCGCGCCCGGTGGCGAAGGCGTTCGGCTGCTCGGTGTCGATGACGTAGATCTTCGGCGTCGGGATGCCGGCGCGCTGGCTCAGCGCCTCGACGGTGCGATACAGGTCGGGCTGCTGGCGCGGATCCACGGCGCGGGCGTTCTGCATGCGCAGCACCATCTTGTCCGAGTTCCAGTAGGCGAACACGTTGGTGAGCGCGGCAACGACGAAGGCGATCAACATGCCGCTCTGGCCGCCGACGAGATAGCCCACCCCCATGAACAGGGCAGTGAGTGCTGCGAGCAGTACCGTTGTGCGGAGAAAGTTGAGCATGAGCCGTAAGTCTTGTACCTCGTTTGGTGTGCGTCCGCCCAAATAGATGGGACGGCTCGAGGTTCCCCGCAAGGGACCCTGTCCGAAGGGTAATGTCATGAGCGACGAAATCACCACTCCGCCCCGCACGCTGGCGCCGGCCGCCGAACGCGCCCTCGCCGAAGCAGCGGCCCGCCGCGCCGAGATCGACCGCAAGGCTGCCGAAGGCAAGGACGAAAAAGGCGGCCGCGGCGGCCTCGACCCTGCCCGCTACGGCGACTGGGAGATCAAGGGCCTGACGGCGGATTTCTGAGGAGTTGGTCGGTCAACGGCAGCCCACCTGGCGGGGTGGGTACGGGCTGGTCTGGCCCTGAACCGTTGACCGGGGTGTGCAGCCCACGCGGTTTGCGAGTGGGAAGCCTCTGTGGCGGGCCAAGAGGTACGTGAGCTGCACGCCGCGGTCAGCGGGAACTTCGGTAGTCGGAGGGCCGGGCAGAAACCCGGCCCTCCGGCAGTCGGACCCACGCGGGGTGAGGGAGGAGGTCTCCCCGCGCGGATCGAGACTTAGCTGTTGTAGGCGCGCTCGCCGTGGCTCGACAGGTCGAGGCCATCGCTCTCGGCCGATTCCGTCACGCGGGCGCCACCGAACACGGCCTTGACGATCAGGATGGCGATCAGTGCAACCACGCCCGACCAGGCGATGGCGATACCGACGCCGGTCAGCTGCTTGATGAACTGACCCCACATCTCGTAGTCGGCCAGCGGGTAGCCACCGAAGCTCGGATTGGCGACGAAGGCCGTACCGAGCGCACCGATGATGCCGCCGACGCCGTGGATGCCGAACACGTCGAGCGAGTCGTCGTACTTGAACATCGGCTTCAGCGTCACGACGGCCCACAGACAGACCACACCGGCGATCGCACCGAGGACCATGGCACCCATGGTCCCGGCGAAGCCGGCGGCCGGGGTGATGGCCACGAGGCCGGCGACGGCACCCGAGGCGAAGCCGAGCATGCTGGCATGGCCACGGCTGAACTTCTCGGCGACACCCCACGCCAGGGCAGCAGCTGCCGGGGCGATGATGGTGTTGAGGAAGGCCTGAGCGGTCAAACCGTTTGCCTCGAGGTTGGAGCCGGCATTGAAGCCGAACCAGCCGAACCAGAGAAGGCCCGTGCCGATATAGACGAGCACGAGGTTATGCGGCGGGATCGGCTCCTTGAGGAAGCAGGCGCGCGGCCCGAGGACGATGGCGGCGACGAGGGCAGCCACACCCGAGTTGATGTGCACCACGGTACCGCCGGCGAAGTCATAGGCCCCGAGGGTGAACAGGTAGCCCGTGCCGGCCCATACCATGTGCGCGATCGGCAGGTAGGAGAAGGTGAACCAGAGCGCCAGGAACAGCATGACGGCGCCAAACTTCATGCGCTCGGCGATACCGCCGATGATGAGCGTGGCGGTGATGCAGGCGAAGGTCAGCTGGAACGCCACAAAGACCAGTTCGGGCAACTGGAAGCCCGCCGAGAAGGTGGCGGCAGTCGACTCGATGGTGATGCCGGTGAGGAACAGCTTGGAGAAGTCGCCGATGATCGGGCTGAGACCACCCTCGGTGCCGCCGAAGGCGAGCGTGTAGCCGTAGATGACCCACAGCAGCGAGATCATGCAGAAGGCGGCCATCACCTGGCTGAGGACCGAGAGGATGTTCTTGGCGCGGACGAGGCCGCCATAGAACAGCGCCAGGCCCGGGATGGTCATCACGATGACGACCATCGTCGAGACCAGCATCCAGGCCGTGTCACCCTTGTCGATGACCGGCACCACTTCGGCGACGGCCTCGGCAACCTCGGTGGCTGCTTCCTGCGCCCAGGCGGGCAGCGTGAGAGCCAGCGACGCCAGTGCCGCCACCCCCAGGACTTTCTTGAAATCTGTCATTGTCTAAATCCCCAGTATGAGCGGCATCAAAGCGCGGCCGCGCCGGTCTCGCCGGTGCGGATGCGGGTGACGGCCAACAGATCGAGCACGAAGATCTTGCCATCGCCGATCCGGCCCGTCTGGGCGCTCTCGCGGATGGCCGAGACAATGGCGTCCGACTGAGCGTCGTCCACCGCGATCTCGATCTTGAGCTTCGGCAGGAAGTGCACGGCATACTCTGTGCCGCGGTAAATCTCGGAGTGCCCCTTCTGGCGCCCATACCCTTTGACTTCAGTCACGGTCATGCCGTGGACGTCGAGCGAGTTGAGGGCCTGGCGGACCTCCTCCAGGCGCGACGGTTTGATGATTGCAATCACCAGCTTCATGGATGCCCCTTTCGAGAATTTGTTTGGACGGTCTCCAATCACATCAACAGCTTCAAGTGCCGTGCCAGACTCTGGCCACATTCATCAAGACACTGATTTCGTTGCTGAATTTCGGACGTATTTGTCATATCGCCATGATTCAGACAGCGTGACTGCCCAATCCGTGCCCTCGTTCTGAGCAGATTTGTAGTTTTTGCTTAATGTTTGAGCACTGCTTGACTGCGACGCCACCAACGCTTGCGGCCTCCCCGCCAAAGGGCCAAATAGCAGGCAGAACCCGCGGTCCGGAACGTGAGAGGGCGGCATATGAGCGAGCATCACTACGACATCGTCATCGTCGGCGGCGGCCCCACCGGCCTCACCCTGGCCCTGGCGCTCACCCGCGCGATGGCAGGCCTGAAACTGGCGCTCGTCGACCGCCGACCGTTCAGCGTGCCTAAGGACCAGCGCGCTTCGGCCGTCGCCGCCGGCGTCCGCCGTGTGTTCGAGCAGCTCGACGCCTGGTCCGACGTGGCCCCCCACTCCGAGCCGATCCGCCGGATGAAGATCACCGATTCGGGCAACGGCGATATCTCGCGCCCGCTGTTCCTCAGCTTCGAAGGCGACGTGAAGCCTGGCGAACCCTTTGCCCACATGGTGCCCAATACGGCGCTCGCCGCCGCGCTGATGCGGCAGCTCGACGGCCGGGTCGACCTGATCGCGCCTGCCGACATCACCGGGTTCTCCGGCGATGGCCTCAGCGGCCGGGTCAGCCTCGCGGACGGCCGCACGCTGGTCGCGCCCTTGGTGGTCGCCTCCGACGGCGCGATGTCGGCGATGCGCGGCTTCGCCGGCATCGGAACGTTCGGCCACCACTACGGCCAGTCGGCCATCGTCACCACCATCGCCCACACCCTGCCGCACGAGGGCACCGCCTACGAGCATTTCCGGCCGCATGGACCGTTCGCCAGCCTGCCGCTGCCAAGCATCGGCGATCGCCACCGCTCGTCGCTGGTCTGGGCCGAAACCACCGCCGATGCGGCGCGGATCAAGGCCAGCACACCCGACGCCATCGCCACCGAGATCGCCGAGACCATGGGCTACAGCCTCGGCGAAGTGACCCTCGAGGAGCGCGCGGTGCAGGCCTACCCGCTGCGCCTGCAGATCGCCAACAGCTTCGTCGGCGCGCGCCTCGCGCTGATCGGCGATGCCGCCCACGTCATCCACCCCGTCGCCGGCCAGGGGCTGAACCTCGGGCTCAAGGACGTGGCGGCGCTGGCCGAGGTGGTGATCGACGCCATGCGGCTTGGCCAGGATCACGGCGCCGCCGATATCCTCGTGCGCTACCAGCGCTGGCGCCGCTTCGATACCACGCTGATGGCGATGGTGTCGGACGGCATGACCCGCCTCTTCTCCAACGACCTCGCCCCGGTCCGCGCGGCCCGTGACTTCGGCCTCGGCCTGGTCGATCGCCTCGGCCCGCTCAAGGGCTTCATGATCGCCCAGGCAGCCGGCGTCGACCGCGGCGGCCCGAGGCTGCTGCGGGGACTGGAAATCTGACCCGCACACGCCAATAATACGGCGATCGCGGGAGACCTGCCGACGTGACATCCGGGGAAATAGAGCGGATCAAGCTCCGCGCCAGCGCCCTCGATCGGGCGTCAACTACGGTACTCACGCTAGGTGTGTTTGCGCCGCTCGCCGCCGCTATCTACGCGCGCCGCAACATATGAGCGCTTGGTGGATTTACGCCTTGAGCGTCCCGTGTTGGATTCTGGCGGGCTATGGACTACATTGGTATGCAGTGCGCACTCTGCGCGCGCTCGACCTTTAGGAGAGCAACATGACAGAGCTTCAGGTTTTCGCCTTGTTCGTTCTGCCCCTCGGCATCGCAGCCGTTGCTTTTCTCGGCGGCTACCTCGAGAAGCGCCGGCAGGACCGCCATCACCATACGCCGGCGGAGTAGACCCGCCCTTCAGTCGCTGTGCTCGCCGCCCAGCGTGAACACCTTCATCGCGTCGGGGTCGATCTCGCGGGCCTCGTCGAGGCTCAGCATCGGCACGCCGAGCCGGATCGGAAACGCCAGGTGGGCCGCGACCGACACCAGTTCGGCCCGGTCGGCGGAGAGCGACAGCCGGGTCTTGGTCAGCGGACACACCAGCATTTCGAGCGTCCTCGGATCGACCAGATGACGCGGCTCGGCGACTGGCGGCTTTGGCTCGCTCAATTGAGCGACGAAGCCCGGTCGCCGTCCCCCTTGGCCATCTCGAACTCGGCCATGGCGATCAGCGTTTCGGCGCGCGCTTCGAGCGTATTGGCCTCGAGCAGCGCCTGCTTTTCGGCGGCGCCATAGGGCGAGACCATGCAGCAGAAATTGACGAGATCCGCCGTGCCGGTCTTTTCGATCTCGTCCCAGTTGAGGTCGAAATTGCCGAACTCGGCATAGTCGCGCATCATCTTGAGGAAGCGCGAACGATCCACACCCTCCTCGCCGAACTCCCGGTTGAAATCCGAGGCGAAGGCTTCGGTCGAGACCATGGCGCGCCGGAACGGCGACATGGTCGGCATTTCCTTCAGGTATTCGAAGCGGCAGACCCCTTCGAGGATGACGAAGTAGCGTCCGTCCTCGACTTCCTCGAACTGCGCGATGCGGCCGATGGTGCCGACCTTCTGCACCGGCACCGCGCCCTGCGGGCTCTCCTCCGAAGTGTCCCTCGGCTGGATCAGGCCGATCAGCCGGTCGCCCTTGAGCGCATGGTCGATCATCTCGAGGTAGCGCGGCTCGAAGATGTTGAGCGGCCGCCGGGCATAGGGCAGCAGCAACGCGCCCGAGAGTGGGAAGATCGGGAGGGAGGCCGGGATATCGGCGGACGATTGTGGACGTTTCAGCATTGCGCTTGCCTTGCGAAGTACCGTTACGAGAACAGCACGGCGGAGAGCATCCGCCGGCCCTTGAGAGTAGCGGGGTCCTTGCCACCCCACGCGTCGAACAGCTCGAGCAGCTTCTTGCGCGCGCCGTCCTCATTCCAGGTGCGGTCGCGCTTCATTAGCGCTACCAGCGTTTCTGCCGCTTCGACCCGCTTGCCTTCGGCGTTGTATTTCACCGCGAGGTCGAATCGCGCCTGGTGATCGTCGGGGTTGGCCTCGACCTGCGCCGCGAGTTCGTCGGTCTCGCTGAGTTGGGCCGCCTCGGTCAGCAGCTTCAGCGAGGCGATGAGCGAGGTGTAGCCGGCGCCCTTGCGGTCCGCCTCCGGCACGTCGTCGAGTGCCGCCTGCGCCTGGTCGGGCTGGCCGGCGGTGAGGAACACCTTGGCGATGCCGATCAGCGCCTCGGCGTGGTCGGGCTTCTGCTGCAGGATCATGCCGTAGATCTGCGCCGCCTGGTTGAGGTCGCCCATGGTCACCGCCTCGGCGGCAGCCTCGAGGGCACGCTTGATCTCTTCCTCGAGCGAGCCTGCCTTCGGCGCCCCGGCAGGGGCCGAGGCGATCACCTTGTCGGCAAAGCGGCGCACTTCACTCTCGGGCAGCGCCCCCATGAAGGCATCGACCGGGCGTCCGCCGGCGAAGGCGAACACCGCCGGAATCGACTGGATGCCCAGTTGTCCGGCGATCGAGGGGTTCTCGTCGATGTTGATCTTCACCAGTCGAATGGCGCCCTTCTTTTCGGCGATCACTTTTTCAAGGTTTGGGGTCAGCTGGCGGCACGGGCCGCACCAGGGCGCCCAGAAATCCACCAGCACCGGCGCTTCGAGGGAGGCGTCGATCACGTCGGCCTTGAAGGCCCGATCGGACGAATCCTTGATCAGCGCCGTGGCCGCTGCGGCGTTTTGTGCGGGGGTGGAGCTCAGGTCGTTGAGTGCCATCGTCGAGGTCCTTGAGGCGGAAAGGCGGGCTTTGTGACGGTTTTCATGCGCCTTTTCGGGCGTTTGGCGCAAGCTATACCGCGCTTTCACCCGGCGCCGAATTATGGGTTGCAATCATGCTTTCGATTGGGCATATAGGCGCCCGTCGGGCCGGTGCCAAGCACCTGCAAGCGACTGGAGTGCGGGTGTAGCTCAGGGGTAGAGCATAACCTTGCCAAGGTTAGGGTCGAGGGTTCGAATCCCTTCGCCCGCTCCAATATCTTCCCTTCGCAAAGGGTCGATGACAAAGGCGCCTTCGGGCGCCTTTTTGTTTTTCTCGGCAGGCCGGACGCTGCAGCGGTGGGCTAAGGTCGAACTGGACGAAGCGGCGGTTCAAGCCTCTACTGACAAGGCTGCCATTGCGCGCCGACCGAGGGGGGATCGTTTCGCCGCATGACTACGACCAGCCTGCCCAAACGCGACTATTCCATCGTCGGTCCGGAATCGCAGCGCGCCGTCGAGCGCGGGCTGGCGGCCGCCGAGTGGTACCATACCGAGGTGCCGCGGGCGACAATGAAGGAGCTGATGCAGCGCTCCGACGGGCCGCCGCTGCGCGACAACCTGCTCTGGCTGGGGCTGCTGCTGGCCACCGGCATTGGCGGTATCGTCTTCTGGGGCACCTGGTGGTGCGTGCCGTTCTTCATCGTCTACGGCGTGCTCTACGGGTCGGCGAGCGACAGCCGCTGGCACGAATGCGGCCACGGCACTGCCTTCAAGACGCCGTGGATGAACCGCGTGATCTACCAGATCGCCTGCTTCATGCTGATCCGCAACCCGGTGACCTGGAAGTGGAGCCACGCCCGGCACCACTCCGACACCATCATCGTCGGCCGCGACGTCGAGATCGCTGTGATGCGGCCGCCGGTACTGTTCCGGGTCGTCATGGCCTTCATCGGCATCCTCGATGCCTGGGACTCGCTGGGCACCATGGTGCGCAACGCCTCGGGCAACCTCAGCGATGCCGAAAAGAGCTTCATCCCCAAGGGCGACTGGCCGAAAGCGATCTTCGTGCCGCGCGTGTGGATCGCGATCTACGCCGCGACCGCCGTCACCGCGGTCGCCACGCAGTCGATCCTGCCCTTCATGCTGATCGGCCTGCCCCGGCTCTATGGCTGCTGGCACATGGTGCTGGTCGGCCTGCTGCAGCACGGCGGGCTGGCCGAGGACGTCACCGACCACCGCCTCAACACCCGCACCGTGCTGATGAACCCAATCAGCCGCTTCCTCTACCTCGACATGAACTATCACGTTGAGCACCACATGTTCCCGGTCGTGCCCTATTACGCGCTCGAGCGGCTGCACGAGACGATCAAGCACGACCTGCCACCGCCCACCCCGTCGATCCTCGCCGGCTATCGCGAGATGGTCCCGATCTGGCTTCGGCAGCTCAAAGGCGAGAACGTCTTCCTGAAAAAGCAGCTGCCGCCGACGGCAAGACCCTATCGCGAGGATCTCGATTTTGCCGTGCCCATGGCGGGCGCGGAGTGACGGGCGCCGAGTGATCGAGCGGGCGCGATCGACTGCCGGCCGGACTGCTGAGCCGGGTTGACCCAGATCAATTTCGAGCCGCGCCGGACATGGTTCGCTTCCTCCATCAACAGAGGAGCCGCCGAATGCCTGCCGAAGCCACACTTTTTGTCGCCCTGGTCGTCGTCGCCTTCATAACGTTCGGCGTCACCCTCGCCTGGGCGTACCGCCGTACCGCGCGCTAGGACTTGTCCGGCAGCGCCGCCAGCACCGCGAGGCCCAGCACCGTGATCGCCGCCCCGGCAGCGACCGACAGGCTGGTCCAGCCGTGGCCGACAAATCCTTCGAAGACGATGACGAAGGCCGGCACGATATAGCCATAGGCGACCACCTTGGCCGCCGGCAGGTGCACCGAGGCGAACTGGATCAGGAAAAAGCAGATCGCTGTCGGCCCCACGGCCAGGTAGACCACCACCCACCAGACCACTGGCGGCAAATTCAGCCAGTCGGTGCTCAGGATCTCGGGCAGCCCGTAGAGCACGATGCACAGTGCCGTGCCGGTCAGCGTCCAGAAACTCAGCACCAGGGCGCTCTCGCCGCGGTTGTAGCGCCGCAGCAGCGGCGTGTAGATGGCGTAGGCGATGCAGCCGACAAAGTAGATGAGTTCGCCCGCCCCGATGTCGAAGCGCAGCAGCGCGTCGAGATCGCCGCGAAAGATCACCCACACCGCGCCGATCCCCGCCAGCAGCAGGCTCAGCAGCACCGGCGGCCCCGAGCGCTGCCCGACGATCAGCAAGCCGGTCAGCGCCGTCATCATCGGCACCAGTGTATAGACCGCGCTCGTCGCTATCGGCAGCGTCATGGTGAGCGCGATGAACATGGTGACGAAATAGACGGCGGTGAGAAACCCCGTCACCCCGAACCGCCACGGCGCCTTGGGCCATGCCAACTTCTGCCGCGCCACGCCAAAGGCGAACGCCCCCATCAGCAGGCTCGCCATCACGAAGCGCAGCGCGTTCAGCGGCACCGGCGCCAGATAGGGCACTGCCGCCGCCCCGAAGGTGAACGACCCGGCGATCAGCCCCGCGAACAGCAGCATGCCAAGGTGGGCGAGGCGGCGCTGGGAGGCCCCGACGTCGCGGGAAATGGTGTCGGTCACAGGCGGTCGTCCGGAAGGCGGGCGGCCGTTCTAGGCCGATGCGCGCCGCCTGCCTAGTGACCCTTCACCAGCGGTATCCGCACTTTCACGCCCAGGCCGCCCGCTTCGGCGCGGCCCAGCTCGAGCGTTCCGCCGTTGAGGTTCAAAATCTCCCGGGCAATGGCGATGCCGAAGCCGGTGCCGGACCGGGTCTCGTCGAGCCGCTTGCCGCGCTCCCCGAGCAGGGCGATCTGGGCGTCGGTCATGCCCGGCCCGTCATCGGACACCTCGAATACCGCAAGCCCGCCGTCGATGCGGCAGCTGATCCGGACCTCGCTGTTCGCCCATTGCGCGCTGTTTTCGAGCAGCACACCGATCAGTTCCATCAAGTCGTGCGGGTCCATGTCGACGGTCATCTTGGCATCGATGTCGAGCGTGAAGAACAGCTCCTCGCCTCGGCCCGTCCGGCGCAGCACCGACACCGAGCGCAGCAGCGCCTCATCGAGCGAGGCCGACAGCGTATGCTCGCCCGAGCGGACCCGGAGCTGCGCCAGTCGCAACTGGTAGTCGACCCGCTGCACCATCTCGTCGCCCAGCATGTCGAGCACGTCGGCATTGGCGACATCGCCGGCGGCCCGCAGCCTTGCGGCCGTGGCGCTGAGCACCGCAAGGGGCGTCTTGAGGCCGTGCGCCAGGTCGTCGGCCCTGGCCCGGGCGAAGCCGATCGAGCGCTCATGCCCGGCCAGCAGCGCGTTGACCTCGTCGACCAGCGGCAGCACCTCTTTGGGATAGCTCCCCTCGAGGGTCCCCGACCGGCCGGCCGTCACCGCCTCGAGCGCGCCGCGTAGCGAGGCCAGCGGCCGCAGCCCGAGGTGGACCGTCAGCCAGCCGGCCAGCAGCAAAGCCACGCCCAGCGCCGCCAGCGCCATGCCGATATCGAGGGTGAAGCTGCGGATGTCGCGCCCGCGGATCGCCGAATCCTCGGCGACGGTGACACGCAGTTGCCGCGGCTCTCCGGCCCCCGGCAGTGTCACGTCCTGGGTCAGTGCATCGAGCAGTTGCCCTGCCGGACCGGCGACGGTCGCGAAGGCCGGAGCCGATTGCGCCGGCGGCGCAGGCACCTCGAGGCCGGTGTCCCACAGCGACCGCGAGCGCTCCGCCTCCCCGCTCGCCAGGTCGAGCACCTGCCAGTAAAGCCCTCCGGCCGGCGTGTCGTAGCGCGGATCGGCGAGTCTGCGGCTGATCGCCAAGAGCGCCCCGTCGGCCGATACCCCGGTCAGGACCCGGTCGAGCCGGACCAGCAGGTCCTCGTGCCGGTCACGGGCAACGCTGGCGCTGAAGATGAAGACGATCGCCGTCCCTGCCAGCAGCAGCGCGACCGCGATCCAGGCTCCCGCTCCAAGGAGCAGCCGCAACGAATGTCCGCTCAAGATGCCTGGCCCTCGGCGGGCACGACATAGCCGAAGCCGCGGCGGGTCTGGATCACGTCGGCACCGAGCCGCCGCCGGAGCCTGCCGACCAGCTGCTCGATCGAGTTGGGATCGCGGTCGGCGTCCTGCCGGTAGAGGTGCTCGGTCAGCTCGAGTTGCGAAATCACCTTGCCGCGTTGATGCAGCAGCTGGGCGAGGAGGCGGAATTCCAGCGGCGTCAGTTCGACCGGTACGCCGTCCCGCGTCACCTGCATCTGCCGCGCGTCGAACACGTAGCCGGCAAAGCCGATGCGCGACGAGGCAAGGCCATTGGCGCGGCGAACGATGGCGCGGACCCGCGCCACCACTTCTTCCATCCGGAACGGCTTGACCACATAGTCGTCAGCGCCCGCCTCGATCGCCTCGACCTTCTCCTCCCAGCGGCCGCGGGCAGTGAGCACCAGCACCGGCGACGTGCGTCCGGCCGCGCGCCAGCGTTTCAGCACGGTGAGCCCGTCGAGCGTCGGCAGCCCGAGGTCGAGAATGATGGTGTCGAAGCTCTCGGTGTCCCCGCGATACCAGGCGATTTCGCCGTCGGTTTCGGTGTCGACGACGAAGCCGGCGCTTTCCAGCGTCACCCGCAGCGGCCCCGAGATCCGTTCATCGTCCTCGGCGATGAGCACGCGCATCAGTCGGTCCTCACCCGCGCCCCGGACCGGGCGTTGTAGTAAAGCTTGTGCAGCACGCCATCGGGCTCGAGCACGGTGACATCGTAAAGGTATGTGCCCTTGTACGTCACCAGCTGGAGATCGAGGATGCGCCCATCGGTGTCTTCAGCCACGACCGCCGTGATTGCCTCGAGCGATAGGGCGGACCGGGCGCGCACCGCATCGCGGACAACCTGCTGATCGTCGGGGATGGCGATAATGCCGTCAGGCGCCCCTTCGGCCTTGCCGCCACCGCCGTTGCCGTTGTTCCCGCTATTGCCGCCGTTGCCATTGCCGGGGTTTTCCGGTCGGCCCTGGTTGCCATTGCCGTTGCCGCCGTTCTGGGCAAGCGCCGGCACGGTGAGCTGTAAGGCAAGGACAAGGACGAGCAGGACTCTCGAAATGAAACGCATGGCGATCACTGTAGCCCAGCCAAGCTGTAAATTCGCTGAGATGCTGCATCAGAGGTCCCACAGCGCGCTTTTGCTAGGGATGCAAGTCCCCGCACATCCCATGCAACCGCGGGCGGGGAACCCTCAAGGCGGGCACCCGACCCGCTGCTACGGCGGCACCGGCAGTCCACCCGCTCGCCGGTGCCGCTACAAGAACTGGAACCCGATGCTCGACGAAACCGCCTCCATAGCCCCGCGTCCCACCCGCCGGATCAGCCCGGTCGCCCGTGCGCTTCGCCCCGTTCAGCTGAGGATCGGCGTGCTGCAGGAGCGGGTGGCCTTCCTTGTCGCCCGCAACCTTCGCGCCTTGCGTCAGCCCGGCGACCGCGTGGACCAGGCGGAAGTCGCCCTCAAGCGGCATGAACTGGCCGAGGCACGCGCCGAGCTGGATGCCACGGTCGCCGACATGCCCGAGAAGCTGCGGGCCGATGGCCGCATTGGCGACACCCGCGCCGCCCTCGCCCGCCTCGAGCACGCGCTGGATATGCTCGGCGAGTAGTCTCCCTACACCACCAGTTCCATCCGGTCGGCCGGGAAGCGGGTCAGCATTGCGTGGATGGGGATACCGGCCGTATCCACATCCACCGCGTCCGACACCAGCACCACCGAGCCCGGCGCCAGTTTCAGCGCCTGTGCCTCATCGGTCGTGGCATGCCGCGCCGAGATTCGCGTTACAGCCCTGGAATAGTCCTCGATGCCGAAGTGCCTGAGCGCATCCGTGACCGAGACAGAGTCCATGTAGACCGCGGTGAAGTCGGGGAACCTCTCTTCCGGCAGCCACCCCGAGGCCCGCGCCAGCGGCCGCCCGTCGGCGAACGAGATGGTCTCGTGCCGCACCAGCCGCGTGCCCGGTTTCACCGCCAGCGCCTCGGCAAGCCTTGCCGTCGCTCGCTCGATCCGATGCGACAGCAGCGTGCGCGTCCGCTCGCGCGTCTGTCCCGCGAGCCCCTCGTTGAACCGCGTCCGCTTGCCGACCCGGTAGCTCAGCCGCCGCGCCTCGGCAACGAAGGTGCCGCGTCCGTGCTCGGCCCGCACCACCCCTTCCTCGGCCAGCACCGCCAGCGCCCGGCGCACCGTGTGACGGTTGACCCCGAAGCGCTCGGCGAGGGGCAGTTCGCCGTCGAGCTTGTCACCCTCGTTCAGCTTGCCGCCGACAATGTCGAGCCGGATGGCGTCGGCGATCTGCCGCCACAGCGCCACCCCGCCCGCCGGCGCGTCCGAAGATCGGCTCAACAATGTCATTGCAAATTCATCCAGTCGCGGTAGAGGAGCGCGAAGTCGAAGCACTTGTATAGTAAAATAGACAAGTTGGAGCAAGCGGAATGAGCGATGCCGGTAATGCGAGACAAGTGGCGATGGGAGTGTTGAGCAACGCCACCGCCGGCCACCTCGGCAAGCTCTGGGGCGCCTGGGCCGACAAGCCCGCGTTCCACCGCGTCCGCGGACCCGAGACGGGCCTCGTCATGGTACGGGGCCGCGCCGGTGGCGGCGGCAATCCGTTCAACCTCGGCGAAGCCACCGTCACCCGCGCCACCGTCCGGCTCGATACCGGCGAAGTCGGGCACGCCTATTGCCTCGGCCGCGACGGCGACAAGGTGGTGCAGGCCGCCCTGTTCGACGCCCTGTGGCAGCGCGACCCTGAAACGGTCGAGGCGCAGGTGCTGGCACCGCTCCGTGCCGAGCAGGCGGAGGCCGACAAGCTCCGCCGCGACGAGACCGCCGCCACCCGTGTGGATTTCTTCACCATGGTGCGGGGAGACGACTGATGGACCTGTCGATCGAAGGCGGCTTCTCCGATCTGGTGCTGGGCGCGCAAAGCGTGTTCCGCGCCACCATGGAGGCGCTCGCCCGACCCGGCCAGCCGCAGGGTATCGGCACGGATGCCGCGCCCCCCGCCCCCATGACGCCCGAACTCGGCGCAATGGCTTTGACGCTGTGCGACCACGACACCCCGGTCTGGCTCGACCCGAACCTCCGCGCCTCCGCAGCGGTGACCTCGTGGCTTGCCTTCCATTGCGGCGCGCCGCTGACCGACGATATCGCCGAGGCCGCCTTCGTCCTCCTGACCGATGCCGCGCTGCTGCCGCGTCTCGACACGATGGCACAGGGTACCGACCAGTATCCCGACCGCTCGACAACCGTGGTGCTGGCGGCCGGCTTCGCCGAAACCGCGGTGGTGCTGAAAGGGCCGGGGATCAAAGGCGAACTGCGCACCATCCTGCCGCTGCCCAATGGCGATTTCCTCGCCCAGTGGGCCGACAACCGCGCGCGTTTCCCGCGCGGCGTCGACCTGCTGCTGGTGCGCAACGGCACGGTGATCGGCCTGCCCCGCACCACCCGCATTTCGGAGGCCTGACATGTATGTTGCCGTAAAGGGCGGCGAGGCCGCCATCGCCAATGCCCACCGACTCCTCGCCGACCGCCGCCGCGGCGACCGCAATGTCCCGGCGCTGCGCCTCGACCAGATCGTCGAGCAACTCGGCCTCGCCGTCGACCGCACGATGGGGGAGGGCTCGCTCTACGATCGCGAACTTGCCGCCCTCGCCATCGTGCAGGCGCGCGGCGACCTGATCGAGGCGATCTTCCTCGTCCGCGCCTACCGCACCACCCTGCCCCGCTTCGGCTACTCGCGGCCCATCGACACCGGCGCCATGCTGATCGAGCGCCGCGTCTCCGCCACCTTCAAGGATTTACCCGGCGGCCAGCTGCTCGGCCCCACCTTCGACTACACCCACCGCCTGCTCGACCCATCGCTGATGGGCGAAGGCCCCGTCGACGAGCCCGCGGCCCGCGACAGCGCACCCGAGGCGGCGCCCCGCGTCACCGACATGCTGGGCCACCAGGGCCTGATCGAGCCCGATGTGAACGAAGACCAGGACGCGGTCGGCGACCTCACCCGCGAGCCGCTCGAGTTCCCGCTCAACCGCGACCTGCGGCTGCAGGCGCTGGCCCGTGGCGACGAGGGCTTCCTCCTCGCGCTCGGCTACTCCACCCAGCGGGGCTATGGCCGCTCCCACCCCTTCGTCGGCGAAATCCGCATCGGCGAAGTGGAAGTGGAGCTCGATATCCCCGAACTTGGCTTTGCGCTGAACCTCGGCCGCATCCGCGTCACCGAGTGCCAGATGGTCAACAAGTTCAAGGGCAATGCCAAGGTTCCGCCGCAGTTCACCCGCGGCTACGGCCTGGTTTTCGGCCAGGCCGAGCGCAAGGCCATGGCCATGTCGCTGGTCGATCGCTCGCTGCGTGCCCGCGAACTGGGCGAGGACGTGAACCACCCGGCGCAGGACGAAGAATTCGTCATCGCGCATTCCGACAACGTGCAGTCCACCGGCTTCGTCGAGCACCTGAAGCTGCCGCACTACGTCGACTTCCAGGGTGAGCTAGGCCTGCTGCGTGAAATGCGCGCCGAGCACGACGCCGATCAGGAGGCAGCCGAATGACTTGCTCAGGGCTTGCGGCGGTCTGCGATGATGACCGGCCGGACTTCCCACCAGTAATAGCCGACGAACACGAATATTGCGGCCGCCGCGCCGATCGCAATCAGCGCACATGTGCCGACATCCATTATTTCAACTCCAGTATACCAGGGGGCAATGCGCCATGACCGCCAGACGTTCCGGTTCCGGCGTAATTGCCACCTACAACTTCGCCTATCTCGACGAGCAGACGAAGCGGATGATCCGGCGGGCCATCCTCAAGGCGATCGCCATTCCGGGCTATCAGGTGCCGTTTGCGTCGCGCGAAATGCCCATGCCCTATGGCTGGGGTACCGGCGGCGTGCAGGTCACCGCCTCGATCATCGGGCCCGATGATGTGCTGAAGGTGATCGACCAGGGCGCCGACGACACCACCAATGCCGTCTCGATCCGCGCCTTCTTCGCCAAGGTGGCGGATGTCGCGACCACCACGCACACTGCCGAAGCCACCATCATCCAGACCCGCCACCGCATCCCGGAAGCCAAGCTCAACGAGGGCCAGGTGCTGGTCTACCAGGTGCCGATCCCCGAACCCCTGCGCTTCCTGGAACCACGGGAAACCGAAACGCGAAAAATGCATGCGCTCGAGGAATACGGGCTGATGCATGTGAAACTCTACGAGGACATCGCGCGGCACGGTCGCATCGCCACCACCTATGCCTACCCGGTGAAGGTCGAGGGCCGCTACGTCATGGACCCCTCGCCGACGCCGAAATTCGACAACCCCAAGATGCACATGTCCGAAGCGCTGCAGCTGTTCGGCGCCGGCCGCGAAAAACGCATCTACGCCGTGCCGCCCTACACCGAG
>CAIMLX010000178.1 GCA_903842455.1 uncultured Hyphomicrobiales bacterium | reverse complement strand
CTCGTCGCTCGTGGACTGCAGCTACACCAGAGCGGCAAGGTGGCGGAGGCGGCAGCGCACTACGCGGAGGCGATCGGGCTCGATCCGGGCAACGCCGAGGCGAACCACTTGCTCGGCGTAGCAAGGCTTGCCCAGCAGCGGCTGAGCGACGCGCTGCCATTGCTCGCCCGAGCTGTCGAGCTCGATCCGGCCAACCCGCAATACCTCGCCAACATGGGCGTCGCCCTCAATGCTGCGGAAAGCTACGAGCGGGCGGTGACGGTGCTCGACCAAGCGATCGCCCTCAAGCCCGACTTTGCGGGAGCCTTCTCCAATCGCGGCATGGCCTATCGCGGACTGGCACAGTTCGACGATGCCGTATTGAGCTACGAGGAAGCCATCCGGCTGAAGCCGGACGAGTCAGGCTTCCACTTCAACCTTGCCAACGCCCTCGCCGACGCCGCACGGCCGCACGAAGCCCTTCAGGCGATGGAGCGGGCACTGGCGCTGCGACCCGGACACGCCGCCGCCACGGCCGGTCGAATTGCCATTCTGCAGACACTGCGGCGGTACGACGAGGCGTTGGTAGCTGCGGAGGACGCGGCTGAGCGGATGCCGAGGAGCACCGAGGTGCTAGGCTCGCTGGCGTCGATTCTGAGTCACACGGGTGCAGTGGGTCGTTGCATCGCAGTAAATCGGCGGATCCTCGAAATTGACCCCGTCAACGGCAACGCGCTGCACGCGCTGGCGTTGGCGCGTCGACATCACCCTGGTGATTCCGACCTGGAGACCCTGCGCCGGGTTTTTCGCGACGACACGGTGCCGCGTCGGCAGCGTACCCGGGCTGGGTTCGGCTATGGCAAGGCACTGTCTGATGTGGGTGAGCATGAGCTCTCGCGAGAGGTCTTTATCGAGGCCAACGCCATGCGGCGGCTCGATCATCCCTATTCGCTGTCCCGCGCCCTTGCTACGATCGAACATATAGGTAGCCAGTTCGAAACCGTCCGGTCGGCGATAAGCGCGTCGGCCTTGGCAACCGGACCTGCTCCAATCTTCATCGTGGGGTTGCCGCGTGCAGGAAAGACCACAATCGAGCTGCTGCTAAGCGCCATCCCCGGCACCTGGGCCGCCGGTGAACTCAACCAACTCAAACGGGTTACGCTGCAGCTTCTTCCTGATGACGCTCGACGGGAGCGCGATCCGCTCGCCCGGGTGGAGCTCGGCCGTATCGATCCGCATGCGTTGCGGGCTGCTGGCGAAGACTACATGCGGTATGTCGCGGCACTCGCCCCGACGGGTGCGACCGTGATCGACACCATGCCCACCAACTTCATGCTGATCGGCTTCATCCGCCACATGCTGCCGAATGCACGGATTGTGCACGCCATCCGCGATCCGTTGCAGCAGGCGGTGGCGCTGTTCGAAAAATGCTTCAGCAAACCCGCCTACGGCTACACCTTCAACCTGCGCGAACTCCAGACCTACTACCTCGCCTACGAGAAAATGATGACGTTGTGGGATCGGATGTACCCCGGAGCTATCTTCCGTGCCGACGTCGCGGAGCTGCGCAGCGATGCCGGCCTCTTGAGGGAACTGCTGAATTTCTGCGGACTAGTCGGTCGGACAACCGTCGGTACGATTCTGGAATCGGAGCCTGAACAGGGTGGTCTGCCGCTGGAGCAAAGAGCAGCGGAGCGCGAACATCATGCTGCCGCCTATGCCGCGGATCTCCCCACACTCGCATCGCTCGCTCGAAATGCCAGTGCCGGCGGCCGCGCAGGTAACCCGCTATTTACGCACCTTAACGGGCGGTAACCGGGATTGTGCTGAATCTGCAACAGGGTCGGAGCAACAACCTACCGGGTGCCCCATTTCAGCCATTCTGCGATTGCGCCAGGACCGGGCCTGCGTAGAGTGGGTATTGCGAATCCATGCATGGGATCGTTTGTCGGTCGCAAACGCGACGGCAACACACACAGCAAGTGTGGTCGCGTTTCGACAAACCGCTGGGTCAAACCGGCACCAACGAATGACTGACTTTGGAGGTCAATAATGAACATTCGGAACCTTCTCCTTGGTTCTCTCGCGGTCGCTGGTCTCTCGACCACTGGCGCATACGCAGCTGATCTCGGTGTTCTGACGTCGCTTGACGTTTGCGACTCGCTCGGCCTGTCGGGTCTGACGATCTCGTCCGACACCAACTGCCTGCAGATCACCGGTGAAGTGAAGTATAATTTTACCTGGGGTGACTACGACGAGCATGACGTCGACGTCAACGTTCCGGCTGGCGAAATTAGCTTCATGGAAGGCGACGACAGCAACGATTGGAAGTCTCGCTATGAGGCTTGGATCAAGTTTGTCGCGACTGCCGACTCTGATTTTGGCCCGGCCAAGGCTGTCTTGAAGCTTAAGGCAGTTGAGACCGC
Organism: uncultured Hyphomicrobiales bacterium; assembly: GCA_903842455.1. GTDB lineage: Bacteria > Pseudomonadota > Alphaproteobacteria > Rhizobiales > Devosiaceae > Devosia_A. The sequence goes on along the minus strand of CAIMLX010000178.1, from coordinate 92 downwards.
TCTAATTACTGATGAGTACACTCTCGATGCGGCCTCGAACACGGACGGCGTGGTTGTAGACGAAGCCTACGTGGCGATCGGCGACTCTACTG
>CAIMLX010000177.1 GCA_903842455.1 uncultured Hyphomicrobiales bacterium | reverse complement strand
TCATCAAGGGCGACGTGCAGGGCTCGGTCGAAGCGATCAACGCTTCGCTCAACAAGCTCTCGACCGAAGAAGTGTCGGCGCAGATCCTGATGAGCGGCGTCGGTGCCATCACCGAATCCGACGTGACGCTGGCAACGGCCTCGAACGCCATCATCATCGGCTTCAACGTCCGCGCCAACAAGCAGGCCAGTGAGCTCGCCACCCGCGAGGGCATCGAGATCCGCTACTACAACATCATCTACGACCTCGTGGATGACGTGAAGGCAGCGATGTCGGGCCTCCTGAAGCCGGAACGTCGCGAGACCTTCATCGGTTACGCTTCGATCAAGGAAGTCTTCCAGATCACCAAGGTCGGCAAGGTCGCCGGCTGTCAGGTCACCGAAGGCATCGTCGAACGCGGGGCCGGTGTGCGCCTGCTGCGCGACAACGTAGTCGTCCACGAAGGCAAGCTCAAGACGCTCAAGCGCTTCAAGGACGAAGTCAAGGAAGTGCCGGTCGGCCAGGAATGCGGCATGGCCTTCGAGAACTACGAAGACATCCGCGCCGGCGACGTCATCGAATGCTTCCGCGTCGAAAGCGTCATCCGCACGCTGTAATCGCGAACCGGATCGAAAACGAAAGAGGGAGCCGCAGGGCTCCCTCTTTGCTTTTCAGCGATGCGGCGCAGATCAGACCGCCGTCAGCTTCACGTCGTGCTTGTTGCGGATCAGGTCCGAGTACGGACAAATCTCGTGCGCCGCCGCCATCAGCTTTTCGGACTCTTCCTTGCTCAACCCTGGCGCGTGGCCCTCGAGTTCGGCGACGATGCCGAACCCGACATCGTCCTCGCGATCGGCAAAGCTCACCGCCGCGCTCACGGTCGTCTCAGGATCGAGCTTGATGTTCATCTTGCGCGACGCTGCCGCCATGGCGCCGAGGAAGCACGCGGCATAGCCCACCGCGAACAGCTGCTCCGGATTGGTGCCCGGGCCGTCGTCGCCACCCATCGCCTTGGGCACGGAGAGCTTGACCGAAACCTTGCCGTCATCGGTGGCGGCCGTGCCGCCGCCGCGCCCGCCGTGCTGCGCCGTGCCGTGCGCCGTGTACAGAACTTTCATGATGAACTCCTCGTTCGAATGCGACCGCAAGGGCCGGTTGCAGGTACGAGTGGGACATAGCGCACAAACCCATTGTGCACAATTGAATTGTACACTATGCTATCTGGCAGAAGTTGGTGGCCTATGGAGCGGTAAGTGAAGGATCTGCATCTCGATCAGCAGCTGTGTTTCGCCGTCTATTCGGCCAGCCACGCCTTCACCCGGTTCTACCGGCCGCTGCTGGCGCAACTCGGCGTCACCTATCCGCAGTACCTGGTGCTGCTGACCCTTTGGGAGCGCGACGGTATGTCGGTGAGCGCCATCGGTGAGCGGCTGCTGCTCGACTCGGGCACGCTCACTCCGGTGTTGAAGCGGCTGGAGGCCCTCGGACTGGTCACGCGCGCCCGCAGCACCATCGACGAACGTCAGGTCCTCGTCCGCCTGACCGGGCAGGGGCAGTCGATGCGCACTGTGGCCGAGGGCTTTCCGGCCCGGATTCTGGGCGCTTCGGAATGCTCCGGCGACGAGCTCGATGCGCTGCGCCGTGCTTTGCTGGACCTGCGCCACAACCTCGACCGGGCCGCCGCCTAGTCGACGAACAGGATCGACGGGAGGCACCAGAGGCCCAGCGCCAGCGACCACAGCGCCGCAATGTGAACGCTGCCGATCAGCGCCGTGACGATGGCGAAGCCCTCCTTGCGGGTCTTGTGCCGGAACACTACCTGCGCGAAGAGGCCGCCAGCGATACCGCCGATCATGTCGATGCCGTGCAGCGACGCTTCGGTCACCCGCCAGTCGCCGCGGCGCGCCGCCCGCTTGTCGAACCCGTAGACGGCAAAGCTGACGAGGCCGAGTATCAGGTAGGCGGCCAGCGCCCAGGCCGGCGCCATCCGCAGCAATGTCGCCGCGAGCGCTCCGAGCAGCACCAGCCCCACTCCGACGATCCGCACGATGCTGCCCATTTGAGGACTCCCGTATTTGCTCAAGGTAGTCGGTTCGGGCACAAAAGAGCAGGCCCAACGGGAGGATACCGATGAAGCTGCTGCATACGACACTGGGACCGAAGCGGGCCGACGAGCTGGGAATGATCCTGCCGCACGAGCACATCTTCGTCGATCTCCGCACGCCCGATCAGCCTGGCTATGCGCAGGCAGACCCGGCAGACGTCGTGCGCCTGATGGCGCCGCAGGTCGAGGCCGCTGCGATCCGGGGCATTACCACCATCGTCGAGTGCTCCACGGGTGGAGTGGGGAGGCGCGCCGACCTCGATCTGGCCGTGAGCCTCGCCACCGGCATGCCCATCGTCGTGCCGACGGGCAACTACCGCGAGCCCTGGGTGTCGGACTGGGTCAGGGTGGCAAGCGAGGCAGAACTCGAAGCCCATATGTTTCGCGAAATGACCGAGGGCCTTGACGGCACGCCGGTCCTCGCCGCCTGGATCAAGATTTCCGCCGGCGATGACGGGATCACCGTGCTCGAAGAGCGCATCCTGCGCGCCGCGGTCCGCGCTGCGAAGCGAACTGGCGCCATCATCGGCAGCCACACGATAAAGGGCCGTGTCGTGATGGATCAGCTCGATATCATGGAAGATGAGGGCTACACCGCCGAGCGTTTCATCTCCATCCACACCCAGACCGAGCCGGATTTCGGCCTCAACCTCGCGGTCGCCGAACGGGGTGCGTGGATAGAGTACGATCATGTCGGGCGCGCGCCTGACGACGAGGTGGCAAGTCTGATCCTCAAGGCCCTGGAGGCAGGCAAGGCCACCCAACTGCTGCTGAGCCACGATCGCGGCTGGTATGACCCGGCGCAGCCCGGCGGTGGCGTGCCGAAACCCTTCACGCACCTGAGCGACGTGATGCTGCCGATGCTGCGCGAGCGTGGCGTTACCGAAGAAACCATCCTGCAGCTGATGGTCGCAAACCCGTTCGCGGCTTATTCCCGCTAGCGGGCAGCGGCAACCCTCGTGGACAGTTTGTGGTCGGCCGGCCCGGGGACCAAGCGCCTACCGCCGAACAATTGAAGCAGCCTTCACGGAATAGTCGCGGGTCCATGGTGTTGTGCTGGTTGGCCGCGTCAGCGGTGCGGGGAGCCAGCAAAGGGGATCCAGGATGACGCAAAAGAACAGTTTCCGGTTGGTGGGCGCCGCGATCGCCATCGCCCTCAGCCTCGCCGCCATGCCCGGCCTCGCCGTCGACACCGGCGGTGAAGGCAACGGCGGCGATGGCCCAAGTCTCAGTGACGCCCGGGTTCACATTCGCGCGGAAGAGTGGAAGGAAGCCATCGCGGTTCTTCGGACCATCGTCGCCACTGACGGCAACGATGCCGACGCACTCAATCTGCTCGGCTTTTCGCTGCGCAAGTCGGGCGACCTGGAGAATGCCGAGGGCTTCTACCTCAGGGCGTTGGAACTCAACCCCGGCCACAAGGGTGCCAACGAGTATCTGGGCGAACTCTACGTCGAGATCGGCCAGATCGAAAAGGCCAAGGAGCGCCTGGAGACACTGGCGAGGCTCTGCGGCAACACTACCTGCGAAGAGTACGAAGACCTTGAGAAGGCCATCGCCGCCGGGACCTGACAGGTACCACCCGGCGGGACCAGCCGCATGAGCCGTCAAGGGCCGATCGTCCGGTGCAAGCTCACGCGACGGCGAAGTTGATGCGATAGCTCAGTGCCTCGGCGATATGTGGCCGCCCGACCTTTTCCACGCAGGCGAGGTCCGCCAGCGTGCGGGCGACCTTCAGAACGCGATGATAGGCACGGGCCGACAGCCGGAACCGCTCTGCCGCCTGCAGCAGCAGCGCCTGGCTTTCCTTGTCCGGGTTCACCACCTTCTCGATCAGCGTGGAACTGGCGGCCGAATTGGTAAACACACCCGTCTCGCCCGCTTCGAGATAGCGCAGGCGCTGCCGCTCGCGCGCCCGCTCCACCCGCTCCGCTACCACCGAGGAGGGCTCCGCCTCGGCAGGCGCGATCATTTCGGCCGCCGACACGGCCGGAACATCGACGCGCAGGTCGATCCGATCGAGGAATGGACCGGAAATCCGCGCCTGGTAGTCGTCGGCGCAGCGGTCGCCACGCTTGCACGTATGACCCGGCGTGCCGGCCATCCCGCACTTGCAGGGGTTCATCGCCGCGATCAGCTGGAACCGGGCGGGAAAGCTGACATGCGCGTTGGCTCGCGCGATCACCACCTCGCCGCCCTCGAGCGGCTGGCGCAGGCTGTCGAGCACGGCCGGCGAGAACTCGGGCAATTCGTCGAGGAACAGCACGCCATTATGCGCAAGGCTCGCCTCGCCCGGCCGCACGCGCAGCCCGCCGCCCACCAGCGCCGCCATCGAGGCCGAGTGGTGCGGGGCACGAAACGGCCGCCGGTCGCTGAGCGCCCCCCCGGCGAGTTCCCCGGCGATCGACTGGATCATCGACACATCGAGCAGTTCGCGCGAATTGAGGGGAGGCAGAATCGAGGGCAGGCGGGCTGCCAGCATCGACTTGCCCGCGCCCGGAGGCCCGACCATCAGTAGGTTGTGGCCGCCTGCCGCCGCCACTTCCAGCGCGCGCCGCGCCACCTCCTGTCCGCGCACGTCCTTGAGGTCGGGCAAGCGGACAGGGTCGATCAGTCGCCTCGTGGTCGGCCGCGCCGCCAGCTGGTAGCCACCGAGATGGTTGATCAGCGCCAGCAGTGAGTCAGCGGCGATGATGTCGAGGTCGTCACCCGCCCATGCCGCCTCAGGCCCGGATTCCGCCGCGCAGATGATGCCAAGGTCGCGCCCCAGGGCTGCGATAGCCGCGGGCAGCACTCCTGCGGTCGGCGTCAGCCGCCCATCGAGTGCCAGTTCGCCGAGCGCCAGGTGTCGGCTGAGGGTATCCGAAGGGATGGCCCCGAGCGCCGCCATCAGCCCCAGCGCGATCGGCAGGTCATAGTGGCTGCCCTCCTTGGGCAGGTCGGCTGGCGCCAGATTGACGATGATCCGCTTGGGCGGCAGGCTAAGCCCCGAAGCGTAAAGCGCTGCCCGCACCCGTTCGCCGGATTCCTTCACCGCCTTGTCCGGCAGGCCGACGATCAGCAGTCCCGGCTGTCCCGGCGAGAGCTGCACCTGCACATCGACCGGGACCGCTTCGATACCCTGAAACGCCACAGTCGCGACCCGCGTGACCATCCACAACTCCCCAAGCCCTCGGGCGAGCGTATCAGGAGATTTATGGAGCGATCAAGAACGTTACGAGAACAAAGGTCTCGGTCTGCCACAGACCCTGCTTCGGCCTTAACCATGCTGGAATGCCAATGGGTTAGCGCAAGGTTTCATTAAGCGCGCCATGTTGAATCAAAGGCTGTCATTGTCAGTCAGAGCCATTGTGCAGCATGAGCCTCGCCGCCGCGTCCCGTACCGCGACCCCGTTCCTCAAGTCCATCACGCTGCTTCTCGTGGTGCTGGCACTGGCCGCCTGCGGCCGCTCGCCAACGACCCATACCGGCATTCCGGGCGACAACGACCCGCATCACGGGGTGCGCCGCGCCTGGGGCCTGCCGATCCAGGGGCTGGATATCGCGCGCTACCAGGGCCAGGTGGATTTCGACAAGGTTCGCGCCGGTGGCGTGCACTTCATCTACATCAAGTCGACCGAGGGCAAGGACTATATCGACCCGAACTTCTACACCAACTGGCGGGGGGCCCGGGCCGCTGGCGTAGCGCGCGGCGCGTATCATTTCATGACCTGGTGCAGCCTCGCGTCCGAGCAGGCGGCCTGGTTTGCCCAGAACGTGCCGGCCGATTACGACTCTTTGCCTCCCGTGCTCGACCTCGAGTGGAACAATCACTCCAAGTGCAAGAACAAGCACGATCGCGCCGATGTGCTCGAGAAGGTGCGGGTGATGCTGGCGGCCATGGAAGCGCACACCAAGAAGGTGCCGGTCATCTACACCGACATGAACTTCTACCGCGACGTGCTGCAGGGCGAGCATTTCGACAACTCGTTCTGGCTGCGTTCGACTGCCGCCGAGCCGCACCTGAAATATGGTGGCAAGAACGATTGGCTGATCTGGCAGTGGACCCAGACCGGCACGATGTCCGGCATCCGCTCGGAGGTCGATCGCAACGCCTTCTACGGGACGCAGGACCAGTGGGTGCAGTTCCTGCTCACCGGATGCGATCCGCGCAAGTTGCACATCCTCGGCCCGCAGGGGCGCTGCACCACAAAGTAGGCGGAACGTCGAAGTAGCGGTTACTCGCCGCACGGCGAGGATTGCCAGCACTTTGCCATGGTTCTAGCGTGAGGTTCGTATTCAGCCGGAGGTGGTGCCGGCACCAACAAGCAAGGGGAACGCCATGGCCAAGGGTCAGCTGAAGTCCAACAAGGAAGCCAAGAAGCCCAAGAAGGAAAAGCCGAAAGTGCTGGCGACCGCCGGGCTGACCAGCTCAAGCACAGCCGCCGCATCGTCGAAGAAGAAATAAGCTTCTTGCGGTAGAACTCTACCGGGCCGCGGCCATGCTGCGGCCCTCTGCTATTTCGCCACCGCGTCCAGCATGGTGCCAACGAGCCCGCTGGCCTTGATCCCGTCCAGCAGGAACTGCACCGCCAGGGCGGCGAGCAATACACCCACGACGCGGGAAACCACGGCAAGGCCGGTGAGGCCGAGCAACCGCTGGATCGGGATCGCTACCAGCATCACCAGGTAGCAGAGCAGCAGGATAGCGAGCAGCGCGCCCACCACGACGAACCACTCGATGGTGAACCCGCCCGTGCCTGTGGTCAGCAGGATCACTGCGCTGATGGCGCCGGGCCCTGCGATCAGCGGCGTGGCGAGCGGAAACACCGAGATATCGGTGCGGCTCTGCGCCTCGTTCTCTTCCTCGGGCGTAGTGCCGGTGCCGCCAGAATGGCGTGCGAACACCATGTCGATCGAAATCAGCAGCAGCAGCACCCCGCCGGCGATCCTGAGCGCCGGCAGCGTAATGCCGAACAACCGCAGCATCGCCTCGCCGAACACCGCAAAGAACAGCAGGATGGCCGTGGCGATCAGCACGCCGCGCAACGCCATTGCCTGCCGCTCGGCCCGGGTGTTCTTCTGCGTCAGCGCCGCATAGACCAGCAGCAGGTCCGCCGGGCCGATCGTGGCGAAGAATGTCGTGAGTGCTAACAGCAGCGTGTCGATTGGCATGGCGGCGGCATTTCCCCGATAACCAACCCTATGAAAGTCGCGGGCGCGGGGCAATCGCGGTTCATCTTTCATTCAGCCGCACGGGCGTAGGCCGAAATTCACGCCATCAAGAACGAATACAGGGGCTCGTCAAATCATGCTGAAGATTATCGTCGCAACGGCCGCCATCCTGATCCCCGGTGCGGCGCTCGCCGAAGACTGGGGCAAGTTCTACGCTGAAGTCTACGGTGGCGCATCGCTCGGCACCGATACCCAATACAACGGCGTCGACTACGCCATGGACCCGACCTGGGCCGCCGGCGCGGCATTCGGCGTCGACATGGGTAACGGCTTCTCGCTCGGCGTCGACATCATGAAGACTGGCGATGCCGAGTATCAGAGCGAGAGCGCGACGCTCACCACCTTTTCGGTGATGGCCGAAGGCGAGTACGCGCTGGCGCTCAACGACACCTTCGCGGTCTACGGATCGCTGGGCCTCGGTGCGATCAACGTCGCCGTCTCCAGCGGCACGACCGAAGACGCCTGGGGCGCCGGCTATTCCGCCGCCGTCGGCGTGCGCGCCGATATCACCGACAACATGGCGCTGTTCGGCGAGTTCAGGCACCAGAATACATTCGACACGGTCGATCTGTTCGGCGACGAAGTCGGTGCACCCACCAACACCGCCCTGGTCGGCGTCCGCCTGAGCTTCTGACGGGCGGCAGATGGCAGCAATGTGGCCGAAAAGCTGCATTGCGGGGGCCATCGTATTGCTGCAACGGCTGCCAATTGCAGAGACTTCCGACCGGGTGCACCCTGACAGTCAGTCATGCTCACGGGATCTCGAAAATGCTAAAAGCGCTCCTTGCCGCGGCTGTCATTCTGGCGCCGCTCCCCGCACTCGCCTTCGACGGCTGGGGCTCGTTCTACGCCGAGGTCTACGGTGGCGCGCAGTTGGGCAACGAGTCGAGCTATCTCGATACCGACACCTTTCCGATGAACACCGGCGGTGTCCTTGGCGGCGCAGTTGGCGTCGAGCTACCGGTTCCGGGCCTGTCGTTCGAAGTCGACCTTATGGGGACCTCCACCGAGTATGCCGACTATCCCGATTATTTCATCCATACTCTCAGCCTGATGGGCGTGGTGGAGTATGCGGTGCCGTTGAATGAGATGTTCGAGGTTTATGGTGCCGTCGGCCTCGGCGGTATCCAGCTTGTCTACGATGCCCCTACCTTCACCGAGGTCGGCTGGGGCGCTGGATACCAGGCGGCGATTGGCGCGCGTGCCGGATTGACGGAAAACGTTGCAGTGTTCGCCGAGGCGAAGTTCCAGGATTCGTTCCAGGAAATCGAAACCACGAACTATGCCTACGGCATGCCGACTTTCGGCCTCTTGGCCGGCGTTCGGGTATCGCAGTAGCCGCAAATCGGCGTACGAACGCCTTCGCAGGAATAGTTGGTCGGCGGCGTTCTGCTGCCGTCCTTCTGCTCTTTGCGGGGCCGGCCAACCTTGTCTACCAAGCCTCAACGAAGCTTGGCCCGGTGGGTGCCTACTTCCGCCGCTTCTCGATCGCGTCCCAGATCAGCACCGCGATATCGGGGCCGCCGAAGCGCTTGATTTCGCGGATGCCGGTGGGGCTGGTGACATTGATCTCGGTCAGGTAGTCGCCGATCACGTCGATACCGACGAAGATCATGTCGCGTTCCCTGAGCGCCGGCGCGATAGTCGAGCAGATTTCGCGGTCGCGCGGCGTGAGCTCGATCAACTCGGGGCGGCCGCCGACATGCATGTTCGAGCGCGCCTCGCCATCGGCGGGGATACGGTTGATCGCACCCACCGGTTCACCGTCGATGATGATGATGCGCTTGTCGCCCTTTCGCACGTCGGGCAGGTATTTCTGCACCATGAACGGCTCGCGAAAGCTCTGCTCGAACAGCTCGATCAGCGAAGCGAGATTCTGGTCGCCCTCCTGCAGGAAGAACACCCCCGCGCCGCCATTGCCGTAGAGCGGCTTGAGGATGATGTTGCCATGTTCCTTGCGGAAGGCGTGGATCTGCGCCCGGTCGCGCGTCACCAGCGTCGGCGGCATCAGCTGAGGGAACTCGGTGACGAGGATCTTTTCGGGCGCGTTGCGCACCGCCGAGGGCGGGTTCACCACGAAGGTCTTCGGATGCAGCCGCTCGAGGATATGGCTGATGGTGATGTAGTTCATGTCGAAAGGCGGGTCCTGCCGCATCAGCACCACGTCGTAGGTCGCGAGGTCGGCGCGGGCAAAGTCGCCGAGCGCAAAATGCTCGCCCTTCGGTTTGTCGAACACGGTGACCGGAGCCAGGTCGGCCGTCACCACGTTGTCGCGCAGGGCCAGCGTACCCGGCACGTAATAATCGACCTTGTGCCCTCTCGCCTGCGCCTCGAGCATCATCGCGAAGGTCGAGTCCCCCGCCGGGTTGATCGAAGCGATAGGGTCCATCTGCACGGCGATTTTCAGCGACATTCTCAGGTCCCTAAGCGGCATCGAAGGCGTTCACCACATGGCGCGGCCACGCCATTGGCGCAAGGAAAATCACGTCGTAGCGCATGTCGCTGCCGGTGTAGCGCGGGTGCCGCGCCAGAAAATAGTCCGCTGCCCGGGTCATGCGGCGATCGTTCACCGCCAGCCAGGCATCCGCCACCGAGCCCGACCGGCGGGCCTTCACCTCGACGAACACCAGCGTGCCGAAGCGCTTGGCAACGAGGTCGATCTCTCCCATCGGCGTCTTGAAGCGGCTCGCGAGGATCCGGTAGCCCTTCAACCGCAGGTACCAGGCGGCAAGCGTTTCGCCGCGTCGGCCGAACAGTTCGGCGGCGAGGCGGCTCTGTTTACTGCGCGGCCTTGCGGGCAAGCGCCGCATCGTAGACCTCCTTGCGCTTGAGGCCGAAGCGCGTCGTGACCTCGTCGACCGCAGCGCGCAGCGGCTGCCCTTCCAGGGCCTCGTCGAGGGCCGCCTGCCAGTCGGCCGCCTCGACGACCAGTTCGGCCGCGCCGCCGACGAGGATCACCGCCTCGCCCTTTGTATCGTCCGCGGCATAGAAGGCCGCGAGTTCGCTCAGGGTGCCGCGCCGAACGCGCTCGAAACGCTTGGTCAGTTCGAGCGCCACTGCCGCCGGCCGTTCCGGGCCGAAGGCGTCGGCCATTGCGGCAAGCGAATCTCCAAGCCGCCGGGGCGACTCGTAGAACACCAGCGTATCGGCGCGGCCGCGCAGGCCCTTCAGCACATTGGCCCTTTGGCCCGCCTTGTTCGGTAGAAAGCCGATGAAGCCGAACGCATCAGTCGGTAGCCCGGCCGACGCCAGCGCGGCGAGCAGTGCCGAAGCCCCGGGTACGGCGAACACCGGCAGCCCGGCCTCGCGCACGGCTCGCACCAGCGGAAACCCGGGATCCGACAGCAGCGGCGTTCCCGCATCGGAAATCTGCGCCACGGCTCGGCCCGCCCCGATCGCGGCGACGATCTCGTCGGCACGTTGCCGCTCGTTGTGCTCGTGCAGCGAGCGTTTCTCGGCGCGGATGCCGTAGTGATCGAGCAGGGTCGCCGAATGCCGGGTGTCTTCGCACAGCACAAGGTCTGCCGCCGCCAGGGTTTCCAGCGCCCGGATGGTGATGTCCCGCAGGTTGCCGATCGGCGTCGCTACCACGTAGAGGCCGGCCGCCAGCGTTGGCGCCTCGAACCGCGTGCCGCCGATGAACCAGGCCTTCGGCTGATCGCTCACTCTTGGCTTCCCCTGACAATTAAGGACCCGTTAAGCTCGGCCTTTATGCGCCGGGCCGGATTTCGTATAGCATTGCGCGGGCGGGCCCGACTTCGGTCGGAAACCATTAGCAGGTTGCGGGACAAGGCGAAGGCTAGGCAAGTGGGAATCAGCAACGAACGCAGGCCGGGGCGCGGCGTGCTCGGCTTCATCAAGGCGGCGGGGCTTGGCCTCGCCACTGCACTGCTGTTGTCGGCCTGCTCACCGGGAGGCTTCTCCTTTGGGCCGGGCAATGGTGGCGGCGGCGGGGGTCCCGACCAGGGACCGCAGACCCTCATGACGGGCAAGACACTGGGCACGGGCCCGGTGCGGGTGGCGCTGCTGCTGCCGCTCTCGGGTGACCCGAGCCTGACCGCGGTCGGCACCTCCATGGCCAATTCCGCCGAACTCGCCATGGCCTTCGTGCAGGCCAATCCGAACCTCGGCGACAACATCACCATTTCGATCAAGGACACCGGCGCCACCGCTGCTGGCGCGGCCCAGGCCGCGACCCAGGCCGTGAGCGAGGGCGCCAGTCTGATTCTCGGCCCGCTGCGCGCCGACCAGGTGACGGCAGCCGGGCAGGTCGCGAAGGCCGCCGGCATCTCGGTCATCGGCTTTTCCAACAACTCCGGCGTGGCCAGCCCGGGCGTATTCTTGCTGAACGTTCTTCCGGAGATCGAGGTGAAACGCTCGATGTCCTATGTCCAGAAGGTCGGCAAGCGAGCCATCGCCGGTATATTCCCCTCGACCGATTTCGGCCGCATTCAGGAAGGGGCCTTCCGTCAGGCCATGTCCGAGCTCGGGATGAACGCGGTTGCCGTCTACAGCTTCAAGACCGAGGCCGAGGCGCGCACTGTCGTCACCCAGGTCATTCCGCTGCTGCAGTCCGGCCAGATCGACACGCTGTTCATCCCCGACCGCGCCACCGCGCCCAGCATCGCCAACCTCCTGCAGGAAGGCGGCATCGCTGCCGGCGGCGTGCAACTCGTGGGGTCGGGCGACTGGAACGGCGACCCTTCGATCGCCAATACCACGTCGCTGGCCGGCGCTATTTTCCCGGCGCCCGACCAGACCGGGCTCAATGCCCTGACGACCGAGTATCAGGCGCGGTTCGGCACCGCGCCGCACCCCTTCGCGACCCTGGCCTATACCGCAACCATCCTCGCCAACGCCAAGTCGCTGGCCAACGGCACACCGCGGTATGATCGCGGCCTGCTGACCGCTGCCGCAGGGTTCAACGGCCGCGACGGCGTGTTCAGGTTCCTTCCGGATGGCCGCAGCGAGTTTGCGCTGTCGATCCGCCAGGTATCGATCGGCGGATCGCTGGTCGCCGAGGAAGCCCCGAAGAAGCTGTAGGTCAGTTGCAGGCGATACCGCTGGTGCCGGTCACGCACATTCCCTCGTCGGTGACCACCAGTTGGCCACCGTCGAACCTGGTGATGGTGACGAAGGAGCCAGCGGTGAGCGCCCGCTGCAATACCCATTGGCCATCGGTCCATAGCGCCAGCCCGACCTGGCCGCCGATGCGCTGCTTCCTGATGCCGGGGTACTGGATGTAGGGGCTGTCGAGCCCATCGCTTGAATACGTGCCGCTGGCGGTCTCCACCACCTGCACGTACTCGGTTTTGCCATAGCCGATCTTGCGCACCGTGCTCTGCCGGATCGGGGTGACCGAAACGCTGTCGGCAACATCGAACGCATAGCGATCCTCGACCTTGAACAGGGTCGCCGGGTCGAACGGCTCGGGTTCCGGTAGCAGGCTGCGAACTGTCTCCGTGGCCTCCACCTGCACGACCTGGGCCGCGACGGCGAGGTCGGACAGCAGCACCGGAGAGCCGAGGGCGAGGGCCACGAGGCCACCCGCAGCCCCCATGCCGATAATCGTTGCGAGACGGTTCACCGGACGCTCCAGTTGACGATGGACTTTAACCATTCATCAACCATAGCGCCCGAAACCGTGTCAAAATGGAACAGCGATTAAGGTTAACTTGACCTAGCCTGAGATCGCCGCGGACAGGGTCTCGACAGCCGCGACGAACCGGTCGTGTGCCTCTCGCGTCGGCCAGGGGCGGATCAGCCTCTCGAACGGCTCGAACTCGAATACCGGAAAGCTTGGCTCGCCGAAAAAGCGCCTCGCCTCGTCGACCTCGAAACCGGCGAGGTGCACGGCCTCGAGGTAGGCGGCTTCGCGGTCGGCGCGCTTGATGCCCTTCTGCAGCACCTGAGTGGCGACAGCGGGCAGGGCGAAGTGCAGGTGCACGGCGCCGAGCAGACGGTTCTCGACCTCCTTGTAGTTGCCGCCCATCGCCGCCTTGAACGGCGAGATGATGTCACCCATCACGTACTCCGGAGCATCGTGCAGCACGGCGTGCAGCAGCGCCTTTGGCCCGGCGTCCGGGTACAGCGCGCGATAGAGTTCGAGAACCAGCACCGAGTGCTGTGCGACCGAGAATGGATAGTCGCCTTGCGTTTGCCCGTTCCAGCGGGCCACGCGCGCCAAGCCGTGCGCAATGTCCGACAGCTCGACGTCCAGCGGCGAGGGATCAAGCAGGTCGAGACGGCGGCCCGAAAGCATACGCTGCCACGCCCGCGCCGGTGCCCGTGCCATGCAATCCCCCTGTGTTCGAAGCGCAGAGGGTATGGGCGGCAGAGGTGATTCGACAATTTGATGTCGGAGCGGGCCGAACGAACTATTCGGTCTCCTCGGCCTCGCCAAACTGATAAGTGGCCCAGGCGGGCAGTTCCACCGTCACCGGCCTGCCGTCGACCGTCACCGCCGTGACGTCGGTGATCCGGTCGAGCCGCAGCACCGCCACGGCGCGTCCGTCGACGACCTCGCCCAGCGTGCCGGCCGTCCGCCCGCTGGCGACCACGTCGGCGGCTGCAGCGGCGTCGATCCCGGAGACGATCACCGGCCGCCGCCGGGCCGTGCCGCGATGCTTCATCCGGCTGACCACTTCCTGCCCGACATAGCAGCCCTTGGCGAAGTCGATGCCGTCGAGCAGATCCATGCCGATATCGTGCGGAAACGTCGTATCGATTGCAAAGTCCGGCCCCAGCTCAGGCACGCCGGCCGAAATCCGTCGCGAAGCATAGCGGTCATCGGCCGCCATCCAGCCAGCCGCCTCGGCTTTTGTGCCGATCAAGCGTTCGCCAAGCCCGCGCGGATCGGCATGCACCACGCCCGCCCCACCCTCGGCAAAGCTCCAGCCCACCGCATGCGTCTCGCGCAGGTCCTCGATCTCGAGCGCGGCGCGCAGCTTGTACATCCGCATCTTGCGCAGGAAGGCATCGGCGACGCTGGCATCGACATCGAGCCAGAACGCATCATCGGCCCAGCCGCTGAGCCCCTCGGCCTGGATCTTGCCCTGCGGCGAGAGCAGCGCCCACCATACGCCCGGTCCCGGCTCGGCCAGCAGGCGGCCCGTCACCACGTCGAACAGCAGTTTCTGCGCATCCGGACCCGAGAAGCGGAAGGCGGCACGGGACGGACGGAGGATTGTGGGCATCTGAGGCATCCGCTAAACCGCCGAGAACAGCGGGAGACCACACATGGCGCAGTACGACGCGATCTTCAAGAACGGCACCGTGGTCAATCAGGATGGCTCGACCCAGGCCGATATCGGCGTGCGCGGCGGTCGCATCGTCGCCATCGGCGATCTCGGTGGCGATACAGCCGAGCGCATCGAGGATTGCACCGGCCTCCACATCCTGCCCGGCGTCATCGACACGCAGGTACATTTCCGCGAACCCGGCCTCACCCACAAGGAAGACCTCGAATCAGGCTCGCTGTCGGCCGTGATGGGCGGCGTCACCGGCGTCTTCGAAATGCCCAATACCAACCCGCTGACCACGACCCGCGAAACCTTCGAGGCAAAGATCGCTGCCGGCACAGGCCGCATGCACTGCGACTTCGCCTTCTTCATCGGCGGCACGCACGAGAATGTCGCGCAACTGCCCGAACTCGAACGGCTGCCCGGCTGCGCCGGCATCAAGGTGTTCATGGGCTCGTCGACCGGCTCGCTGCTCGTCCCGGACGACGACGGCGTCGAGGCCATCCTCCGCGCCATCTCCCGCCGCGCCTCGTTCCACTCCGAGGACGAGTACCGCCTCGAGAAGCGCAAGCCGCTGCGCGTACCGGGTGATCCGGCATCGCATCCGGTGTGGCGCGACGTCGAGGCCGCGATGATCTCGACGCGCCGCCTCGTGGCACTGGCCCGCAAGACAGGCAAGCGCGTCCACGTCCTCCACATCTCGACTGCTGACGAGATGGTCTTCCTCGCCGCCCACAAGGATGTGGCGAGCGTCGAGGTCACCCCGCACCACCTCACGCTCGACGAAACGGCGTACACCCGCCTCGGCACCTACGCGCAAATGAACCCGCCAGTGCGCGACGCGGCGCATCGCGAGGGCATCTGGGCCGGTGTCCACAACGGCGTCGCCGATATCCTCGGATCCGACCACGCACCGCACACGCGCGAGGAGAAGGATCACGCCTACCCGGCGTCGCATTCCGGCATGACCGGCGTGCAGACGCTGGTGCCGATCATGCTCGACCATGTGAACGCCGGCCGCATGACGCTGCAGCGCTTCGTCGACATGTCGAGCCACGGCCCGAACCGGCTTTTCGGCATCGCCAACAAGGGCCGCATCGCGGTGGGCTACGATGCCGACCTCACCATCGTCGACCTGAAGCGGCGCGAGACCATCACCAACGAGTGGGTGAAGAGCCGCGTCGGGTGGACGCCCTATGACGGCGTCACCGTCACCGGCTGGCCGGTCGGCACCATCGTGCGGGGCAATATGGTGATGTGGCAGGGCGAACTCGTCACCCCGTCGCAGGGCCAGCCGATGCGTTTCCTCGAAGCGCTCTGATTTGTCTCGACGATGAAACCACACCGAGGTGTTATCCCTGCGAAAGCAGGGACCCACCTCACCACCAGCGCCGGTTTCCAGTTGGGTTCCTGCTTTCGCAGGAATGACACGTCGTGGAACGAGCGTCCGGCAGGCCTATGGCAAGGCCGCGCTCTACTGCAGCGAGCGCATCAGGTTGTATTCGCCGTGCCGGATGCGCTCCGGCAGGGTGGCGATCAGCTCGGCGGTAAAGGTCTCGCCGTGATGCTCCACCATCGAGGTGATGGCGGCAAACAGCGAGGCATGGGCGAGCGCCAGCGAGGCGACGCCGTCATCCTCGGCCTCGTTCCAGGCCTCGGCTACATATTCCAGCGCCACCTGGCGCTCCTCGCGTTCTTCGGTGGCGATGGCGTCGAATCCTGAAACGGTCATGAGAGTCTTGCTGAGCTTCATGCGAACCGGGTTAGCACGCGAGGCGAGTCGCTGCTCCCGAGTCGTCGCCAAAAGGTTAACGAGGGGTCGGCAATTATCCTTAACCGCGAAATTGGCGATTCACTCTGCGTAGCGGGTATGGATATCGCGGGCGGTTTTCTCGGCCTCGACCAGTAGCCGGGTCAGCGACTGGTCGGCCGAAACAGTGCAGGCGCGATAGAGCCGCGCATAGGCTTCGTAGCCGGCGTTGAAGGCACCGGCGAGCCGCTGCTTCCTGTCCTCGTCGGGCTGGTCGAGGCTGATCAGGTCGCCCATCTCCGCCCGCCAGTCGGCCCCGCCCTCCGGCCGACACAGCGGCTGCAGGAAATAGAGGCTGCCCATGATTTCGCTCAACCGCTCCATCTCTTCCTGGTATGGCGGATCGACGGCGAGGGCAGGGGCGGCCAACAGGCCGAACAGGGTCGCAGCGAGGAGCGGAGCAATGCGCATGCCGCCTTGTTACGCGAGCCACGCGGCCGCCTCAACTGCGATCGAACAGTCCGAATGCCTGCCCCAGCACCTCCGACAGGTGCGGCGTGGTGCTCAGCCCAGTCTCCTCGCCCCGCCGAACCCATTGCCATGCGGCAATCTCGTCGTTGGGCACAACATCGCCGTCGAACACTTCGGTACCGAACTCCTGCAGGCGGAACCGGCTCTCGCCCAGCACTAGCCTCGCGACCGGTCGCAGTTCGGCGACCAGCAGTCCCAGTTCCTCCTGCAATTCCCGCGCCGCGCAGTCCTCTGCCGTCTCGCCGGGCTCGAGCCTGCCGCCGGGCAGGCTCCACGCCCCTTCCCACGGCGCCCTGGCGCGCTGGATCAGCAGCACCTGCCCGCCCCGCAACAGGGCGACACTGGCGGCGTTCGGCGGCAGATCGAATTGATGGACCATGGCGAATCCTCGCCGTTTGCCTCCCCGCCCGCAAGCGCTTAACCTCTCTGTGCCGACGGAGCCAACAGCATGTGCGGACGCTACGCCTCGACCCTGCCGCCCGAGATGATGACCGAGCTCTTCCACCTGCTCAACCAAATCGACTATCCGCCGCGCTACAATATCAGCCCCACTGAGCCGATCTCGGTGATCTGGGAGCAGATGGGCCGCCGCACCATCCAGCTGGTGCGCTGGGGCTTCATCCCCAACTGGGTCAAGGATCCGCGCGAGTTCACACTGCTGATCAATGCCCGCGCCGAAACCATGCGCGAAAAGCCCAGCTTCCGCGACGCTGCGCGCAACGGCCGCTGCATCGTGCCGGCCACCGGCTACTACGAGTGGATGAAGGGCCCCGATGGCAGCCGCCGGCCCTACTACATCACCATGCAGGACGATTCCCCGATGACCTTCGCCGGGCTCTACTCGCAATGGGCCGGCCCCAACGGTGAGGAGATGGACACCGCCTGCATCGTCACCGTCGAGCCCAACCTCGAGATCAGCTCGATCTACGACCGCATGCCGGCCATCCTGACCACCCCACGGCAGATCGACGACTGGCTGAACACCGCCGCGATCGAGCCGCGAGACGCCGCGCAACTCGCCATGCCGCTCCCGCCCGGCGCCCTGAAATACCACCCCGTCGGCAAGGCCATCGGCCGCGCCGACAGCGAAGGCCCCGACCTCATTCGCCCCCTGAGCGCGGAAGAACTCGCCGCAGAGCCCGAGCCCAGGCCGAAGCGGAAGAAGGCTGCCAGCGGCGGCGGCGAACAGTTCGACTTGTTCTAGAAAATCCCGAACGCTCCCAGCGCGTCGCCGATCGCTTCTTCCTCGTAGCCGAGGTGGCTGAGCAGCACGCGCTCCAGCGCCCTGTAGACCGTCACCGCATCGTTGAAGCGTGACTGGCCGGGCTCGTCGGCCAGCGCCGTCAGCGCATCGATGAGCCGCAGCAGCAATTCGTGCACCACCACGTGCTCGGCCCGCAACCGGTCGGCGATGGCGCGAAACGCCTCGCCCTGCGCCGCGATCGCGGGAAACACTGCTTCGTCCTCTATCGAGTGATGCACGTGAACGATCTGGCAGTGCTGGCCGCAAAGGTTGCCGAAGCGCCGGAAGTTGGCAACCATCACGAGGCCCGACGCCTCCGCGGCCGCCGTTTCGGCCGAAACCTGCCCCTTGGCCGCCCGCTCGATCAGCACGGCGAGCGTCTTCATGTTGTCGCGCAGGTGGTCGTGCACCTCCTTGAGGTGCTCGCCGGGCGCGCGTTGCGCGGGCGTCAGGTTCGGGATGCGGATCGGAGCCGGACGCGTGGCGTCGTCGAGAAACTGGATGTCGAGAAGCATACCGGCCGAAATGGGCCGCGCGGGCGAAACCGTCAAGACGCCACCATAAGGTGCCCTACGGTGGCCCTACCCAAGCATCTTGCCCGGGTTGAGTATCCCGTTGGGATCGAGCGCCAGCTTGATCGCCCTCATCATCTCGAGCGCCACAGGGTCTTTCACCCGCTGCAGCAGCTCCGTCTTGAGCTGCCCGATGCCGTGCTCGGCCGAGACCGAGCCATGCAGCCTCTGCACGACCTCGTAGATCGCGGCGTTGGCGTCCTTCTCCCGGGCCATGAAGTCCCGGGGGTCGGCCCCCTCCGGCTGGGTGAAGTTGAAGTGGATATTGCCGTCGCCCATGTGCCCGAACGGGCAGGCCCGCACCCCGGGAATGGCCCGCTCCACCGCCGCCGTGCCCTCGGCCAGCAATTCGGGCACTGCACCGATCGGCACCGACACGTCGTGCTTGATCGATGCGCCTTCCTTCGACTGCACGTCGCTCATCTGCTCGCGCGCCGCCCACATGGCGACCCGCTCGGCCTCCGACTCCGCCACCACCGCATCCGGCACCAGCCCTGAACCGAGTGCTTCCTCCAGCGCGGCCTGCAACGCGCCCGGCGTTCCACCCTTCGGCCGGCTGACCTCGGCCAGCACATACCAGGGCGACAGGCTGGCGCTCGGGTCGCGGGCCAGCATGCCATGCTTGAGCTGCAGGTCGATGCCGAAGCGGTTGATCAGCTCGAACGCCGTCAGCTGCGTGCCGACCCGTCCGCGCAGTAACCCGAAGAGTTCGAGCGCCATCGCCGGGCTCACGACATTCACCAGCGCCGTCTCCTGCGCCTCGGGCATTGGGAACAGCTTCAGGGTCGCCGCCGTGATGAACCCAAGCGTTCCCTCCGATCCGACCAGCAGGTCCTTGAGGTCGTAGCCGGTATTGTCTTTTCGGAGCGAGTTGAGCCCATTGTAGAGCCGCCCGTCGGCCAGCACCGCCTCGACGCCCAGCGTCAGTTCGCGCGCATTGCCATATGCCAGCACCTGCACGCCCCCGGCATTCGAGCTCAGCACCCCGCCGATTCGGGCCGAACCCTGCGAGGCGAGCCACAGCGGAAACAGCGCGCCCGCGCCCTCGGCCACCTTGTGCGCCTCCTCGAGGATCACCCCCGCCTCGAGCGTCATGTGACCCGCCGCGGCATTCACCTCCCGCACCGTGTCGAGCCGCCGCAGCGAGACGACAACCTCGTTGCCACTGAGCGGTACCTGCGCCCCGACCAGCCCGGTATTGCCGCCCTGCGGAATCAGCCCGACACGATTTTCGTTGGCCCACCGGCAGATCGCCTGCAGCTCGGGCACGCTGCCCGGCAGCGCCACCGCCACCGCCGGCATCTTGAAGCGCTTGCGCGGCTCGTTGAGGTACTGGCCCATGTCGGCCGCATCGGCCACCACGCCTGCTTCACCGACGAGGGCGCGCAGGGCTGCGATGATATCTGAATTGCTGAGGCTCATCGGTTTCTTCCTGCCGGAGGCGGGCCGGCACCATAAAGCCGCAACTTGCCCGATTTCCAGCCCTGTGCGACAAGCCAACCAACAGATTTACCCGATACGGAGAAGAACAATGGCGAACGGGCTGATGGCCGGTAAGAAGGGCCTCATCATGGGCGTTCTGAACAAGAACTCCATCGCCTGGGGCATCGCCAAGGCTCTCGCCGACCAGGGCGCCGAGATCGCGCTGTCCTACCAGGGTGAGTCGATCAAGAAGCGCGTCGAGCCGCTCGCCGCCGAAATCGGCGTCACCACGCTCATCGATTGCGACGTCACCAACGATGCCGCCATGGACGAGACCTTCCGTTCGCTGAAGGAGAAGTGGGGGACGATGGATTTCCTCGTCCACGCCATCGCCTTCTCCAACAAGGATGAGCTCGAAGGCCGTTACATCAACACCAGCGCCGAGAACTTCGCGCTGACCATGAACATCTCGGTTTACTCGTTCACCGCCGTGGCCAAGCGCGCCGAGGCGATGCTGAACCCGGGCGGCTCGCTGCTGACGCTCACCTACTACGGCGCCGAAAAATACGTGCCGAACTACAACGTCATGGGCGTTGCCAAGGCCGCGCTCGAGGCCTCGGTGCGCTACTTGGCGCACGACCTGGGTCCGCAGGGCATCCGCGTCAACGCCATCTCGGCCGGTGCCATCAAGACGCTGGCGGCCTCCGGTATTTCCGGCCTCCGCACGATGCTGCACTTCCAGGAGAAGGCGTCGCCGCTCAAGCGCAACGTCACCCAGGATGAGGTCGGCACGGCTGCGCTCTACCTGCTGAGCGACCTTGCCTCCGGCGTCACCGGCCAGGTTCAGTATGTCGATTGCGGCTTCAACATCATCGGCATGCATGTCGACGACGAGCCCGCCGCCACCGCCTGATCCCCTCCGGGCCGCCCTCTGGCGGCCCTTTTTCTACCGGGTACGAAAGATGTCCATCGCCTGGCCTGAACTCTACTTCGTCCGCCACGGCCAGACCGACTGGAACGCCGAGGGGCGCTACCAGGGCAGCAAGGATATTCCCCTCAATGCCATCGGCCGCGCCCAGGCCGACCTCAACGGCAAGCTGCTGCGGCAGCTACTGGAACGTGACGATCGTTCGCCCGCCGAGTTCACCTGGCACGTCTCGCCGCTCGGGCGCACCATGGAGACCATGGCCCGCATCCGCGCCGCCTTCGATGCCGAGCTACCCGAAGCAAAGCCCGACAGCCGCCTCGTCGAAGTCTCGTTCGGCATCTACGAGGGCCGTCTTCATTCCGAACTGGCGGCCGGGGAGATGGCAATTGCTGGCGAGCGCGACGCCACGTTCTGGGATTTCCGTCCGCCGCAGGGTGAGAGCTACGAGGATGTCGCCAACCGCGTCCGCAGCTTCGCCGCAACGCTCGATGGCCCGGCCATCATCGTCGCCCATGGCGGCATCCTGCGCATCCTGCGCCGCCTGATAGAGGATTTCCCGGCCGATCGTGCCGTGAACTGGTTCCCGCCACAGGACTCGGTGGTGCATTTCATCGATGGCCGCAGCGTCGTCTATCCGGCCGGGCAGAGCTGGGACGACTGATCGCTGCCGGCTACTCGGCCGCCAACGGCAGTTTTATCCCGCGGTTGAGGGCCACCAGCATCCGCCGCACCTCGGCCTCGGTCTCCCGGGCGATCTTCTTGCGGTCCGTCCCGGCCAGCAACGGGCGTGGCTCGCCAAAGGCGAGGACCACCTCGCGGGTGCCGCCGGTCAGGATTTCCCGGATATTCTGCTTAACTGATTTCGACTTGATCCAGGCAATGAACGAGCGGTCCGTGCGCCCCACCGGCAGTCCCTGCAACTTCGTGTAGGCGATGGTGAGCGGCTGGATCATCACCCCGCTGGCGCCAGCGTCTTCCATGGCGTGCTGCGCCGCGCCGATCAGCGCCGAACGGAACGGCAGCACATGCGTGCCGATGTCGGACTGACCTTCGGCGAACAGCAGCACTGCCCCGCCCGAGGCCATCCGCTGCCCCATCTCCTGGCTCACCCGCTTGGCATCGCTGCGCTTCTTGCGGTCGACGAACAGCGTCCGCATCAGCGAGGCCATGAACCCGACGAAGAACCACTTCTCGATCTCGGACTTCGCGACGAAGGTCACATCGGCCTTCGAGCCGATGGCGACGATGTCGGTCCATGAGACGTGGTTGGAAACGATCAGTGTCGGCCGGTCGGTGGACGGCGTGCCGATCACCTTTACCTTCATCCCGAGGAACGTGCAGCCGAACCAGTGAAACCAGCGCGGGATCTGGTTGTTGAACCACGGGCTGCGCGAGATCAGGAACTGGATCGGCACGAACACGATCATGAACGGCAGGTAGCAGAAAATGAAGAACAGGCTACGCAGCACCATGTCTACTTGTCCTCGGTCTTGAGCGGCACGGCGTAAAGTTCGAGCCGGTGGTCGACCAGGCGATAGCCGAGCCGCTTGGCAATGACCTCCTGGATGGCTTCGATTTCCTCGTTGCGGAACTCGATCACCTTGCCCGAGCGGATGTCGATCAGGTGGTCGTGGTGCTCATCGGGGATCAGCTCGAAGCGCGCCCGGCCATCCTTGAAGTCGTGCTTGGTGACGAGTCCGGCTTCCTCGAACAGGTTCACCGTGCGGTACACCGTCGAGAGTGAGATGCGCTGGTCTATGGCGGCGGCGCGCCGATAGAGCTCCTCGACATCGGGGTGGTCGGGCGACTGCTCGATCACCTGCGCGATGGTTCGGCGCTGGTCCGTCATCCGCATGCCCTTGTGGGCGCACTGCTCTTCGAGCGTCAGGGGTTTCGTCATCGGGTGGCCCCCGGGAAAATCGTCCTTCGGGTTAGCCAAGATCACGGGCCATGACAATAGCGGTGGCCGGCGTGCCATCCGGCCGCGGGTAGTAGCCCTTGCGTTCGGCGATCTTGGTAAAGCCCAGCCCCGTATAGAGTTTCAGCGCCGCCGCGTTGTCGGTCGCCACCTCGAGGAACAGCTTTTTCGCCGGGCTCATCAGCAGGTCGTCGAACACCGCGCGCATCAGCGCCAGCCCGATGCCCTTGCCGCGCCACTTCTTGTCGACGGCGATGGTGATGAGTTCCGCCTCGTCGCCGCCGTGCCGGATCATCGCGAACCCGGCAATCCGCCGCTTCGCATCGCATGCCACATAGACCGGCGTCCCATCGGAGGTGATGTAGGCGGCAAAGTCCTCGCGCGGCCAGCCGCGATAGAAGCCCTGCGCGTGCAGCTTGGCAATCGCGTCGGCGTCCTGCGCCTGGGCTGGTTCGATATGGAGCCCGGCCGGCGCCATCCAGATGTTCATGCCGAAACCCTCGCGACGCGGAACTTCTCCTGCGGCTTGGCGTCCGCATCGCGGATGTAGCTGGCCTCGGGCGGATAGGCCGATGGGTCGAGCGTCGCCGCCAGCCGCGCCATCGCCGCGATATCGACATAGGGCGTGGTCAGCACTTCGGCCCCAGACGCAACGCGCGCCCGAGCCTCTGCCATCGGCAGCAGCAGCGCCTCCGATGCCGGAATCGCCGGCCCCGAGAACGCCTGGAAATACGCCTCGTCCCTGCGTGCATCGAGCAGCACCGCTGCGTGCGCGCATGTTACCGGCAGCGACAGCGCCAGCAGGCTCGGCACGCCAACGACTGGAATTCCCAGTGCCAGTCCCAGCCCCCGCGCCGCCGACAAGCCGATCCTGAGCCCGGTGAATGAGCCAGGCCCGGTCGTCACGGCAATCCGGACCAGATCCTTGTAGGTCAACCCGCTGCGGCCGAGCAGTTCATCGATCGCCGGAAAGATTCGCTCCGCCTGCCCCTGCGGCATGTCCTCGACAATGGTGTCGGCATGCTCGCCACGCAGCAGGGCCAGTTGCAGGCGCGGCGCGGCGGTGTCGATGGCAAGGAGCGGAGTCGTCATTGCCAACAGATAGGCGGACACCACCGGGCCAGCAAGCGCCGAGTGGCTCCGGGCTAGAGCCGCGCTTCCGCCGGGGCGAGGTAAAGCCCAAGCTCCACACCCTCGGCATTGACGGCGCGGCGCTCGCCATCCGCCTCCCGCCACTCCGCCCGACTTGAGGTGCAGATGAAAGTCGCCACGCATGATGTTGATGAACCCCATCGCCGGCTTCACCGTCTCGACGACGCCGCGAAACACCTGCCGGAAGCCGGGCTGGCGGAAGCCGACGGCCACCGGCGTGGACGCCTCGCGCACCGCTTCGAGCGTCACGAGGCCGGGATCGGTCGCCGCGGGCTCGATCCGCTCTGTCGGGCCGGCGTCGGGCTTGGGGTCGAGCGCCTCACCAGGACCGAAGGCGGCGATGGCGTTGTCGAACGGCTCGAGCCCGTCAAAGCCGACAATGCCGCAGATATACGAGCCATCGGCGCGATGCAGGTCGATGCGCGGATAGGCCTTGCCCTGCATCACACTGGTGCGGTCGACCACCATCTCTGCCACGGCAGCAAGTTCGACGCGGCTCTCATGGTCGGCCCCGCCGATCACGGCCCAGCCATCGGCAAACGCGACGGTCTCGACCGGGCCGATCCGCTCATGCGTGGCGCCGAGGTTCTTCGCCGTGATCATCAGCCGACCTGCGGCAAGGCGGCAAGCACCGCCTCTGGCGTGGCAGCAAGGCGGGCGCGGGGAAAGGTAGTAGGTTTGTCGAGCATGGGAGAACCTCAGGCGAGAGCGGGTTGAAGAGTGGGGGTGGGTGACGCCGCGGCGACGCCGAGCGCGACCTTGCGCAGCGCGCCGAAGCCCGTGGGCTCTCGGTGGGCGACGACGATAAAGGCCGTATCGGGGAGACGCTCGCGCAACAGGCCCAGCAACTGGCGCTCGGCATCGAGGTCGAGGGCGCTGGTCGCCTCGTCGAGGAAGGCGAAGTCCGGCTTGTGCAGCAGCAGCCGGGCGAGCGCCAGGCGCTGCATCTCACCGCCCGAGAGGCCGTTGGTCGAGCCCTCGGCCTCGCCGAGCAGCGCATCGAGGCGGTCACGCAGGCCCACGGCGTCGAGCGCTGCGAGGCGCGCCTCCTCCGGGAATGCCTCCGGGGCGGATGGGTAGGCCACGGCATCCATTACCGTGCCGATCGGCATATAGGGTTTCTGGGGCAGCAGCATCGAGGTGCCGCCAGCTGCGGTGATCTGGCCATCGGCGTGGCTCCAGAGGCCGGCGATCGCCTTGAACAGCGTGGTCTTGCCCAGCCCCGAGGCCCCGGACAGCCACACGGCCTCACCCGGCGCAACCTGCAGCGCGTCGATGCGCAGCAGCGGCCGGCCACTGGGCAGGCGCAGCGCGAGGTTGCGGATGTCGAGCGGTCCCGGACCGGGTGCTGGCCGGGCGACCTGGGCCGCCGAGCCCCGGTCGGCCGCGGTGAGGAAGGTGTCGAGGCGCGACGAGGCGGCGACGAGGTCGGCAAGGTCGCGATACGAGAAGATGAACCAGCTGAGCGTCGTGACCACGCTGGAAAAGGCAGTGCTGATTTCCATCAGCCCGCCGAAATTCACCGAACCGGCAAGGAACGCCGGCAGCGCCACGAAGAGCGGAATGCGCAGCACCGTGTGGTTGTAGGGGAAGGTGAAGCAACTGAGGATCAACTCGCGGTTGATCAGCCGCTTCCAGTTCCGCATGATCTCGCCGAAACGCTGGTCCAGCGTGCGGCGCTCGGCCGCCTCGCCGCCGAGCAGGGCGATCTCGTCGACATTGGAGCGCATGCGCGCCAGCGCGAATCGGAAATCGGCCTCGCGGCGCTGCTGCTCGACATAGAGCGTCTTCAACGGCGCGCCCAGCACATGCGTCAGCAGGCTGCTCAGCGCCACGTAGACGAACGCGGCGACCAGCATGTAGCGCGGGATCTCGACATCGAGCCCGACGAGATCCAGCGACAGCGCGAAGGTCGAGAGGTTCCACAGCACAATGATGTAGGAGAAGATGGCGACCACGTTGGTGATCAGGTCCATCGCCTCGCTCAGCACGCCGCTGATGAACAGCCGGCAGTCATCGGCGATACGCTGGTCGGGGTTGTCGATGGTGGCGGTATCGCCATTGGCCATGTGCCAGTAGGCCTTGCCACTCAGCCAGCGGTCGCGCACCGCTTCGGTGAGCGTCCGGCGCCAGCGAATCAGCAGCAGCTTGTTGAGATATTGCGCGGTGAGCGCCCGCACCGTGTTCAGCCCGACGATCATGCCGAACACACCGATCTGCGCCAGCGCCGCCGCGGCATCCACCGCCTCGAGCGTCGAGTAGAAGTCCTTGGTCCAGGCAATGATCCGCAGGGTGGCGTAGACGCCGCCGAGGTTCAACGCGACGACGAGGGCGAAGAATACCAGTCCCAGCTTGCCGCCCGGTCCCTTCACGCACAGCGACAACAGGCGCCAGAACTGGCCGAGGACACGCAGCATGAACGCAAGACTCCGATGAGGCGAAAAGGTGGGAGGGGCCGGTTACGGCCCCTCCGAAGTGGCTCAGAACTTGACCGTGGCGCCGATCTTGAAGGTGCGGCCCGGCGCGCTCTGCAGCTCCAGCGGGTTCTGCCCCGCCGTCGAGTCCGTCGCCGTCTCGGCGTAGCCGGTCAGAGTGTTCGGAAAGTACTTCACGTCGAAGATGTTCTGGATGCCGGCGGTCAGCTCCACATTCTCGGTCGGCTTGTACTTGGCGTAAGCGTCGAACACGACGTAGCTTTCGGGCTTGAAGGCCGTCGGCGACGAGCGCTCCTTCACCCCATTGGCAAAGGTACCGAACACCTCGAATTCGAGGCCGTTATCGGGCATCTCGTAGCGGAGGCCGAGCACCGTGGTGAGCGGGATGGCGCCATCGAACACCGTCACCGGATCGGCGTCGGTCTTCTGCTGCGTGCCGTCCGACCAGGTTAGCGAGCCGGTGAGGAACACATTGTCCACGGCCTCCCACTCGGCGCTGGCCTCGATGCCCCAAGTCTTCACCGTATCGACGTTGAGGCTCGAATAGACGCCGGCCGACACTTCCTGCAGCGTCTGGATGTAGTCGTCGTAGTGGGTGTAGTAGCCGTTCACCGAGAAGTAGCCGCGCTCGAACTCGCCCCGCAGGCCCGCCTCGTAGCTCGCGACCGATTCCGGCCGCAGGTCGGGGTTGGGAACGACCTCGAAGCCGGTCCCTGCCGAGGTGTAGTAGAGCTGCTGCGCCGTCGGCATCTTGAAGCCTTCGCCGTAGGACGCGTAGACCGAGAAGCTGTCGTCGATCTTGTAGATGGCCGAGAGCTTCTTGATCAGCGTCTCGCTGCCGATATCGTCGATCGGGACGCTGTTGAGCGGCGTGCCGGGCGACAGGTTGTAGGTCGCCCAGCGCAGGCCGGGCGTAACCGTCAGCCTGCCGTCGAGCAGTTCGATCTCGTCCTGGACGTAAACGTCGGCGCGGGTCGTCTCGACATCCGGGAACGCAAAGCCGCCGTTCAGCGTGGTGGTGTCGGTAACACCCGGATCGGCATAGTCCGTCACCGTCCGGCCGAGATACTCGCTGTTCATCAGGTCGCCGTCGAACCCGTAGGTCAGCGTGTGCGAAGTCGGGCCGGCATCGAACGAGCTGACCATCTGCAAGTCGGCCTCGAGGAAGGTCTCCGAGTAGTCGCGGTTGGTGATGATCGTGCGGCGGCCCGGATTGGTGGTGGCCACGGTGTAGTTGCGCACCTGTTCGGAGTGGAAGTCGCGCGCCTGCGGCGAGTAGCTCAGCGTCCACTTCACCTCGTCGAGCCAGTCGGCATTCACCTGCCACTCGTGGTCGATGGCAAAGCGCTGGCGCGTCATGTCGATTTCGCGCTGATAGTCTTCCGACAGGTAGAACGAGTTGCCGGTGCCGGTATTGGCGCTCGAATCCCAGATCTGATCAACGACCGTGTTGCGGTCGTGGAACTCCCACGTCGCGGTGACGACGTGGTCGTCGTTCGGCGTCCACACGCCCTTGAGCAGTCCGCTATAGGCGTTGATCTTGGACGGAAAGAGCTGGTCGCAGCGGAAATAGGACGGCCGCGGGCACTGCCAGATGCCACCATCGGGGTCGGCATTGGACAGCGTCGGCTCGTTGGCCGTCAGGTTGCCGAAGCTGCCCAGCACCTGCACGTCGCCGAAATCGTAGGCGCCCGTCACCTGCTTGCGGAACGTGTTGTCAAAACTGTCGAAGCTGGTCTTGATCTCCACCGCCCACGGCTTGTCGCTGCCCTCGAGCAGGTCGGAAGGGTTGCGCGTGCGGAAAGCGACGGTGCCGCCGAGCGCGTCCACACCCCACAGCACCGAATTGGGACCACGCAGCAGCTCGACGGCTTCCATGTTCCACGGATCGACGAAGTCGCGCCTGCCGTCGATCACCGATTCCTGGATGCGCGACCCGTCGACCAGCATCTGCACGCGGTTGCCGGAGACGCCGCGGATGGTGAAGCTGTTGAGCTGGCCACCCGGATTGGTGATCGATGTGGTGCGCGTCACCGCGATGCCGGGCTCGTAGCGCACGAGGTCCTGGATATCGCGGACCTGGTGCTTTTACAGCGTCTCGGCGTCGATCACCGCCACGTTCTGCGGCACGTCGAGCACGTTCTTGCTGGTGCGCGTTGCCGTCAGCACGAACCGCTCGAGCACGGTGGTCTGCGCCTCGGTCAGCTGCTGCGCCGCGACGGTCTGCGGCAGGGCCACGGCCAGCGCGACGGCGCTGATGCCGATGAGGTAAAGTGGCGAAAGGAAAGTGCGCGCGGAATCGCCCGCGCCGCGTGGCGGATGTGACATGCCTGCCCCCCAGGGTGGAGAAGTGTTGTTGGCTGGCTGTCGGCGCTTGCCGCGTGGCTTGCTGAGGCGCGCTGCAAGGGCGCGATGGCTACGATCTAATAAAGGTGATTATCTTAGTCAACTTTAATCGCTGCGGCAGACGCGTGCCGCAGCCCGGTGTGGCGGATCGGCTACTGCGCCAGTTCGACCGTGCGGTCATAGGCGGCGGTGAAGCCAGCCAGCGACAGGCTCACGGTGACCGCCTGGCCGTCATCGACCTTTACCCCGGTGACATCGAGCTTCTGCCCCACCTTCAGCGCCGAAAGCTCCACGTCCTCGAACGCCATCGGCACGACGCAGCCGCTTGAAATGCAGGTAAGGAACGGCCGCGGCGCGCCGAGCGGCTGGCCGTCGATGCCAAGCTGCACGCCGGCATCGAGCCTGAGCCCGAACGCCATCAGCAGCATGCCCTCGGCGCGGTTGGCCGCCGGGGCGGCAAGCTCCAACGCTACCAGCGCGCTGCCCGTCTGCGGGTTACCGGCGGTCTGCGAGAACCCGCAGCCCTTGCCCGCCTCGCCAACGGAACAGTTCACCGACCAGCTGCCATGCCGCTCGCTGAGCGCCGTGGCGCCGCCAGGCAATCCGGCGGCGTCCTGCGCGCCAGCCGGTGCCGCGAGCAGCACGAGCGCCGCAACTGCAAGCCGCTTCACGATGCCACCCGCGCGTCCTTGAGCGGGCGGTCGAGGCCGCGTCGCGCCTCGCCGGCCATCCGCACCAGCGTCATGTGCATGTCCTTGGCCGAGGTCAGTTCGGTGTCGAACCACACGCGCCGCACGTCGTCGCCATCGACGAGGTCCATCCCCTCGGCATCGACCCCGACAAGCCGCCAGCGGCCCGGTTCGGCCCTGGCGAAGTGCTCGGCAAGAAGTCCGACGGCCTCCGAATGGTCGTCATTCATGTGCTCGACGGCACCCGGCTCGGTCGCCGCCAGCTCGGCACTCGCCGGGTTGGCGTTGAGCAGCTCCGCTGCGGTCAGCGCATAGGCTTTGCCGAAGCCGCCATTCAGCGAGGCGCTCTGCGGTTCGAGCCGGAAGAAGCGGAAGTCGCCGAGGCCCACATAGAGCTGCGCCTTGGGCTGGTGGCAGAGGTAGCGGTTCGCCATGCGCTTGGCGTCGTCGGAGTTCGGCTCGATCTCGCGCGCCGCGCAGGCCAGCGTCACCCGCGCATGCGCCAGCGGATCGCCCTTGCCCGGAGCGCCGAGCAGCAGCGAGCAGCGCACGTCCTTCAGCAGCGCCTTCGTATGAGCGGCGAGCCGCGAAATCAGGATGATCGGCGCACCATCGAAATCGGTCGATACTCCGACCCGCGTGGCGGTCGGCCAGCCGGTCTCGGGGTCGAGCGTGGCGATGGCGCCATAGCGGGCGGTGCGCATCAGCGTCTTGGCGAGGCGGATCGCGTCCGCCGTCGTGGCAAGGATGGTGTCCTTGGGCTTTTCGGTCTCCATGGGAGAGCTCCAGGTTCGGGTTACTGTATCACGAGCGGAAAAGTGAAGGACCAGGTCGACTTGCCTGCGCCCTCCGGGATCGGCGGGAACGGCGCGGCGCGATTGACGGCGGCGAGCACCGCCTTGTCGACCTTGTCGTCGCCCGAACTGCGCGAGAGGCTGGCAGTGAGCACGCGGCCCCTGGCATCGAGCGTGAACATCACTTCGCCGCCAGCGTAGCGGCCCGACGGCTTCCGAACCGACTTGATGAGCTTCGAGCGCACCTTGCCCTGGTAGGCGTCGAGCGCGCCTGCACCGGCGCTGACCACCTTGCCGGCGCTGCCGCCGGACGCCTTGGCGGCGGCCGAGTCGGCATTGTTCGCGCCGCCATTGCCGAGGCTCGCGACCTTCTTGGGCTGCTTCTTCTCGACCGGCTTTTCGGTTGCCTGCTTCTCGGTGGGCTTCGCCCTGGTCTCCAACGGCTTGCGAACGATGCGCGGCGCCGGGATCGGCGGCGCCTCGGCCACCTCCTCGACAACTTCCTCCACAGCCGGAGTGAGGTTCGCCACCTTCACCGGAATGGCGCTGTCCACCGGCTCGACCGGCGTCGTCGGCGCAATCGAGGCGGTGGTGATCTGCTGGACATCCTCGGCCGGCTGCAGCTTTGCGAGAGTCGCCGCCGCGTCGATGCGCTCGAGAATCGGCGCATCACTCGGCGCAACCGTCTCAGCCACCGTCGGAGCCGCATCGTCGATGACCTGCGGGATCGGCGCCGCAACCGTGGCTTCGGTGACGGCAAGCGCCGTCAGCACGTCGGCCGAGACAATGTCCTCGCTCTCGGTCGGCTCCAAGGCCGCGGCCATCGGCGTCGTCGCGGCGACCGGCTGCACCTCTGTCACCGCGACGGGCTCGACCGGCTCGGCCTCCACTGTCTCTTCCGGTTCGGACGCCGCCTGCGCCACTCCCGCCGAAACGAGGTTCACGCTCTCTTCGCTGATCGTCTCGGTCGCTTCGGTGACCGCATCTTCCATCGACACGATGTCGATCGAGACCGCAGCCTCCGACAGGCTGATCTCCTCCGGCTTCCACTGCGCGACCAAAAAGGCCGCTGCAATCAGCCCAACGTGAATGCTCACCGACAGCGGGATGGCCCAGCGCATCTCACGGCGCCTCGGGCTGGCGGGTGATCAGCCCGATCTTGCTGTACCCCGCGCCCGACAGCGCCCCCATCACCTGCATGATGAGCCCGTAGTCGGCGCTGGCGTCACCGCGGATATAGAGGCGCTGCGCTGTGCCGGCCTCGCCCGCCGCCGCAGCCACCGAGGCCAGCAGCGTCTCGAGGCAGATCTGGTCCTCGCCGAGATACACCTCGCCCGCGGTATTGATCGATACCGTGATCGGCTTGCTCTCGACCTTCAGTTCCGGTGCCGCCGTCTGCGGCAGGTCGATCGGCACGCCCGAGGTGAGCAGCGGCGCCGTGACCATGAACACGATCAGCAGCACCAGCATTACGTCGACCAGCGGGGTTACGTTGATGTCGCCGATCATCTGGCGGCCGCGCCCCCGGCCGCGCCTTCCCGTCGATTGCAGCGACATGCCCATCAGGCAGCACTCCGCACGTCGGCCGGACGGGCGTCGAGCTGGCGGCTCAGCAGCACGGAGACCCGGTCCGCGAACGCTTCGAGTCGGGTGACGATATGGCCGGAATCGCCGCTCAGCTTGTTGTAGGCGATCACCGCCGGAATAGCGGCAACGAGGCCGATCGCGGTGGCGAAAAGGGCCTCGGCGATCCCCGGGGCGACGACCGAAAGACTGGTCGACTCAGCGGCGGCAATGGCGGTGAAGGAGTTCATGATGCCCCACACCGTCCCGAAGAGGCCGATGAACGGAGCCGCGCTGCCCGTCGTCGCCAGCAGCGCCAAGTTGCGATCGAGCCGCTCGATCTCGGCCGCGATCGTCGTATCGAGCACGATGCGGAGGCGGGTTTGCAGGCCGGCCGGGTTGGCGGCGTTGTCGGCGTGCGACACGGTCCACTCTTCCATCGCGGCGGCGAAGACGGCGCTCAACCCCGTGCGGGGGCGATCCTTGATCCGCTGGTAGATGGCGCCGAGCGGTTCGCCCGAGGCAAAGATGCGGTCGAACTGCTTCATCTCGCGGCGGGCGCGGCCATAGGCAGCCAGCTTGGAAAGGATCACGGCCCAGCAGGCGATCGACAACAGCAGCAGCCCGATCATGATCGATCTCACTACCCAGTCGGCCTGCATGAACAGGCCGACCATCGACATGTCGTGGGCGATTGGGGCGACGGTTTCGACGACGGTTTCCATCAGACGCCGAACCCGGCCGCAAGGATCAGAGGAGTGAGCAGCTTGCGCATGGAGTGCCGTTACTTGTTGAGGATGAGCTTGCCCTGGCGGGTGATGCGCAGGCGGTAGGTTTCGCCGGCATGGACGATGCCGATCTCGTGCTCACCGGCAAACAGCGCCCGGCTGTCGATGACGCGGAAGCCATCGGCGGCGCCCGCCCCGACCCTGATGGTCTCACTGCCCTCGCGGGCTCCCGGCTGATCGCGAACCTGCTGCACGTCCACACCCATGGTGTAATATGACTTCAACTATCATGTTTTTATCCGGATGCAAGCCGCCTGACCTGTCCGATTTTCCCAAAAGGGTGCGGATTGGGCGAAAGCGGCGCTTTGCCGGGCGAATCCGCTGGGCTAAGGAACGGGCAGACGAGGGGAAGACTGATGTCGCGACCGATCTACGAAGACCCGACGCTGGATGGCGCGGCCGACCCGGTGGTGATCAACCGGCGCGGCACCACCGAGTGGTGGATGTTCTACACCAACCGCCGTGCCGCCCATCAGGGGCCGGGCGTCGAGTGGGTGCACGGCTCGCCCATCGGCATCGCGGTTTCAACCGATAGCGGGGGGACCTGGCAGTTCCGCGGCAACGTCGCCGGGCTCGACGATCCGGCCGATCCGGGCCTCAATACCCACTGGGCGCCGGAGATCGTCTGGGAGCGTGGCGCGTATCACATGTTCCTCAGCTACATCACCGGCACGCCCGACCGCTGGCCGGGGTTCCCGCGCCACATCGTGCACTGCACCAGCCCCGACCTCGAAACCTGGACGCGCTCCGGCATCGTCCCGCTCGCCTCCGACTACGTCATCGACGCGGCCGTCGCCCTCTGTCCCGATGGCCTCTACCGGATCTGGTACAAGGACGAGGCGCACGGCTCCGGCACCGGCGTCGCCACCAGCCCCGACCTTTATTCGTGGACGGATGCGGGCGTCGCCATCACCGGCAAGCCCGACGGCATCCCGCACGAGGGGCCGAACGTCTTCGAACTGGGCGGTCACTGGTGGATGATCGTCGATGAGTGGCGCGGCCAGGCCGTGTTCCGCTCGGCCGACGCGGTGAACTGGCAGCGCCAGGGCCTCATCCTCGACGAACCGGGCATCGATCCTGCCGACCGCCAGATCGGCCGGCATGCCGATGTCGTGGTGCAGGACGGCTGGGCCGCGCTGTTCTACTTCACCCACCCCAATACCGGCACCGACCACACCGCCGACCTCGATACCCCCCACGCCCGCCGCAGCACCATCCACTGGGCCCGGCTGACCGTGGTGGACGACTGCCTCGTCTGCGAGCGGGATGTTGACGGGCTGCGGCTGGCCGTGCCCGTCTGACGGGGATCAGTCGGCTCTAGTTGCCACCAAAGATGTCGCCGAGCAGATCGACGAGGGTCCGCCTCGGACGTTCCGCGGCCGGCTGTTCCATCGGCTGCAGGTTCGGATCCTGCAGTTCGGGATTGCTGTAGGCGCCAGGCAGTTCGGCAACCGGAATGCCTTCGTGCGCCTTGGCCATGAACTGGCTCCAGATCTCCACCGGCACGCTGCCGCCCGAGAGCTTGGTGCCCTTGTCGTCGTCGTTCCCCAGCCAGACCCCGGCCACCATCCTGGCGGTGTAGCCGACGAACAGGGCGTCGCGGGCCTTCTGCGAGGTGCCCGTCTTGCCGGCCATCGGCCAGCCGTTGAGCTGGGCTCGCTTGCCGGTGCCGATCTCGACCGCCGCGTGCAGCATGTCGTTCATTTCGGCGACGATATTGGGTTCGATGACACGGCCCGGCCCGGCGGGCACCGAAGAGTAGAGCACCTCGCCATCCACCGTCTCGATGCGGGTGATGACGTTGGCGATGACGCCGATGCCGCCATTCGCGAACGGCGCATAGGCCGCTGTCAGTTCCAGCAACGACACTTCCTGCGTGCCCAGCGCGATCGAAGGCACCGGCTGCAGCGGCGAGGAGATGCCCATGCGGGTAGCCGCATCGACCACCTTGTCGGGCCCGACATCGTTGGCAAGCAGGGCGGCGACGGTGTTGCGGGACAGCGCCAGCGCCTGCCGCAGGGTCATCTGCCCGCCATACTTGCCATCGGCGTTCTCCGGCGCCCAGCCATTGATGTTGATCGGCGCATCCTCGGCGATGGTGTCGGGCGTATAGCCCTTTTCCATGCCGGCCAGGTAGACGAAAGGCTTGAAGGCCGAGCCGGGCTGCCGTCGGCCGGTGACCGCGCGGTTGAACTGGCTGGTTTGATAGTCGACGCCGCCGACCAATGCCCGCACCGACCCGTCAACGTCCATCGCCACCATCGCGGCCTGCGCGAATTCCTGCTTGACGCCGTAGTTGGCCACCGCTTCCTTGATGACGAACTCGGCTTCTTTCTGCAGGTCCCAGTTGATCGTGGTGTGCACGATGACGTCCTCGGCGACCTCGCCGAGATAAGCCGACATCAGGCTTTCCACCCAGTCCGCGACATAAGACTCGCCGCCCACCACCCGGGTACGGACGGTCTGGCCGGGGTCGATCGCGGCAGCGCTGGCTTCGGCGGGCGAGATGTAGCCCTCCTTCGCCATGGCGTTCAGCACCAGCGACTGGCGGGTCTTGATCGCGTCGGCATTGCCCTTGGGATTGAGGCGCGATGGGGCCTGCAGGGAGCCCGCGAGGATCGCGGCCTCCGAGAGCGAAATGTTCCGCGCCGACTTGCCGAAGTAGAACTGCGAGGCGGCTTCGATGCCGTACCGCTCGTAGCCGAAATACATGCGGTTGAGGTAGAGATCGAGGATCTCGTCCTTGCTGTAGGTCTGCTCCAGCCAGACGGCGAGCAGCGCTTCCTGCACCTTGCGGCCCAGCGTCTGGTCGGGGGTGAGGAACAAATTCTTCGCCACCTGCTGGGTGATGGTGGAGGCGCCGCGGGTGACCTCGCCGGCCCGGATACTCTCCAGCGCCACCGAACCGAGGCCGATCACGTCGACGCCGAAATGCTCGCGGAAGCGGCGGTCCTCGATGGCGATGAAGGCGGCCGGGACATAATAGGGCAGTTCGTGCAGCGACACGGCCTCGCCGCCGGACTTGCCGCGGTTCGAGATCAGCTGGCCGTCGGCCGCGACGATGCGGATGTTGGCGGCGCGGTCAGGCACCTTCCAGCTGTCTGCCGAAGGCAGCTGCAGGCCGTAGTAGAGCACTACGGCGCCGGCGGCGAGGGCGCCCCAGATGCCGAGGACGAACAGCAGCGAAATCGTCTTCCAGACGATACGACCGGCGGTCAGCGGCTTCTTCTGCCGTCCGCGGCGGGCCTGCTTGCCACTGGGCGCGCGCTTCTGCGGACCCTTCGGCGTGCGGCCACGTGCGGGACGTTCGTCGTGGCCATTGTCGACCGCGACGTCGTCGAAGGCCGAGAATCCGGGCTCGATGCGGGCGCCGCTGCGAGGCTTCTTCGCCTGAGGGGCGGTTCGGCCGCGCGCCTTCTTCGGCGTCGCACCGACACGATCTTCGGGCGAAATTTGAAAGTCCATGAACAGGGCCCCGGCATTCTTCTTGCGCATGGTAATCCGCGAACAGCCCCGGTTGGTCGAGGGGCACGGAATCCAATGATTGCCAGCGCGGTCCCTCAGGCTATCGAAGTTAAATGTGGCCGGTTTATGTGGGCTTAAGCCTGGTGGTTAAGCGGTGTTGCCGCATCGGCACAGGTAGTTTTTTGAGGCCGTTTTCCCGCCACACGAATGAACGGAATCTGAACGGGTTTCCAATGCAAATGAACGCTCACCAATGGCCTATCCGGCGGCGAGGCCATACCCCATCAGCACCTTTCCGTAGGCTTTCAGCCACGCCTTGCCGCGCTCCATGTCCGGCAGCGCTCTTTTTGTTGCCGCCCAGAACTGCGGCGAGTGGTTCATGTGCACCAGATGCGCCACCTCGTGCGCCGCGACATAATCGAGCACATGCGGGGGAGCGAGGATAAGTCTCCAGTTGTAGTTGAGGCTGCCGCTCGATGAGCACGAGCCCCAGCGAGTCGACTGGCTGCGCATCGACACCGACTTCACCTCCACGCCGAGGATCCGGGCGTGGTGCTCCGAGCGC
Source organism: uncultured Hyphomicrobiales bacterium (assembly GCA_903842455.1). GTDB lineage: Bacteria > Pseudomonadota > Alphaproteobacteria > Rhizobiales > Devosiaceae > Devosia_A. The sequence continues at coordinate 11,725 of CAIMLX010000177.1, read as the reverse complement.
TCCGTGAGGTCCCGCTGCGCCTCCGCCTTCAGCCACTCGGTCAGCCGGCGGGGGATGTGGGCAGCCTCGCCGGGCACCAGCAGGCTGAGCTCGCCCTCGATCTCGGAGACTTCGACGCGGCCGCGCGGCCGCCCGGTGGCGTGGATGCGGTGCGGCACGCCGCGCAGCGGCAGCAGTTCGCCGTCGGCGAAGGCGGTCTGCGGAGCTGCCCGCTTGACGCGTGCCTCGAGCCATCCACGGTGGCGCTCGAGGAAGCCCTGTGCTTCGGGCCAGTGGCCGGATTTCGGGATCGTCAGCACCGGATCGCCGTGATGCGGTACGGTGAGGCGGTAGCTGCGGGCCCGCACGCTGAGCCTGACCGTGATCGTCACAGCCCTGCCATCCAGCACCAGTTCGGTGGTGGCCGGGATCTCGATGGCCTTCTTGCGGGGGAAGAGGAAGTTCATGCGGGGATTATCGCAGATTCGCTGCTAACAACAAAAAGGCGCCCCTTGCGGAGCGCCCAGTCGTCAGGAGGGGATGGTCCGGACGGAACGTCAGACGTTCTGTCCGTTATTGTTGCCGTCACCGTAAGTCGGGCGGTTGCCGTTCTTGTCCCGCATGAAGCGGTCGAACTCCTCGCGGTCACGGGCCATGCGGAGGTTCCGCATGTACTCGTGGAAGGCGTGCACCTCCTCGTCGAGGCGCTTGCGCTCCTCTTCGAGCCGGCGGAGTTGCTCGGCGCGGTAGTCGTCGAAGGCGGCATTGCCGCTCTGCGAGCGGAAGCCGTTGTGGCGGTTGAAGCCGCTATGGCTTTTTGGGCCGCAGTTTTCCGCCCAGGAGCGGGTGCGGTTGACGAAGCCTTCGGCCTTTTCCGCCGAGCCCCCGAACATCTCGCCCCACAGGATGTAGGCGAGCACCGCAAGGCCGAGCGGCCACCAGACGACGAAGCCCAGTACCATCAGAGCGATGGTCAACGGGCCCCATTGTGGTTTGATAAGTGCAGTATGCATGGACATTCTCCCAGTCACGAACGAAACAAAATGTGGCCCCTGGGGCGGGACGATCAACCGCGCCGATCACGGATTTTTGGCCTTGAAATGCCGTGCTAGGCTAACCAAGGGGATGGCAAATCCGCGCCCGAAAAAGGACGATCCATGGCATTGGGCAATACGGGCGGACCCATCACCGTCAATGGCAGCTGGCGGCCGGTGCGCCTTGCGACGCTGGTCGGCCTGCGCTGGCTGGCCATCGCCGGCCAGGCAGTGGGCGTGCTGTTCGTCGAATTCGGCCTCGGCTTCCCGATGCCGCTCGCCGAATGCCTGATGCTGATCGCGCTGTCGGTGCTGCTGAACCTGTGGCTGGTGTTCCGCCTCGGGGAGGGCTACCGGCCGACCTCGCAGGTAGCGACAGTCCAACTGGCCTGGGACCTGTGCCAGCTGAGCGGCCTGCTGGCGCTGACCGGCGGGTTGCAGAACCCGTTTTCGCTGTTGCTGCTTGCGCCGGTATCGGTTTCGGCCACGACGCTGCCGCAGCGCTCGACCTTCATCCTCGCCGCGCTCGCGGTGCTGCTCGCCTCGCTGCTGAGCGTCTTCCACCTCGACCTGCCCTGGGTGCCCGACCGCGATCTGGTCTTCGACCGGGTGTATGTGATCGGCATCTGGGTCTCGATCATCTGCGGCACGGTGTTCATCGCCGCCTATACCAACCGGGTGGCGCACGAGGCGCGGCAGCTTTCCGACGCGCTGGCGGCAACCGAACTGGCGCTGTCGCGGCACGAGCAGTTGAGCGCGCTCGATGGGCTGGCCGCGGCCGCCGCGCATGAACTGGGAACGCCGCTCTCCACCATTCTCCTCGCGGCCCGCGAGATTCGCGACGAGGTGCCCGAGGGCGCGGTACGCGAGGATATCCAGCTGATCATCAGCCAGGCCCAGCGCTGCCGCGAAATCCTGGTGAAGCTGCGCAGCCTGCGCGACACGCCGGGCGATCCGTTCGCGGCGGTGCCGGTGCACGATCTGCTGGCCGAAGTGATCACGCCGCTCGAGGAGGGCGGCAAGTCCATCTCGATCCGTACCGACAAGTCCGCCGGCGCCGAGCCGGTGATCAAGCGCAACGCAGCGCTGCTCTACGGGCTGGGCAACCTGATCGAGAACGCCGCGCAGTTCGCCGAGCAGGCGGTGCTCATCGATGCCAGCTGGGACAAGGTGGCGCTGACGGTGACGATCACCGACGATGGGCCGGGCTTTCCCTCGGAGCTGATCACCCGGCTCGGCGAACCCTATCTCACCACGCGGGCGCGCAATGCCGAAGGGGCCGAACCGGGCGGGCTGGGGCTGGGAATATTCATCGCCAAGACGCTGCTGGAACGGACCGGCGCCCGCATCCGCTTCGAGAACGAACTGGTCGACGGACACGCCCGGGTGCGCGTTGTGTGGCCGCGCGCTGCCATCGAGGTTTCGTGACCCAAGGTGCTGGATGACAATGTGGCGCAAAGGCCCTACATGTGGCGAGAAATGAGCACAGTAGATGAACTCCTCGCTGGCGACCGCAGCCTGCTTCTGGTCGATGACGACAAGACATTCCTGACCCGGCTCGAACGGGCGATGGAAAAACGGGGTTTCGAGGTCCGCAGCGCCGATACGGTCGCGGGCGGCCTCGCCGCCGTGGCCGAGCGCGCGCCGGCCTTCGCCGTGGTCGATCTCAGGCTCGAGGATGGCAACGGCCTCGACGTGGTCGCGGCCCTGCACCAGAAACGCGGTGACGCCCGTGCTGTCGTGCTGACCGGCTACGGCAACATCGCCACGGCGGTGACGGCGGTGAAGCTCGGCGCGGTGGATTACCTGAGCAAGCCCGCCGACGCCGAGGACGTGATCAACGCCCTCCTCGCCACCGGCGACACGCCCCCCGAGCCGCCGGAAAACCCGATGTCGGCGGACCGCGTGCGTTGGGAGCATATCCAGCGGGTGTACGAGCTTTGCGACCGCAACGTGTCCGAGACGGCGCGGCGGCTGAACATGCACCGTCGGACCCTGCAGCGCATCCTGGCAAAGCGCGCGCCGAAGTAGCGCGTCCTGCGCGCCTCCTCCCCCTTGACGGGTGAGGATAATGAAGCTTGCGAGCGAAGCGAGTTAGCGGAACTGAGGAGAGGGGGCCCTCAGCTGTTGCACCGGTACCCCCTCTCCCTGGCTCTGCTATGGCGCTTACGCGCCAAGCGCCGCCACCCTCCCCCGCCAAGGGGGAGGAGAAAATGTTGCGCCCACAGTGCCCCTGAAACTGTGCGACGCGCCTCTCCTTGATCGCCGCACAAACCGCGCCTAGGTTCTGCCGCAACCAGACCCCGAGGAGCCTGCCATGACCGTCACGCTACATTTCCATGGGGCGGCGGGGACCGTCACGGGATCGTGCTACCGGGTGGTGCATGACGGGGGGCAATTTCTCGTCGATTGCGGCATGTTTCAGGGCAACAAGACGGTCCGCGACCTCAACTACAAGCCGTTTCCGTTCGACCCCCGGCAGATCGACTATCTGCTGCTCACCCACGCCCATATCGACCATGCCGGGCTGCTGCCGCGCCTGACGCATCTTGGCTATCGCAAGCCGATCTGGGCGACCGAACCGACCAACGGCCTGCTCGAATACCTGCTGCCGGATGCGGCGGGCATCCAGGAATCGGAGGCCGAGCGCGAGACCAAGAAGCGCGCGCGGCGGGGCGAGGAACCGTTCAAGCCGCTCTACGTCATGGAAGATGCCACCGAGGTGCTGCAGCACCGCCGCAACGTCGCCTACGACACCTGGATCGAGCCCGGACCTGGTGTGCGGGCACGCTACTGGAACGCCGGGCATATCCTCGGTTCGGCCTCGATCGAGGTCGAGGTCAAGGATGGCGACAAGACCGTCCGCATCCTGTTCTCGGGCGACCTCGGCCCCGACGAGAAGGTGTTCTACAACAACCCCGATGCGCCGGCGGGCTTCGACTACATCCTTGCCGAATCCACCTATGGCGGCCGCGATCGGCAAGACTACACGCTGGATGAACGCCGCCAGCAGCTGAAGGCCGAGATCAATGAGGCGCTGTCGCGCGGCGGCAACCTGATCATCCCCACCTTCGCGGTCGAGCGTAGCCAGGAACTGCTGCACGATATCGGTCTCCTGATCCGCGACGGCGATATCTCGCCCAGCCTCGTCTTCCTCGACAGCCCGCTCGCGTCGAAGGTCACCTCGGTCTACCGCCAGCATGCTGCCATGTTCGAGGACGTGGAACTCTCGGCCGACGCTTTGTTCAACGATCCGCGCTTCCGCATCATCGAGGGGGTGGAGGAGAGCAAGGCGATCAACCAGATCCGGGGCGGCGCCATCATCATGTCGGCGTCGGGCATGGCGGAGGCCGGGCGGATCAAGCACCACCTGCGCAACAACCTGCCGCGCGGCAATGCCACCGTGCTGTTCGTCGGCTACCAGGCACCGGGCACGCTGGGGCAGATCATCCAATCAGGCGCGAAGGAAGTTCGCATCCATTCCGACCTCGTGCCCGTCCGCGCCCATATCCGCAGCCTCGGCAACTATTCGGCGCATGCCGATCATTCCGAGTTGGTGGAGTGGATCACCGAGCGGCTGCCGGCGCATGGCGCGATCTTCCTCACCCATGGCGAGGACGAGGAGCGCGCGGCGCTGAAAGCGGCGCTGATGCAGCAGGATGGCCTTGCCAGTGACCAGGTGATCCTGCCGCTGCTCGACGACTATTTCGAACTGCGGGCCGAAGGGCTCGGTGCCGCTACGCAGCCCGAGCAGCGCCGGGTGGACCTGACGCAGGTCACCTCGGACTGGCACAATGCCTATGCCAGCTTCATCATCGACCTCAGCCAGCAGTTGCAGAACGCCCCCGATGACGCCTGGCGCCGCGCCGTGATGGAATCGCTGAAGGCAACCCTCGCCGGCACCGGCCCGGTGAGCCCGCCGCTGCCCATCCGGACCCAGGCAGGGCCGGTGGCGCTGCACGGCGAGCCCGGGGGCGAGTGAGGCAGGTCACCTCAGCCAGATGCGCTCCGAGGTGACGAGGCGCTCGGAGATGGTCAACCGGCGCTTCCATTCCACTGTGCCCTGTCCGAAGTCGAACTCGGCCAGGCCACGGCCATAGGCTTGCTTGATCTCCCTCAGGGTAAGGGTGCGACCGGGCGAGTGCTTCCCGTAGTCGGGGTCGTGCGCGATCTTGCAGAAGATCACCTGGTCGCGCTCGATGAAGCTGATGGTGCTGGCGATGATGCGGTCCCCGACCCGGAAGGTGGCGACCCAGGTCTCGGGTACGTCGTCGCTGCCGTCGAGATAAGCCAGCAGGAATCGGTCGATCTGGCCATTGGTCAACCAGCGGGCGGACCGACCCCGCTTGATCAGCCACTCGCGCTTGGTATCGAACGACCAGCGCAGCGCCTCGCGGGCGGCCTCGCCGGTTTCGTGGCGGTAGGCGAAGCCGGGCATCTCGTCGAGGCGGCGGAGTCGGCGGCGATGGTCCACCCTGATGTTGTGAGAGAGAGTTTCGAAATAGCTCTCGTAGTCCGGGTGGTCGCCGAGCCGCAGGTAAGGCGAGGCCAGCTTCTCCTTCACCGTGCGGCGAAGGCCACGGGAAATGGCGGCAGCCTTGAACGGCGAATCGTCGCGAATGCGCAGCACCCGCAGCATCGGTGCGAGCCCGCCGACGCGCACGAGGGTGTCGAGCAGCAGCGCGGCCTGCGCGGCCGTATCGGGCGAGGGGCGCCAGAGCACGTCCTCCGATTGCGGCGTGCCGGAATTGAGGAAGGCGACTGTCGGCACCAGCCGGTAGAAGTAGATGACGAAGGCGCCGGCCATTACCAGCTGGCCGGAGGCGTCGCGGATGAGGATGACGCGCAGCCGGTTGAGCGGGCTGCGCCATGCCAGCTCCCAGCCGAGCCGCAGCCAGCGGTGGCGCTGGTAGGTGGATGGGCGCTCGGCCGCGTCGAACAGTGCGCGCCACTCCGCCTCGAGCGCGAGGAAATCCTCGTAGCGGCGGAGCACTGTTGCGGTGAACGGGGCGGCGGCTGGCATCAGAGTTCGTAGGGGTCCATCAGGGTGTGGATCCTGTCGGCGCCGAGCCGCGCCAGCTTCAGCAGCATGGCCTTGCGTCGGGCGGGCGGCAGCGGCGTTTCACCTGCCATGCGGAGGATTGCCCCGTCATGGCCATCGGCGCCGATCAACCCCTCCCCGGCGGGGAAGATATCGGGGTCGAGTTCCGGTGGCTTGGCAAAGAAGAACCGGTCGCAGAATTCCTTGTAGAGCGGCCACTTGCGATCGACCTGATAGTCGATCAGCGAGGATTTGATCTCGACGATCCAGATCTCGCCCTTCGGCCCCAGCCCGAGCACGTCGGCGCGTCGGCCATTGGCCAGCGGGACTTCGGCGAAGCAGCAGAAATCGTGGGCGGCGCGCAGGAAACGCATCACCCCGCGCTGCACCCTGAGCGCCGTCGGCGATTGCCGCAGATCAATTATCTGCGGCAGCTCAGCCATGCGGCGTTGCCGGTACGGGCTCGGACAGCACCGGCCCAGGACGGGCCGACAGCGCCCCGATCGCCAGCAGCGCCGCGAGGATCAGCGGCACGCCGACGAAATAGGAGACGCGGATGCCGAAGCTCTCGGCGACGAAGCCGAGCAGCGGTGGCCCGAGGAAGAACACCACGAACGTCATCTGCCCCAGCGACGCCACGTTCACCGACGCCGGCCGGTCGGTGCGCTGTGCTGCGGCGGAGACCGCGATAGGGTAGACCGACGAACAGCCCAGCCCCATCAGCATGAAGCCGAACAGCGCCACATAGGGGTGCCAGGCAAAGCCGACCAGCACCAGGCCGATGGCGGCGATAGCGAGCAGTCCGCCGGCGACGACACGCGGGCTGTACCGCTCCACCACCGGGTCCATGTAGAGCCGTGCCAATGCCATGAAGAGCGAGAAGATGGTGATCGACAGCCCGCCGATGAACGGCTCCACCGCGAACACGTCGCGCATGTAGATCGCCGACCAGTCGATGCCGGCGCCCTCGACCAGCAGCGGCGCCGCCCCGATCAGGCAGAGCGGCAGCAGGCCGCTGGTGGGGAAGGCGACAAGCGGCATCTTGCCCGCGTGGCTTTCGGCGCGGACCGGCGCGTTCTGGATTTTCGAAAACACGATGAAGCCGAACACGACCACCACCAGCAGCGCCACGAAGGTGTGGACGTGGATGGAAATTCCGAGCTGGCGCACCCCGGCCGAAATGAACGCCGTGACGAAGAAGCCGAGACTCCACATGCCATGCGCCCGGCTCATGATGCGGGTGCCCAGTTGCGCCTCGTGCCGGTCGGTCTCGAGGTTGACATTGATCTCAAGCGCCCCGGCGAACAGCCCGGCGATGAAGAACACCGGCGCCAGCAGCATCGCCGATGGCACCCAGGGGACGATGGCGTACATCATCGAGGCGCCGAACACCGTGACGAATGCCGTGGTGCGGGCGCCATATTTCTCGATCAGCGGGCTCGAGAAGGTCAGTCCGAACAGCGCGCCGATCGACATCGAGATCAGCACGAGGCCGAGCTGTCCCTCGGTCAGGTCCAGCGATTCCTGCAGGTCGGGCAGGCGCGACAGCAACGCGCCCATCGACAGCGCGAACACGAAGAAGATGCCATAGACCCGCTGGTGCGGTTTCAGGTTGAACATGTGATCAATCAATCTCGTGCCGGATGGGCTTCTTGCCCAGGTCATCGGCGAAAATGAGGCTCAGGATGATGAGCGGGATGCCGATGCCGAAGCTCCAGCGGATACCGAAATGCTCGGCGACGTACCCGAGCAGCGGCGGCCCGAGCAGGAAGGCGGTGAAGCTGGTCTGCGCCAGCGAGGCGACATTGGTGGCCGCCGGCCGGTCGGTGCGCTGCGCCGCCGCCGACATGGCGAGAGGGAAGATCGCCGAGGTGCCCACACCGCAGAGCCCGAAGCCGAGCAGCGCCATCCAGTCGGAGGTGGCAAAAAAGATCAGCAGCGTACCGGCGAGCAGCACCGTCAGCAGCACCCGCGACACCAGTGTCGGGCTATAGCGCTCGACGAACGGGTCGACGAAAAAGCGCGTCAGCGCCTGCGTCAAGGCGCCGAGCGCCACCGCAAACCCCGCGAGGAACGGCGTCACCTGGAACTCGTCGCGCATGTAGATGGCCGACCAGTCGATGCCGGCGCCCTCCATGATCATCACCGACAGGGTGACGATCACGAGGATCATGACGGCGCCCGTTGGCCAGGCGAAACCCTTGGTTTCGTCGGTGGAGCCGCCGGTGCGGTGCGGCGCCGGATCGAAGCGGCCGAGCAGCAGCGCGACGCCGAGTACCACCAATGGCACCATCAGCAGCAGGTGCAGGTGCACCTCGAGCCCGGTCTGCGCGATACCGGCGGAGATGATGCCCGCTGAAAAGAAGCCAAAACTCCAGAACGCGTGCGCCCGGTTCATGATGCGGTGGCCGATCATGTGCTCGGTCCGATCCGCCTCGAGGTTGAGGATGATCTCGATGCCGCCGATGGCAAGACCGACCGGCAGCAGCAGCACGAAGAAGGCGAGCGGCCCGGTGGCGAAGCTGGCGATGGCATAGAACAGCGCCAGCAGCGGAATCAGCGTCAGGATCGAGCGGCGATAGCCGAACTTCTCGAGCCACGGTCCGGCAAGGCTGAGCGAGATCAGCGTACCGGCGGCTGCCCCGATCAGCCCGAAGCCGAGCGCCCCTTCCTCCACCCCCATCGCCCGCTGGATATCCGGCAGCCGCGGCGGCAGGCTCCCCATGCAGAACGAATAGATGAAGAAGCCGCCATAGACCCGCTGCTGTGGCGGCAGCTCGAAACCGATACGCATGATGGAAACGTGACCCGACGGACGAAGCGACGCCCAACCTATTGAAATCGGCTCGATCGGGCAAGCCGCGGAGCCTTCTGGGCTGCTGCAACACGCGCCGTTCGGCCCCTATCCCCTTGCTGTGCATTCCATGCTCAACTGGTCCCGGCTCCTGTCGGCGGCCAAGGATCATTGAGGGCGATGGCGTTCACGCTGCGGCAGTTGCAGTATTTCATCTCGGTCGCCGAGGAAGGCACCGTCTCGGCGGCGGCGCAGGCGCTGTCGATCAGCCAGTCGGCGGTCACCGACGCGATCAAGGAACTCGAGAACGATCTCGGTGTGACGTTGTTCGAGCGGCACCGGCGCGGCCTTGCCATCACCCATCGCGGCCACCAGTTCTACCGGCATGCCACTCGCATCCTCGCCAGCGTCTCCGATGCGCGACGGAGTTTTGGCGAGGCGGCGGCGCCGGCGGGCGGCACGCTGCAGCTCGGCGTCACCTCGCTGGTGGCGGGCTATGTGCTCTCCGATCTTCTCGCCCGCTACCGCCGCGCCAATCCCAACGTCAACGTCACCGCCATCGAGGACAATGGCGACTATCTCGAGCACCTGCTGATCGGCGGCGAACTGGACGTCGCCGTCATGGTCATCTCCAACCTGCGCGACCGCGTCGCCCTGCAGGCCGAGATCTTCGAGACCTCGCCCTACCGCCTGTGGCTGCCGCTCGGCCACCGGCTGGCTGGGGCCGACATCATCTCGGTAAGTGACATCGTCCCCGAACCGCTGATCATGCTGACGGTCGACGAGACCGAGGAGAACACCGGCAAGCTGCTGGCCGCCTTCAGCGCCCGGCCCAACGTCGCCTTCCGCACCCGTTCGGTCGAGGCGGTGCGCAGCCTCGTCGCCACTGGCGCCGGCATCGCGCTCCTCCCTGATCTCGTCTACCGCCCCTGGTCACTCGAAGGCGACCGGATCGAGAGCCGCGACGTGTCCGGCGCCCTGCCGGTCGTGCAGGTCGGCATGGTCTGGCGCCGCGGCAGCCAGCTGACCCAGGCGGCGCGTGACTTCATCGGCCTCGCCCAGCAGCAGCATCTGTCGCGAACCCGACCATCGCCGGAACGCTGAACCACAGGCTGTGCTATCGGAAAATCCGATAGCTCCCTTCTGTCGAATGAATTTGCGAATGTTCCCCCGTCCGATACCGTCTCATCCGAGGGCCGGATGCGCTTTTGGGAGCGCGGCCCGTGCAGGGAGCAAACGATGAAATCCATTCTCAAGACTAGAGTGTTCCGGACGTGCACCGCCTTGACCATGGTTGTCGCCGTCGGCGGCCAGACGATGGCGCAGGACATGCTGCAATCGCTCGGCGCCGGTGAGGGCGAAGTCTCAATCGTGGCGTGGGCCGGCTATATCGAGCGCGGCGAGACCGATCCGGCCTTCGACTGGGTCACCAAGTTCGAGGCCGATACCGGCTGCAAGGTCTCCGTCAAGACCGCCGCCACCTCCGACGAAATGGTCGCGCTCATGAACGAGGGCGGCTTCGACCTCGTCACCGCCTCGGGCGACGCCTCGCTGCGCCTCATCGCCGGCAAGCGCGTGCAGCCGATCAACACCGCGCTGATCCCGTCCTGGTCGACCATCGACCCGCGGCTCGAAAGTGCCGCTTGGCACACCGTGGACGGCGTCCACTACGGCACCCCTTATGTGTGGGGCGCCAACGTGCTGATGTACAATACCGAAGTGTTCGGCGACACGCCGCCCACCAGCTGGAACGTGGTGTTCGAGGAGATGGACCTCCCAGACGGCCAGACCAACAAGGGGCGCGTCCAGGCCTATGACGGCCCCATCTACGTTGCCGACGCCGCACTCTACCTGATGACGCACAAGCCCGAGCTGGGCATCACCGACCCCTACGCGCTCAACGAGGAACAGTACGCCGCAGCGCTCGACCTGCTGCGCGTGCAGCGCACCCTCGTCGGCCGCTACTGGCACGACGCCTTCATCCAGATGGACGACTTCAAGAACGAAGGCGTCGTGGCCTCGTCTTCGTGGCCGTTCATGGTCAACGTGCTGAAAGCCGAAGGCGCCCCCGTTGCCTCCACCTTCCCCGAGGAAGGCATCACCGGCTGGGCCGACACCACGATGCTGCATGTCGACAGCCCGCACCCCAACTGCGCCTACATGTGGATGGAGCACTCGATCTCGCCCAAGGTGCAGGGTGACGTCTCGGCCTGGTTCGGCACGGTGCCGTCGGTGCCCGCTGCATGTACCGGCAACGAACTGCTCGGCGATACCGGCTGCGCCAACAATGGCGGCGACGATTTCGAGAAGATCCGCTTCTGGCGCACCCCGGTCACCAAGTGCGAAAGCGGCGAATGCGTGCCGTACTACCGCTGGGTCTCCGACTACGTCGGCGTGATCGGCGGACGCTAGGCCATCCCGGGGGCGCTGCTTCGGCCGCGCCCCCGATTCCTCCCACTACGATCGTCGAGAACGCCATGACGACCGCAGTCTCGCTGCACAATGTGTCGCGCCATTTCGGCAGCGTGCGCGCCATGGACGGGGTCGATCTCGTCGTGGCGCCCGGTGAGTTCTTCGCCATGCTGGGGCCGTCGGGCTCGGGCAAGACCACCTGCCTGCGCTTGATCGCCGGCTTCGAGCAGCCCACTTCCGGCCGCATCGAGATCTTCGGCGAGGCGGTGGAGGGCGTGCCCCCCTACCGGCGCAACGTCAACACCGTGTTCCAGGACTATGCGCTGTTCCCGCACATGAACGTGCGCGACAACGTCGCCTTCTCCCTGATGCTGCGCAAGGTCGACAGGGCCGAGCGCTACCGCGCCGCCGAGGCCGCGCTCGAACTGGTGCGGCTCACCGGCTATGGCGACCGCCGCCCCGGCC
>CAIMLX010000176.1 GCA_903842455.1 uncultured Hyphomicrobiales bacterium | reverse complement strand
ATGTAGCCATGCTGCTCGGCCAGGCGATGGTGGTGCGCGATCTCGACGATCTGCTGGTGGAGGCGGAAGTCGATGTCGGTAACATCCTCAAACCGCTGGTCTTTTACCGCACTAGTCAGCTCTACGACCGTCGCCTTAAGGCGCTTGGCATCAACTGGTCCGGCATTCGCAGCCGCCAGCCGGGCCCCCAGTCCCTCGAGCGCCGCCCGCAGCGTGTAGAGTTCCCAGGCATCCCGCGGCGATGTCTCCGACACCTGCCAGCGGGTGAACGCCACCTGCTGCACCAGCCCTTCACGCGCCAGTTGTGCTAGTGCCGCCCGCACTGTACCCCTGCTAACCTCGAGCTGTTCCGACAGTTGGGTCTCAAGTAGTCTCGCCCCCGCCGGCAAGATGCCTTCGAGGATATGTTCGCGGATGCCATCGGCAGCCTGACGGTCAAGCAGGCGCTTCTCGGATTTCAAGCTAGTCAACTTGGCCATCTAAACTCCGCTGATTGCTGACCGTCAATCCTGATCCACCCATTATAGCATCCCGACTTGCCAGTAAATCCGGCATTGCTGCTTGTTGCCCGATCACCTGACTGCCACTGGCCACCGATCGACAAATGCGTGTTTGGCCGCTTGCCCTGCGCCTTCGTGAGGTGAACAGAGCCTGAGTCGCCCAGCCCCATGGGCTGATCTGCGGCACCAGGAAAGGCCCCTTGCGTGAGCGTTGGCTCTCCACCTCGCAGATGCCTAAGGACTCTAGGCGTAGGGGTGCATTGGAGCCATTCGGTTTCAGGACAGGTATTCCGCTCGCCGGAGTGGCCGTTTGTGGTCCACAGCCCCCCCGTAGCGGCCGACGGACCCCTTCCTGTCGCACGCCGGACACTCCGGATATATTGTCAGCAGCAGTGACCAATTGCCACCATTTCGGCTCTCGATGCTGTCGAGAATGCATTTACTATGCACCGGCAGCTAATCGCCATCGACATAATGTCACGGTCCTTGACAAAACATGCGGGCGAGATAGCTTGCGTTGCTCAAGATGGTTGAGGGCGGGCTCAGAAGCTGGGCCGCTGGTCGGCTGACCCACTCGCCGCAGTGCGGGCATCGCGCGGCTTGGGACGCAACAGGGGACATAAAAAATGGGTTCTATTTCGAGGCGTTTGTTTCTGGGCACTTCGGCCGCGGCGCTGGCCGTTGCGGCCAGCGGTATCCTGCCGGCGCTGGCGGCGGCCGCCACGGGTGAAGCACCGATGCTGAAGGCGCTGGTCGATGCGGGGACGCTCCCGGCGCTGGCCGATCGCCTGCCACTCAATCCGATGGTGGTGACCCCGCTGCGGGAAGTGGGCAAGTACGGTGGCACCTGGCGCTCTACCATTGTCGGCGGCGGCTCACTGTCGATGCTGTTCCGCTACCAAGCCTACGAACCCCTGATGCGCTACAACCCCGAATGGACGGGGGTTATCCCGAACGTGGCCGAGTCCGTGGTCGCCAACGACACCGCCACCGAGTTCACCTTCAAGCTGCGCGAGGGCCACAAGTGGTCCGACGGGCACCCATACACCACCGAAGACGTGATGTTCTGGTACGAGGACGTGTTCTCGAACCCCGAGATCGAGGTCACTAATCAGGATCACCTGATCATCGGCGACGACAAGGGCGTCTTCACCAAGATCGACGACCTCACCTTCAAGGTGAGCTTCAAGAACTCCAACGGCCTGTTCCTGCTGCTGCTCGCTTGGGCCGACAGCGACCAGACCACTCGTTTCCCCAAGCACTACCTCAGCCGGTTCCTGCCCAAGTACAATCCCGATGCCGACAAGCTGGCAACGGACCAAGGCCTGTCGGGCTGGGTGCAGTTGTTCCAGAAGAAGTCCGGCGCGGCGCTCGAGGATGATTTCTTTCTCAACAGCGAGATCCCGGTTCTCCATCCGTGGAAGATGAAGGTCGCGCCCGGCGAGAGCACCGAGCACGCCATCGCCGAACGCAACCCCTACTACTTCAAGGTCGATACCGCCGGTAACCAGCTGCCCTATCTCGACAGCATCGACTACGTGCTGGTCGCCGATGCGCAGGTGTTGCTACTCAAGTGCCTGCAGGGCAGATCGATCTGCTCGACCAGTATATCGGCACGCCGACCAACAAGTCGGTGCTGTTCGATGGCAAGGAGCAGGGTGGCTACGACTTCTACACCACGCTCTCTACCCAGCCCAACGAGATGGCGATCTGCCTCAACATGACCCATCCGGACGCGGTCAAGGCGGAGCTCTACTCGAACAAGGACTTCCGTATCGGTTTCTCGCATGCCATCGACCGCCAGGCGCTGATCGACTCCGTCTTTGTGGGCGTCGGTTCGGCGTCCCAGGCGGCGATTGCCGAAGGCGACCCGCTCTACAACGAGCGGCTGGCCAAGCAGTTTACGGAGTTCGATCTCGCCAAGGCCAACGAGTTCCTGGACAAGGCTGCGCCGAACAAGGACGCCGACGGCTATCGCCTCGACAGCTCCGGCCGCCGCATCACCATCGTCTTCGAGCAGGACCAGAACCGGCTCGAAATGGTGGACATGATGCAGTTGATGATGCCGATGCTGAAGGCAGTGGGCATCGACGGGCAGCTCAAGCTGATCGACCGTTCGCTCTGGGAAGTGCGCATCCGCCAGAACATGGACTACGACGCCACCACGAACCGCTTCGGCGGCGGCATCGGCCTCGCTGCCCTGCTCGATCCGCGCTACTTCGTGCCCTATAGCGGCAACGCCTTCTACGCCATGGGCTGGCAAATCTGGTACAATGACAAGACCGCCGCCAACGCGGTCGAGCCGCCTGCCCAGGTGAAGGAAGCGCTGGCTCTTTACGACGAAATGAAGAGCACCATCGACGATGCCCGGCGCGTCGAGGCGTTTAAGCAGATCCTCGAGATCGCCGCCGACCAGTTCTATTCGATCGGCATCAAGGTGCCGAACGACGCCTACGGCATCGTGCGCAACGACTTCCATAACGTGCCTGAGCGGATGCCGAACTCGTTCGGCTATCCTACTCCGGCACCGACCAATCCCGAGCAGTACTTCAAGGCTTAGGCTTGGGCCTTCACGACGGGGGGCGCCTCGGCCGCCCCCTGTCGACCCTTCCAATTTTCCGGAACGACTGATGAACCAGACACTCAGGGTCACTGGCGGCCTGCGGTCGCCCACATGGTACGAAACGGCGACGCGCTGGACCCAGCTGACGCTGGTCGAAGACGATCCGCAGACCTTCGACCTCGATTTCTGGCTCCGGATCTTCGACGAGACACAATCCAACGCCGCCTGCCTTTCGGCTGGTGGCTACGTCGCCTATTACCCCTCGAAAATTCCGCTGCAGCATGTCAGCCGGTTCATCGGCGATACCGACCCGTTCGGCGATCTGGTCGCCGGTGCGCGGGCTCGCAACATGCATGTAGTGGCGCGGGTCGATCCGCATGCCGTGCATGCCAATGTCGCGGCGGCCCACCCCGAATGGATATCGGTGACATCAGGGGGCGACCTGCGCAAGCACTGGTCGTTCCCCGACGCCTACATCACCTGCGCCTGGGGCGACTACAACCGTGGCTTCATGAGTGAGGTGATCCGCGAGGTCGCCGCCAACTACGATATCGACGCGGTGTTCGCCAATCGCTGGTCAGGCCACGGCGTCTGCTACTGCGCGCACTGCAGCACCGCGTTCAGGGCCGAGTCGGGCTACGACCTGCCGCGCCAGAAAGACCCGCACGACAAGGTGTGGCAGGCCTGGCTCAACTGGTCGCGCAGGGTGCTGACCGAACTGGTGGCGCACTGGAACGGCGTCGTTGCCAGCGAGCGCCCACACGGCCGTTTCATCCCGAACATCGGCAACTCGTCCATGCTGGAATTCGATCTCGACGAGATCGAAAAATACTGCCCGATCCTGTTCGTCGACCATCAGGGCCGCACCGGAGTGGTGCCGATCTGGTCGGCTGGCCGCGACGGCAAGCGGATGCGCGGCGCCATGGGCGACCGTCCGATCGGGCTCATCACCTCGACCTCGGTTGAGGAGAAGTGGCGCTGGAAGGACTCCGTCCAGTCGCCCGAGGAAATCCGGATGTGGATGGTCGATGGGCTGGCGCACGGGCTGCGCCCCTGGTTCACCAAGTTCAATGCCAAGGTGCCCGACAACCGCTGGATTAAGCCGATTGCGGAGAGCTTCCAGCTGCACGCGCGGCTGGAACCGGAACTGGCGCCACTGCACCCGACGGCCGAGATCGCCATGCTCGATCCTTCCACCACGCTACGCAGCTGGGATTCGGACGATCGAGAGAGCGCCGAGGGGCATGAGTTCGGGCTCTACCATGCCCTGATCGAGGCGCGGCTGCCGTTCGAGCTGCACTCCGATCTCGATGTCTCGGATGAAAAGCTCGATCGCTACAAGCTCATCGCGGTGGCCAATGCGTCGTTCCTGTCGGATGCGCAGTGCGACAGCCTCAACCGCTATGTCGAGCGCGGCGGCAGCCTCGTCACCAGCTTCGAAACCTCGCTTTACGACGAGTGGGGGGCGCAGCGGGCCGATTTCGGGCTGAGCAACCTGTTCGGCGCCAGCGTCGCCGGGCAAACCACTGCACATGCCAAGAACACCTATATCGAGCTGAGCACCAAGCACCCGCTGACCGCCGGGTTTGGCGGCGCCGAGCGCATCATGGGCGGTACGCGGCAGATCCCGCTGCGGCTGCACGATGGTGCCTGTTCGGAAATCCCCTTCCGCTTCATTCCGGCCTTCCCGGATTTGCCGATGGAAGAGATCTATCCGCGCGAGCCGGCCGCTGCACCGGCAGCGATCGCGCGCGAGTTCGAGGGCGGCGGGCGACTGGTGTACTTCCCGTGGAACCTAGGTGAGGTGTTTTGGGAGGTGCTGAACCTCGACCACTCGACCCTGATCGGCAATGCCGTGCGCTGGGCGCTCGGGGCGCGTCCGCGCGTCGAAGTCCGCGGTCCGGGCGTGCTTGATATCGCCACCCGCGAGGGGAGCGACAGGCTGTCGGTGCACCTCGTCAACCTGACCAACCCGATGATGATGAAGGGGCCGGTCCGCGAGATCATCCCGGTCGGGAAACAGGTGGTGTCGGTGGCGCTGCCTGAGGGCATGGCCGGGGCTTCGGCAAGGCTGCTGGTGTCGGGCCTGTCGCCAGCGCTCTTAATTGCTGATGGTCGGGTGCGGATCGAGGTGCCCGAGATCGTCACCAACGAGGTCGTGCTCATCGACTTCGCCCGTTAGGATCGCCTGATGCTCGGTTTCATCCTCAAGCGCGTGCTCTACATGATCCCGACACTGTTCGGGATGTCGCTGGTGTCGTTCTTCATCATCCAGCTACCGCCAGGGGATTTCCTCACCTCGCTGATCTCGGCCATCGCCGATTCCGGGCAAAGCCTCGACTCGGCGACCGTGGCCGCGCTGACCGCGCAATACGGTCTCGATCAGCCGTTCTACGTGCAGTACTGGAATTGGATTTCGGGCATCCTGTTCCGCGGCGATTTCGGCTGGTCGTTCGACTGGGGCCAGCCGGTCAGCCGGCTGATCTGGGACCGCATGGGCATCACCCTGTTCGTCTCGGTGCTGAGCCTGATCCTGATCTGGGCCGTCGCCCTGCCGATCGGCATCTATTCGGCGGTCAAGCGCTACTCGATCGGCGACCATATCTTCACGCTGCTCGGCTTCATCGGCCTCGCCATCCCGACCTTCATCATGGCGCTAGTGCTGATGTACGTGTCGTACAAGTTTCTCGGCCAGAACGTCGGTGGGCTGTTCTCGCCGGAATATCAGGATGCGCCCTGGAGTCTGGGCAAGCTGTGGGACCTGTGCCTCCACCTCTGGATCCCCATCGTCGTCATCGCCACCAACTCCACCGCCGCGCTGATCCGGGTGATGCGGGCCAACCTCTCTGACGAGTTGAACAAACCATACGTGGTGACGGCGCGCGCAAAAGGGCTGAAGGAGTTCACGCTGATCATGCGCTATCCTGTGCGCATTGCGCTCAACCCCTTCATCTCGACCATTGGCTGGGTGCTTCCGGCGCTGATCTCGGGCGTCACCATCACGGCGATCGTCCTCAACCTGCCGATGGCCGGCCCGCTGCTGCTGCGCGCGCTCGTGAGCCAGGACATGTACCTCGCCGGCGCCTTCATCCTGCTGATGAGCGTGTTGACGCTGGTCGGCATGCTGATCTCGGACATTCTCCTCGCCGTGCTCGATCCGCGGATCCGGCTGCAATGAGCCTCGAACCCGACAACCTCGTCACTGACACCGATCACGCCACGGAGCTGCCGCTCGACGAGACGCAGTTTGTCGCCACTGCCGGGGCAAGCGCCGCCGTTGCCGGCCAGTGGACCCTGATGCTGTGGAAGTTCCGCCGCCAGAAGGTGGCGATGGCATCGCTCGTGGTCGTGCTGCTGCTCTACTTGGTGGCGATCCTCGCCGAGTTCCTCGCCCCCTACGACGTCGACATGACCCGGCCGCAATACACTTACGCCCCGCCGCAGGGCATCAGCCTGTTCGTCACGACGCCGGATGGCGGCTGGCGCTTCCTGCCGCACGCCTCGGGCTACAAGATCGTCGTCGACCAGGAGGCGATGCGGCGCACCTTCGTGGTCGATCCTGAACAGATCATCCCGATCGGGCTGTTCGTCACCGGCCAGAGCTACAAGCTGTGGGGGCTGTTCGAGAGCAACCTGCATTTCATCGGCCCGACCAACCCGGCCGACACCGTCTACTTGCTCGGCAGCGACCGCATCGGTCGCGACGTGTTCAGCCGGCTGATCTACGGAACGCGGATTTCGATGTCGATCGGCCTCGTCGGCGTGGTG
The DNA here is from genome assembly GCA_903842455.1 of uncultured Hyphomicrobiales bacterium. Taxonomy (GTDB): domain Bacteria; phylum Pseudomonadota; class Alphaproteobacteria; order Rhizobiales; family Devosiaceae; genus Devosia_A. Next base: position 4,628 of record CAIMLX010000176.1, on the reverse strand, counting down.
ATCAGCTTGGCGCTTGGCGTGTTTCTGGGCGGCATCTCGGGCTATTACGGCGGAGCTGTCGATACGGCGATCCAGCGGCTGGTCGAAGTGGTGAGCGCCATGCCCACCATCCCGCTCTGGATGGGGCTGGCAGCGGCGATCCCGCTCACCTGGCCATCCGGGCTGGTCTATTTCACCGTGACGGCAATCGTCTCCCTGCTCGGCTGGACGTCGCTCGCCCGCGAGGTGCGCGGGCGGTTCTTCGCGCTGCGCGAAGAGGATTTCGTCACGGCCGCCCGGCTCGACGGCTCGAGCGAGATGCGGCTGATCTTCCGGCACATGCTGCCCTCGATCACCTCGCACCTGCTGGCCATGGTGACGCTGGCGGTGCCGGCGATGATCATCGCCGAAACTTCCCTGTCCTTCCTCGGCATCGGCTTGAAGCCACCGGTGGTCAGCTGGGGCGTACTGCTGCAGGATGCACAGAACCTCCGGGCCATCGCCAACGCGCCGTGGCTGCTGTTCTGGCCGGCGCTGGCGGTGATGGTGTCCGTACTCAGCTTCAATTTCCTCGGCGATGGATTGCGCGACGCGGCGGACCCCTATGACAACTGATATCCCCGCCACTGCCCCCACAGTCCTCGAGGTGCGTAACCTTGCGGTGGAGTTCGCGCTGCGCGGCGGCACCTTCACCGCCGCCAGAGATGTCGGCTTCAAGCTGCAGGCAGGGCGGACGCTGTGCCTCGTGGGCGAGAGCGGCTCCGGCAAGAGCGTCACGGCGCGCGCCATGATGCAGTTGATCGACGCGCCCGGCCGTATCGCGGGCGGCACCATCATGTTGAGCGGCGAGGGCGCGCCGGTCGATATCGCGACGCTCAACCCGCGTGGCGATGCCATCCGCGCCATTCGCGGTCGCCGCATTGGCATGATCTTCCAGGAGCCGATGAGTTCGCTGTCGCCGGTACACACCATCGGCGCGCAGATCGTCGAGGTGCTGCGGCTGCACCTGAAGATGGACCGGCAGCAGGCCCGGGCCCGCACCATCGAACTGCTGCGCCAGGTCGAAATCCCCGACCCCGAGCGCAATATCGACCGCTACACCTTCGAGTTCTCGGGCGGCATGCGGCAGCGGGCGATGATCGCCATGGCGCTCGCCTGCAACCCGCAGGTGCTGATCGCCGACGAGCCGACCACGGCGCTCGACGTCACCACGCAGGCCGAAGTGCTGGACCTGATCTCACGGATGCAGCGCGAACTCGGCATGGCCACGCTGTTGATCACCCACGATATGGGCGTGGTGGCGGAAGTGGCCGACGACGTGGCGGTGATGTACCGCGGCCGGATCGTCGAAGCCGGGCCGGTGGACGAGGTGTTCCACGGCGCGAGGCACCCCTATACCAAGCGGCTGCTGAACTCGGTGCTGAAGCTCGAGCGGACATCCGAACTGAAGCAGGCGAGCACGGCGGCAGACCCCATCCTCTCCGTGCGTGACCTCGGCAAGCTCTACCAGCCGCGCCAGGGCTTTCTAAGTCGGAGGCCGAAGACCGAAGTGCGAGCGGTCGATGGCGTCAGCTTCGACCTGATGGCAGGGGAGAGCCTCGGTATCGTCGGCGAGAGCGGGTCGGGCAAGACCACGCTCGGCCGGCTCATCCTCCGCATCGTCGAGCCGACGGAAGGGACAGTGACCTTTCGGCCTGCCACCGGAGCGCCGATCGATGTGCGGGCTCTCGACAAACGTGGGCTGCGCGGCTTTCACCAGCAGGTTCGGCTGATCTTCCAGGACCCGTTCGCCTCGCTCAATCCGCGGATGACGGTGCGCCAGATCATCGCCGACCCGCTGGTGGTGAACCACATCGCCAGCGGCGCTTCACTCGATGCGCGCGTGTCGGAACTGCTCAGCATGGTCGGGCTGGACCCGGCGATGATGGAGCGCTACCCGCACGCCTTCTCCGGCGGGCAGCGACAGCGCATCGGCATAGCGCGAGCGCTTGCCCTCAACCCGCGGGTGTTGATCGCCGACGAGGCAACATCTGCGCTCGACGTCTCGATCCGCAGCCAGATGCTCGATCTGTTGCTGGAGCTGCAGCAGCGGCTCGGGCTGAGCTTTCTGTTCATCAGCCATGACATCGGTGTGGTGCGCTATTTCTGCGACCGTGTAGCGGTGATGCGACGCGGCAAGATTGTCGAACTGGGACCGGCAGAAACCATCTGCACGGCGCCTGAGCATCCCTATACCAAGGCACTGATTTCCGCGGTGCCTCACCCCGATCCGCGGCAAAAGCGCATGCGAACGCGCACCCGCCTCGACGCCTGATCAACAAGGACAAACGACAAATGGTCAAAGCAGCATTCCTGGGCCTCGGTGTGATGGGCTATCCGATGGCGCGGCACCTCAAGGCTAAGGGCCACGACGTCACCGTGTACAACCGCACAACGGCTAAGGCCGAAAAATGGGTCTCCGAGCACGGCGGCAAGCTGGCGAAGACCCCGGCGGACGCCGCGCAGGGCCAGGACATCGTCTTCGCCTGCGTCGGCAACGACAACGACCTGCGCGAAGTGACGCTGGGCGAGCACGGCGCCTTTGAGGGCATGGCCAAGGGCGCCATCTTCGTTGACCACACCACGGCATCGGCAGGTATCGCGCGTGAACTCCATGCAGCGGCAACGGCGGCCGGTTTCGGCTTCCTCGACGCGCCGGTGTCCGGCGGGCAGGCGGGGGCCGAGAATGGGCAACTGACCGTCATGGTGGGCGGCGATCAGCCGGTGTTCGATGCTGCGCAGCCGACCATCATGAGCTTTGGTAAGGCAGCGCGTTTGCTGGGTGAGTCCGGCGCCGGCCAACTGGCCAAGATGATGAACCAGATTTGCATCGCAGGAGTGGTGCAGGGCCTCGCCGAGGCCATCCACTTCGGCAAGCAGTCGGGGATGGACATCGAGGCGGTGATCGACGTCATCTCGAAGGGCGCGGCGCAATCCTGGCAGATGGAGAACCGCTACAAGACAATGAACGCCGGCAAGTTCGACTTCGGCTTCGCCGTGGATTGGATGCGCAAGGACCTCGGCATCGTGCTCGAAGAGGGCCGCGGCAACGGTGCCAAGCTCCCCCTGACCGCGTTGGTCGACCAGTTCTATGCCGAGGTGCAGTCGATGGGCGGCAAGCGCTGGGACACCTCAAGCCTCCTGGCCCGGCTCGAACGCTAGGACAAGGCGCGCATGGCCAAGGCATCGTCTCCACCAGTCGCCCGCCAATTGTCGGTGCGGTCGATTATGGAAGCCATTCTTCACAAGGGGCCGACGTCGCGGGCGGCTCTGGCCAAGCTGACCGGGCTGTCACGCCAGACCACCACGCAAGTCGTGCTGGAACTGGAGCGCGACGGCTGGTTGCAGGTCAGCGGCCGCATGCAGGGTCCCTTGGGCCGTAGTGCTCCGACCTACGAACTCAATCCGCTGGCTGCCTATGTGCTCGGGATTCGGCTCGAAGGCAGTATCGTGCAGATGGCCCTGGCGGATATTCGCGGCGATGTGGTGGCCGAAATGTCGGAGCCTACGGATCCCAGCGGCGGCCTCGCAGTGGTCGGTCAGCTTGGCCGGCTGTTTCTGGCTTTGCTTGCCACGGCAAAAGTCCAGCGCGATCGGGTTCGCTTCGGAGTTATGGGCAGCCCTGGAGTTGTCGATCCGAAGTCCGGCCATATCGACATCGCACCGAGCATCCCGCATCTGGGCGACATCAACTTCGTGGAAGCGGTTCGCACCGCGCTCGGGCTGGAACTCGCCATCGAGAACGGCGTGAAGCTGGCGGCGTTGGGCGAGCTGTGGCAAGGCGAAGCCCGCGGTGCCACCGATTTCGTGTTCTTCGGGATCGGTAGCGGTGTCGGGATGGGCATTGTCTCAGAAGGGCGACTGCTGCGCGGCGCCCGCGGCGCGGCCGGAGAGGTCGCATACCTGCCCATCGGTGGAGATCCGTTCGATCCTGCCAGCTTTCCCAACGGCGCATTCGAGGGTGCAGCAAGCAGCGCCGCCGTCGTGCGCCGCTACGAAGGCTATGGTGGCAAGCCTGACCAAAGCGTGGCCGACATATTGGCACATTTCGATGCAGGCGACCTGTCGGCGGCCGCTGCCATCGACGAGACTGCTCGCTTACTCGTTCTGGCGATCAGCTCGGTGTGTGCCGTCGTCGATCCGGAACTCATAGTGTTGGGTGGCAGTGTAGGGGCACGGCCGGAGATCGCCCGAAAGGTGGCCAGACTGTTGCCACGTGTGATTCCCCGGCCTTTGCCAGTCAAGTCCAGCGCCCTTGGTAATCGAGCAGCGCTCGTAGGGGCGCTGGGCCAGGCACTGAACCGTCTCCACACCGACCTCTTCGGCGTGGAAGCTGTTCGCGGCGAGCCCTTAGGGACCAATTCTGCCACCAAGTCAGCAGCGATCGACTAGTCGGGCGCCTTGGTCGAGGTAAACTGTGCCACCCTGCGCAGAGACCAGGCGATGTCGAGCCTGAGAACGCCGGAGCAATAATCCGTCACTGAAGGTCAGGATGTCTGGCTTCGCCGGAGTAAAACTCCGTCAGGTGATAGCTCTCTATGCCGGGTTGGCGGGGGGCGGAGGATGAAGGGCGTGGAGCTAGACCGTTTCACGTTTAGGTTGCCGCGTAT
>CAIMLX010000175.1 GCA_903842455.1 uncultured Hyphomicrobiales bacterium | reverse complement strand
TCCTGCGTGCGGTAGGTGCCGATCACCGGATCGCCTTCGTGGTGTCCGACGGTGCGATAGGTCTTGGCTTCGATCAGCGTCGGGCCGAGGCCGGATCGAGCGCGCTCGGAAGCCTCCTTCATTGCCAGCCAGACGGCGAACACGTCGTTGCCGTCGACGGCCACGCCGGGCATGCCGTAGCTGTCGGCCTTGGAGGCGACCTCGGGATTGAGGGTGATCGATTTCAGCGGCGTTGCGGTGGCGTAGAGGTTGTTTTCGCACACGAATACGGTTGGTGCGCGGTTCACCGCCGCGAAGTTGAGACCCTCGTGGAAGGCGCCGTGATTGACCGCACCGTCGCCAAAGAACGCCACGCCGATATCGTCGCGGCCCTGCTGGCGGGCGCTCATGCCGATGCCGACGGCGTGGCCGATGCCTGCGCCGACAATGCCGTTGGTGCCGAACAGGCCGACCGACCGGTCGTAAAGGTGCATGGTGCCGCCGCGCCCGCCGCAGATGCCGTCGGCCTTGCCGAAGAGTTCGGCCATGACGCGCTTCGGGTCGGCGCCCTTGGCCAGCGCATGACCGTGGCCGCGATGCGTGGAGGTGACCCAGTCGGAGCGGCGGAGGTGAGCGCAGATGCCGACGCCGGTGGCCTCCTGACCAATGTAAAGGTGCAGGAAGCCGGGTGTTTCGCCCTTGCGGCAGGCGACTTGCGCGACGGTCTCGAACTTGCGGAGCAGCACCATCTGCTCGAACAGGTTTACCAGCACATCCTTGTCGGGCAGATTACCCACGCCAGTCTGCTGCGCACTCTTGCGCATTGCCGAAATCGCCACCGAAGCCTCCCCGCGTCGCCCCGGTTCCGGGTTCTTCACGCATATTACGGGGAAAGAATAGATTATAATAGCATAATGTCTAGACGAAAACGGGGCCGTCAGGCGCCGGTGCGGCGGACGGTGGCGTCGGGGCGGGTGAACAGTTCGTCGCGCACCGTAATGCCGAGGCCGGGGCCATCGAGCGGGGCGACACGGCCGTTGGTGAGAAGCGGTAGGTCGGCGACGATCTCGGTGTACCAGCCAGTGAAGTAGGCGCGCACCGCCTCCTGATAGATCGCGTTAGGCAGTGTCGCCGAGAGGGCGCAACTCGCGGCGTAGACGATCGGGCCGGTGCAGTCGTGGAGCGTGACCGGGAGTTCGCTTGCCTCGGCCATGTTGGCGATCTTGCGGGCCTCCGAGATCCCACCGCACCACGCGAGGTCGATCATGATCACCGAGGCGGCTCGCTTGTCGATCAACTGCTTGAACACCCTGCCGCGAGGCCAGGCGCTCGCTGGCGGCGATCGGGGTGGACGTGTGGCGGGCGAGTTCGGCCATCGCGTCGAGCTCGTTGTAGCGGATCGGCTCTTCGAGCCAGGCGACGTCGTAGGGCTTCAGCGCCTCGGCGATGCGCAGGGCCGGGGGCAGGGTCCATAGGCCATGCAGCTCGACCATGATCTCCATGTCGCGGCCGACGGCGTCGCGGATGCGCTTGAACGGCTCGAGCGCCTTGTCGAGATCGGTGAGCGAGATGCGGGTGCCGTTCGAGGCTTCGGCGGCGATGTCAAACGGCCAGATCTTCATGGCGCCGATGCCCTCGGAGAGCAGGCGCTTCGCCAGCGTCCCGGCATCGAAGCGCCAGGCCAGCAGGTCCTCGTAGGGACCGTTGTTCATGTCGCCCTGCTTCAGCGACCAGTCCTCGGTGCGCTCGAACAGGGAGTTCTTCTTGCTGGCGCGGACGTGTTGGTAGCCGGCGCAGGTGTTGTAGATGGGGACCGACTGATGCGTGCGACCGCCGAGCAGGCGCCAGAGCGGCTCGCCGAGCGCCTGCCCATAGATGTCCCACAGGGCGATGTTGACGGCGGAGTTGCCGCGGACTTCGGCGCCCGAATCGCGGGCGCCCACATAAACGCTGCCGAGCGTGCGATCGTGCAGCTCGATGTCGCGCGGGTCCTTGCCGATCAGGTAGGGGGCGACCATTTCGCTCGTGTCCTTGCTGAACGGGGAGGGGATCGCGAGAGCACCCCTCCGAAGGGTATTGACACTTATAATAGTATAATAGTTGATGGGG